>DSDF01000129.1 GCA_011048835.1 Methanoculleus sp. | reverse complement strand
TAGTTGAAGTCCCCGGTAAACGCGATATTGTAGAGCCCCTCGCCGATGTGGAAGTGGGCGATGGCCGAACCGAGGATATGCCCCGCATTATGCAGCGTCAGCTTCATGTCGGGGGCGATGTCGGTGACGCTCCCGTAATTGAGGGTGATCGAGTGCTTGATAAACGTCCTGACCTCGTTCGAGGAATACGGCACCTGACCCGTCTCTTTGTTGACCACGTCGAGGTAATCGAGCTGGAGCATCGAGGCGAGGTCCCGCGTCGCCGGGGTGCTGTAGATCGGGCCTTCATACCCGTACTTGAACAGCAGGGGCACGAGCGCGCAGTGATCGAGGTGGGCGTGGGTGATCACCACGGCGTCCAGCGTCGTGAGCGGGTAGATCTCGGGGACGTACAGGTAAGGGTAGCCGTTGGTGTTGCTCGGCTTCTCCCCGCAGTCGATGAGCACCTTGCTCTCCGGGGTGCTGAGCAGGAACGCCGCCCTGCCGACTTCGCGGCAGCAGCCGAGGGTCGTCACCCTGACCCACTGGTCTTTGGCGGTGGCATCCCGGTGAATGCGCCTGCCGATCTGGCGCAGGAATGTTTTTCTCTCGTCTTTGACGGATCGGAGGAACTGGCGCACCTGCTTGACGGTGGCGCTCTCGATGGGCGGAGTGCGCACCACCTTGGGCGTCCACCCGATCTCCTTGGTGATATCGCGGAGCGTGACGCCGTTTTTCCCGATGACCACGCCGGGCTTTTCCGCTTCGATGAGCACCTCGCCTGTTTCCGGGTCGAAGAACAAGTCGCTGATCCCGGCGTTGTCGGGCACCACGGCCCGGATCTTGCCCGCGACCTGTTCGGGGTCTTCGAGAATATTCGGGCGCACCACGATGCGTTTTCTCAGGTCACGCGCGAGCACCCGGATCAGGTCCGCCTGATCGGCGAACTTTTTCGTATCGTCTGTATAGATGACCAGTTCGGGCCCCTCGAATTCCACTTCGGACACCGTAATCCCGGCGGGGACCTTATTATTGATCTTTTCTTTCAGCTCTTCAAGCCGTTCTTCAATCAGCATTAAAATCGTCCTAAAAAAAGTTAGTTTGCAGCTTCCGGGGCGTTCCTGCTGAGCCCCGGAAGCTTTTTCTCTTCGTATTTTTCCTGCGTGATCACCACAACGTTGATGTTTTCTCCCGATCCCACGTCGCGGCGCATCGCGGAGCGCAATGACCTGACCGCAAGATCGACCGCTTCCTCCTCGCTCATCCCCGGGCGATAGCCGTCCTCGAGCAGCCCGTAGGCGATCGGCGATCCCGACCCGGTGGCGACGATATCGTCTTCCCGGGACGCCCCGCCCAGGGCATCGACCGAGTAGACGCTCGGCCCCCTGTCGTCGACGCCGCCCACGAGGAGCTGCACGTAGTAGGGATAGTAGCGGTTCTGGTTCAGGTAGTTGCTCAGGAGCGTGGACACCGCGCCCACCGACATCAGTTTGGCCCGCCGGATCTCGTACAGGCTCGCCTCCACCTGGATGATCCGTGCGAGCTGCTGGGCATCACCGACGCCGCCTGCAATGGTCATGCCGATACGGGGTGCAATCTTGTAGACCTTCTTGGCCGTTTTGCTAGCCACGAGATTTCCCATGGTTGCCCGTTTCTCGGTGGCGAGGACGACACCGCCATTGAACACGATACCAATAGTGGTCGTCCCCTTCATAATTTCATGAGGGAGTTCAGGCATTCAAAAAACCTCCTACCGTTAATTACGCCATGAAAGGTGACAAAAGCGTTTCAGACTATACAATGATTTTATCTGGCATAAATGTATGGTTGCCCCCCAAATGGGGGAATTCCGGTCAATGGTTCCGGATCAGGTGGCTGGAGGCATCGAGGACACCGCCCACCATGACCGATTCCGGAATGAGCACTTTGATCAGTTCACGGTCAAAGAGCATGGCAACCAGCCGCTTGTCGCCGTTGACGACCGGCAGCTGGTCGACCCGTGACCGCTTCATTTTCAGTGCGCAGACGCTGATCTCGGCGTTGAGCGGCACGGAGATGACGTCGCTGACCATGACCATCTTCACCGGTTTGTCCGGCAGCTGGATCCGTGAAATCCCGTAGGATATGGTGTGCATGTCCCTGATGCTCTCCCACGTCCACTCGTCATCGTCCGTCCCGTTGGAAAAATCGGAGACCTGCACCGAGTCCTCGATGCACGACGCCCGGATAAGGTCACGTTCGGAGATGATGCCCACCAGCTGCCCCTCGTCATTGAGGATAGGGATGGCATCGAACCCCGAGGTCTCCATGATCCTCCCCACGAGCGGCAGCGGCGTCTCCTCCCAGAGCGCGAACGTCGGCCGCACATAGCGGGTTTTGATCTCTTCCCTGATCTTCATCTGCGAGATGGCATTGACGAGATCGGCGGTGCTGATGATCCCCACCAGTTTGCCCTCGGAGACCACCGGAAGGCGCCTGACATTGTGTTTCGTCATCAGAATTGCCGCATCTTTGATATGCGCATTCGGGGTGATCGAGATCGGGTCGGGGGTCATCAGCAGCCCGAGCTGCGTCTCCTCGGACTTGGCGAGGAGATCCTTTCGGGTAATGATTCCCACCAGCTTTTCCTCTTTGAGTACCGGGACACCGCTGATGCCGGTTCGCTTCAGTATTCTCAGGACATCCTCGCGGTTTCCCGGTATTTCTACGCACACGACGTCGTCGGTCATAAAGTCGCGAACAAGTTTTGTTTCTATGATCTCACCACCAGGGTCGTTATGGAACTATGGCGCACCACGTACGTGGTCACGCTGCCTATCAGGAGGCGGTCAATATTGCTCTTCCCGTGCGAGCCGAGTACGATAAGGTCGGCGTTCATGCCTTCGGCCTGTTTCAGTATCTCGTTGCCCGCATGGCCATGCGTGATATGCGTGTGCAGGTCGATGCCTGCATCCGAGGCGGTGGTCCGGCATTCCTCAAGCGTGTCCGTCCCCTCGTTTTCAAGGAGGCTGTAGATGACCTCGAGCGTATTGTCGACAGGGATTGAGGACAGCATACCGGTTTCGATGACATATATCGCGTGGAGCTCGGCGCTCCATTTGGTAGCTTCATCGATCGCCACCCCGAGTGCCTTTTTGCTCACTTCCGAGCCATCAACGGCGACAAGGATCTTATTGAACATCGGTCAGCTCCAAAAATAAGTCTTCATTATCATTTCGTTGCCGGGTTTAAAATAGTTCTTATAATATTACACGAATTTACCCGTTTTACCACTGTGGTGCATACATCATGACTGAAATGATAATTGTTGCGCATCGGATCGAGAAGGAAAAAATTGGCCGGACACCCTTCCTCAATAAAGAAAGGGGCACAGAACAGCTCTGATCCCGATACCGCCATTGTCATGATTTCGTTTGCGGAAATTCGGTAGACCAGCGATGTAAACGCCATTTCCCGGAACATATCGGGCTGCACGAACATGGCGTTGTCGGTGCCCAGAACCACCCTGCATCCACGCGCGAGCATGCGCGCCAGCGGGGGGTGGTAGGCGCCGGCGGCGATCCCGAGCGTCCAGTTCGACCGGGGGCAGACGGCGATGGGGATCCCCATCTCCGCTATCCTGCGCAGCTGCCGGTCGTCGGCGTGGGTGCAGTGGATGATCAGGTCAGGTTCGAGGGCGAGGGCGGCGTCGATGTCATGCGGGTCTTTTTCGCCGGCATGGATGGCGACGGGCAGTCCCAGCGCCCGCGCCCGCTCCACCGCCGCCTCGACGTGCACACCCTCCCGGACGCTGCTGATCCCGAGCCCGTCGGCGACCGTCTCGCCCCCCTCTCGCCCGAAGATGATCGCCCGGCAGGGTGCGCCCTCCAGCGCCTGCCGGAGTGCATGCACCCCCTCGACCCCCCCTTCCCGGAAATCCGCAAACCCCGCCGTGCCGGCCTGCACCATGGAGGCAACGGTGCTCTGCATCGCACGCACGAGGTCGTCCTGTGGTGCGGCGCGAAGGAGACGGTGTTTCAACCCGTCCGGCGGTGCGACCAGTTCGGCGAGCGATCCGGCCACCGGCATGTCCATGGCGATGGTATCGGCAATGTGCGTGTGCGCATTGAAAAAGCAGGGCAGGATCCAGCAGTCGTTTTGTGCTGCAACCTCCTCGATCGCCCGGACGGTGCCCGCCTCCACGGTGATCTCGACGCACCGCTCCTCGAGCTCTCTTCCCACCAGCGCCCTGCCGCGGAACGAAACGGCGTCCGACATGGTCGTCTCTGCCTTTGATTTATATATGCAGAATGCAAATAGTTAATCATGGCGAAAAAGAGTGGCGGAAGGCTGGTTTCCTCCGCAGGTCTCGTGACCTATTATGATAGCGAGGACAAGCGCTCGTTTCACATATCACCGATATCGGTGCTGGTCGCAGGCGCAATTGTCGGCGGCATCACCATCGCGCTGAACTTCATCTACTGAATCCCTTTTTTGAGTGCGGCGCGGGTTATGTCCTCGTCCGCGGTGAAATACAGCTCATCGTGCCCGGTCCACGCAGGACAGTTTCGAAAGACCACCGCGGGCACGCCGCGGTTGCTCTCGCCCATGACGAAGTTCGCAAACCCGGCGATTTCGTCGACGACCGCTTCTTCGGTGATCTTGAGCACATGGCCGAACAGGTCGGTATCGCCGCGGTAATCCCGGATCGCCGGCGTCCCGCTCCACCCGATCGCGGTGCCCGTCTGCCCCCGCCGGAAAGATCGACCGCAGGTATCCGTGAGGATGACCCGCACATCGGCTCCCGTGATACCGAAAATCCGCTCGCGGATTTCCTGCGCGGCAGCCATGGGGTCCGGCGGGAGGAGGATGAGCAGCCCGTCCTCCACGTTGCTCTGGTCGACCCCCGCGCGCACGCCGACGTGGCCGCAGGCGAGCGTGGAGAGGACGAACGGCGCTTCCAGCAGGATATCCTCGGATTCGTCGAGCACCGCCTGGATGAACCTGGGGTCTTCACCGCACATCGCCCCGATGCGCGCTGCCCGCTCGCCGGGATCGATGGATGCGAGGGCGCGCGTATAGCCCTTCGCCTTGGAAAAGACTGACGAGGCGACGCAGAGGATATCGCCGTCATCGAACGCAACGCGGTCGCAGATGAGGGCCGGCAGGTCGTCGCCCTCCCGGATGAGGGGCAGTCCTTCCACCGGCGCAATTTCGATATGCATACTGCTATGGTCGGCGGTTGACCACAAAAAAGGCTGCATCCCGTTCCCGTGATGAGGCGGCGCATTCGGAAAAAGGGCGGGTGCGGCGCGGCCGCGTTCCATTGTTTTATGAGATCCCTCGCAGATACTGATAAGGAATTCATACAAGGTGATTGCGCAATGAAAATTGGAGTAGCAAGGGAAGGGAATATGGTCTCTGCGCATTTCGGACAGTGCGAGGGATTCGTGCTCTTCGACGTGGAAGACGGCAGGATCATCGCACGGGAGGAGATCCAGAACCCCGGTCACGCCCCCGGCGTGCTGCCCCAGCTGATGGCCGACAACAATGTTGATGTGGTGCTCGCCGGCGGCATGGGCCCGAAAGCCGTGGACAACTTCTGCATGCACGGGATCGAGGTCTACATCGGCGTTTCCGGCGAGATCGACCAGGCCGTCCGGGCCTTCCTCGACGGCACCCTCGAGCAGGGAAGCAACGTCTGCCACCATTAGGCGGGCCGCGCCGCACCAGGCACCCTTTTTCCCTCGCCGCACCATGCTCCCGCAGCGCATGCGGCATCCCGCGCCGCCGGCCGCCGAGGTGACGAAATCGGTCTTGGCGTCGATGCGCTTGACCCGCAGCGCATGCAGCATCCCGCGCCGCCGGCCGCGGTATCCGCCGTATACAAACATTATTTATCTTCGGCGGTGATGATCGCATGACGATGTATACGGTAATCCGGTGCCCGGGATGCCATACCTTTACCTACATCGACCGGTACCAGCACTGGAAGCTCTGCCATACCTGCGGGGAAGCGATCGACGTCTCGAAGGCGCCGGTGTATGTCGAGGTGGAGAGCCACCTCGATGCGGAGGAGATCGCCGATGAACTGGAGACCTACCTCCACAAAAGCGGGAAGGACGACCTCACGCGGGAGGAAAAAGAGCGGTTGCGCGCCGGGTATGCACGCCTGGTACGAAGCCGGATGTAACTACCAGAGTTTGCCGCATCCCGGGCAGACCATGGATATTTTTCTCCCGCAATGAGGGCACCAGATCTGGCCTTTCTGCGTCTGTGCCATGGGCCGCCCGCACTTTTTGCAGTACAGCGACGCTTCGTAACCGCAGGTATGTCGGATCATCAATCCATATATTTATAGTTTCTGATAAAAAGGGTTCCTTTTCCCCTGTTTGCGATATCGCCGGCAAACCGGGTGAAAACCTCGCCGCCCACCGTTTCTCTGCCAACGTTCCTGAACGTGGGGATCATGTCGTGCACGGTCCCGTGGACGTAACACGTCCCGCCGCTCATGTTGGCGCAGGCCCGCCACGTTTCGCCCATGATGGTCAGCACGCCGTCCTTCATGTCGACGCCGGCGAGGTCCCCCGCGTTGCCGTGGATGATCACGGTGCCGCCTGCCAGCGTTTCGGCGGCAAAGTCTCCCGCATCGCCGAGCACCTCAACGGTGCCCCCGCGCATCCCCCGCTTTTCCCCGCGGTAGCCGGCGCCGCAGTAATCGCCCGCGTTGCCGTGGCAGCGGATCGCACCCCCCCGCATCTCGCGGCCCAGCCATGCATCGGCGTTGCCGTCGATGACGATCTCACCCGCGCTCATGAAATTACCGCAGTGCATGCCGATATCGCCCGCGATATGGATGCGGCCCCCGTCCATGTACTCGCCGATGCGCTTGATGCGGGAACTGTCGCCGAGGATTTCGATCGCCACCTCGTCGACCGAGGCCGCCTCCCCCTCGATGGCGACGGAAAAGATCTCCTCCAGCGCAAGCTCCTTGTTGCCGCGATAGACGGTCAGGCCGTCGGCCCCCTCGAAGAAGGTGCGGGGCATGATCCCCTCGGCCTCGATGGGCAGATAGGGTTTGCGCCGCGGTTTGACCTCCAGCGTCACCTTCATAGCTTCGCCTCCGTCTCGATGCAGAGGTTGCGGTGGAGGTACTCCTCCTGCACGGGGTAGTTGCGCTTCCGCACGGTGTAGTACCGGTCGAAATTCAGGTTAAACTCAGGGTCGTCCTCCATGCTGTGGTTCTCGGAGATCTGCGGCTTCACCCAGATGGTGGTGTTCTCCCCGTCCACCGTGCACGTGCCCCGGCAGCAGACCACCCGGCCGCGCTTGATGGTGTAATCGGTCTGGGCAAAGGCCCTGATCACGTCCTGCGGCGCATTCGCAGGGTCGGTCGTGGTGATGTCGATGGGGTAGATGGCGATATCCGCATCCGCCCCCTCGCCGAGGTGGCCTTTGCCGACATCGACGAGCCCGAGGGCTTTCGCCGGCGCCGCGCGGGTCATGATGGCGATATCGTTCCATGTCAGCTCCCGGTCGAGGGCGGCAAGGGGCACATTGTGCTCGGTGCCGGGATGCACCGTTGCGAACACCTCGTTGCGGTAGCGTTTGCTCATCAGGAGCGCAATGATCTCGGGATACTTCACGAAGGGAGCCCCGTTCGGATTATCGGTGGCGAGGATGCACTGCCAGGGATTGTCGGTGAGCAGCGCCAGCTCGAGGCCGATGGCCCACATGATGGAGTTGACCAGGTTTTTGCGGCTGTAGTGGACCGGGATGATCCCCGATCCCGTCTCCAGCTCCACGTCGTGGTTGCTCCACTTGTTGTGGTAGAGGCGGTAGAGGTTGAACTCCATGGGGCCGTCGGCGGTCATGGTGGTGGTCTTGCCGAACATCACCTGCCCCATATCCATCACGATCTGGGGCTTGCTGTTGATCGATCGGCAGATCTCCTCGGACCGGGAGCAGATATCCCTCCAGCTCGACCCGCCGTAGGCGTGGAACTGGACGTGGGTGGCGTAGAGGCTCTGCCGTTTGTCATGTGCGTTCGGGACGAGGTCGAAGGTCTCCAGCGTGGTCTCGTAGTTGCCGGGCTTGCCGAGGCAGTTGCAGTGCAGGTGGACCGAGTGGGGGAGGTTGAGCATCTCGTTCGCCTCGATCATCGCGCTGATAATCTCGGCGGGGGTCACCTCGAAGTGCGGGACGGGGTCGCGGATGGACGAGACGTCTTTTCCCCACCCCCACGCCTCGGTGCCCCCGGGGTTCGTCAGCTTGATCGCAAAGCCCTTCACCGCGGCGAGCGTCCAGCCCACGATCGCCGCGACCCGCTTGTGGTCGCCCTCGTGGATCGCCTGCATGACCGGCCAGTTCCCGTCGAAGAGGGTGTTGGCCATCATATCCTGCAGGGGCGTGTAGGCGAACTCCTCGTGGGTGTGGCGCGCTTCGAGCGGCGCCATCGCCCCTTCGAGGGCGGTCGTGTAGCCCATCGCGCTGTAGCGGTAGCTCGTCCCGTAGGTGGTGGGCACGCTGTAGCCCGAGGTGGCGTGCATGTGGCCGCGCCGTGCGGTCCGTCCCGCACGCATGTCCTCCGGGCTCATGTAGCGCCCGAAGTTCACCTTCGTGCCGCAGATATGGGTATGCGATTCCACGCCGCCCGGCATGGTGAGGTTGCCGTTCGCGTCGATGACCTCCGCGCCGCTGCCCACGCTCTCAACGATCTTGCCGTCCCGCACCGCGATATCCATGATCTCCCCGCAGATGTCGTTGATGGGATCGATCACGCAGGCGTTGCGGATGAGCAGTTCAGTCATAGCCCGTCGCCTCCTTCATCCGTGCAAAGATGTCCCCCAACACCTCGCTGTCGCTGGGCAGGGTCGGCTCTATCACCTTTTTGACCCTGATGGGGACGCCGTCCATGCGGTACGCCGTTCCTTCGGCATCGATGCCGGAGACCGCAACCGGGATCTGGACGTTGGCGAAGGCGGTGGTCATGGTCGGCACCGGGTCGATGACCACGACCGGGATGTCCGCGAGGTGCTCGGCGCAGCCCCGCGGGAAGTGGGCCCCGGGATCGCTGCCGACGATCAGGCAGGCGTCGCATTCCTTGCGGGCGAGGATATCGATCGCCGACGTCTCGCCCGGGTTGTAGAACGCGATCCCCCGGCAGAAGTCGATGGCGTAGGGGTAGCCGGTCATCCAGGTGAATACCTCGTTGGAGCCGTAGACGTTCCAGTGCCCCCGCATGGGGGTGATGGTGAATTTCGTGTGGCGGGAGAGTTCGTCGACCAGTTCGATCGCATTGCGGATGTTTTTGTACTTGCCCTTCGTCATGGTCAGCCCGAGGCCGAAGAAGACGGCGCCGAATTTGGCGTCCTTGCACATCGCCACCATCCGCTCGAGCTGCGACCGGGACACCCCGGCGACGGACGCGGGCACCATGTCGCCCTTCCCCCGGACGATCGCCCGCAGCGCAGAGAGGACGGCGTAGTCCCCGCCCGGTTTGATCCTGACGAATTCGTCGGCGACCCGGGCGGTCTCCGTCTTCCGGACATCGACCACGATGACCTTGCGCTCCCGGAACGCGTTGTCGAGGAAGTAGCCGTCTGCATAGGTGGTATACCGGCTCATGTGGCGGGGGTGCGCCTCGAGAGGGTTGCACCCCCAGTAGATGACCACGTCGGCGCGGTTTTTCACCCTCCCGAGCGTGCAGCCCGGGTGGCCGACTTCCTGAATGGCGAGAATGGAGGGGCCGTGGCACACGGAGGTTGTGCTGTCGATGATGCCCCCGACGAGCTCGCACATGTGCACCCCGGTGCACTGCGCCTCCCCGTGCGTCCCGCTCCACCCGTAGAGGAGGGGCCGGTCGGCCTCGAGCAGCATATCGACAGTGTATCCGACGGCCTCCTCATAGCTGATCGTCTCCCAGCCGTCGCCGTTCCTCCTGATCGGGGATGAAAGCCTTTCTTTGCCCATGAACTTGGCGTTGCCGAGGGTGCAGCCGTTATCGACCCCGATGATCCTGTTGTTCTCGACGGTAATCTCGAGGTCATCGCACAGGCAGCCGCAGAACGGGCATACGACATCATAGTGTTTCATAACGCTTACCTCCCAGCTGTTCCATGAGGTCCCATTGCGTCGGCCGTTCGCGCTCGGTAAAGGTGAGTTCTACCGGGATATTCTTGAAGTCGGGCATCCCGGTGGAATGAGTGCGGGGCGGGATGATGTGGTTGGCAAACGGCCCGAGAGGTACGAATATCGTCCCTCTCGGTAAATCCTCGCAGCTTTCGGTTTTAAGCACGACCGATCCCCACGCGCTGGCAACCTCGACGTGCTCCCCCTCTTCCATGTCCAAGTCCATGAGGTCGAACGGGTGGATGAAGCAGGTGGACGCCACCTCGGCGTAGCCCTGGTGGAATTTATGCTCGACGTGGCGCCCCTGCGTGATGGTCCTGCCGGTGTTGAGAATGAACATCACCCTTCCTCCTCCGGGACATGAATCGCCTCGACCACCCGCGCCACCCGGATGGCGCTGTTCGGGCACGTCTCCTCGCAGGTCTTGCACCCGGTGCACTTCTCCTCGTGGAGGATCTGCAGTTCGCCGCCCTTGACCCGCATGATCACCGCATCGTTCGCACCCGTGCCCGTGGCGGCGAGCTGGGGGTCCTCCTCCTTGTTGACCGGGCAGGCGACGGAGCAGTTCCCGCAGCGCATGCAGCGGACGCGGTCGACCGTGATGTGGAAGGTGGAGGCATAGCCGGTATTGTCGTAGAACTGCGATTCCAGGATCCTGCCGCTCATCAGCACGCCTTCCGGGCACGCCTCCACGCAGAGGCCGCACCGGATGCAGTGCCCGGGGTAGATCACCGGGTTCCACCCGTTTTCCGTCTTGAGCACCTCGATGGCGCCCGGCGTCGGGCAGATCATCATGCAGGCGAGGCAATGGGTGCACTCCTTGCCGGTGAGCCGCGGGTAGTCCCGGAAATGGGGCGGGGTTTCATAGGGCGCGGTCTTCACGAACAAAAATTTCCGCAGCCATTCGCCCCTGGCCATTTCCCGCAGGTAGTAGGACAACGACGTGGCCATGTTACCGCTCCGTGCACGCGATGCAGGGGTCCGCGCTGATGAAAGTGGAGGTGACATCGGCGGCGGACGACACCCCTTCCAGCATATAGTGTGCGCATGATTCGATGTTCATGATGGACGGTGTCCTGACGGTGATATCGACGATCCTGCCGTATTCGTCGGTCTTTACATAGTAGGTGAGTTCCCCGCGCGGGGCTTCCCCCGCGTGCGTGGCCTCGCCCGCTTTGATGGCTCCCCCGCCCCGGATCGTGCCCGGCACCATATTCGCAAGGCAGCGCCGGATGAGGTCGATGCTCTGGAACACCTCGTCGAACCTTATCATAACGCGCGCGTAGTTGTCGCCCTCCTCGTAGGAGAGGGGTGTGAACCCGAGCTTCTGGTAGGTCGGGTGCTCGCACCGGCGGTCGCTCTCGGGGATCCCCGACGCGCGGGCCACCGGGCCCACGCCGTGCGCCTCGATCACGTCCTCCCGCGAGATGATGCCGACACCTTTGCTCCGCTGGGCGACGAGCGGGCCGTGTTCGAACATCCCCACGTACCGCCGGAGCTCGTGGTCCATGTGGTCGAGCGCCGCCTCGAGCGTGATGCGGTCCTCGTCCCGCAGGTCGAAGCGGACGCCGCCGGGCACCATGTAGGCGCAGGTCACCCGGGCGCCGGTGATGAGCTCGAGCATGTCCATCGCCGTCTCCCGCAGGTTGAGCAGGTACATGGCGAGCGTCTCGTGCTCGATGGTGTAGCAGTAGGAGAAGTTAGCGAGGATGTGGCTCTGGATGCGGTCGAGTTCGTTGACGATCACGCGCAAGTATGCCGCCCGTTCGGGCACCTCGACGCCGCTGATCTTCTCGAGGGTCTCGATGCACACCATATTGTGGATCACCGAACAGATCCCGCAGATCCGCTCGGCGAGGAACATCACCTCCTGCCAGGGCCGCCCCCGCATGATCCGCTCGATTCCCTTCTTGACGTATCCGAGGTCCATTTCCGCCGAAATCACCCGCTCTCCCTTTGTCTCGCACCGGATGCGGGCGGGTTCCTTGAAGCACGGGTGCAGCGGCCCGATGGGCAGTGAAACGTCGACGGTCTTTTTCATGATTGCTTCTCCTCGTAATCTTTGAACACCAGCGGCGCGAGGGAGAGCACCGCATTGAGGATCTCGGTGGGCCGGGGCGGGCACCCCGGCACTTCGGCGGCGATGGGGATGTGCTTGGCAACCGGCGGGTCGACGTACGAGCCCCGCCGGTTGAACACGCATCCCGAGATCGGGCAGTTGCCGATGGCGATGGCGACTTTGGGCTCCGGGATCTTGTCCCAGATGCTCTTGAGCTTGTCCTCCCACTGGGGGGTGAACGCGCCGGTCACGAGCAGGACATCCGCCTCCCGGGGGTTGTTGTGCACGTAGATCCCGTACTGCTCGATGTCGTAGCGGGGCGCCAGCATGGCGAGCACCTCGATATCGCACCCGTTGCAGGACCCAACGTTCACGTAGGAGACGTGAATGGACTTTGACCGGACGGAATTCTTAATCGACTGCAAAAAACTCATGAACGGATCAACTCCCGTATCTGCGCCAGCGCGTGTGCGATAGATTCGTCGCGTGCATCGTCCGTTGCGATGCGTTCCCGTGTGTTCTCTGCGATATGCTGCATCCGGCTGTCCTCGATAAGGGGGATGTAGACCGTGAGCAGCTCGACGCCGAGCGCCCGGGCGACATCGTCGCCGGCATCGCCCCGCGCAAGCCAGCCCTCGTAGCGGGCGGGGAGGTTTTCGAGCAGGATCATGTCGAGTCGCTCTATCAGGCCTCTCCTGATCTCGGGCTTTCTCATCCCGTAGCGGGCGGAGAGCTCGGCGATAACCCATTCGTGCCGCGTGCTTGCGAGGATATTGAACTGCATGCCCCGGAGATCCTTCTCGTAGAGGTATTCTACCATGCCCCACCTCCATAGCCCGCGATTGTGTAGGCCCCGAACAGGAGCACACATATCCAGAGGAGAGCCATTTCGTATCTCTTCAAGGCTATTTCGTCCCGTACCACCGTAAGGGCGATGGTCGCGGCAAGGAAGACCCCCGCCGCGATCGCCTGCATTGCGATCGATGCTGTCGCCGCCAGCTCGAGCAGCGCCACGGCGATATAGGCGAGCGCACCGGCAAACAGCACCCCCCGGATGAGGCTCATGCGAAGAGCACCCCCACGATGACGATGTAGACCGCGACGATCCCCATGGTGAGGCTCTGCACCGTCACGGTGTCGTAGGGGGAGAGCATGGGGGAGAACGCGCAGACAAAGGAGAGCGAGAGCAGCAGCAGGAGCATGAGGGCGAGCACCAGCAGAAACGGCAGCGGTCCGAGGAACAGGAGGACGAACGCGTAGAGGAGCACGTAGGTCTTCAGCCCGAACGCCACCTCGAGGCCGGCCCGCCACACGCCGAAGTGCTCGGTCATGTTGCCGCTCACGATCTCCTTACTCTCGATGATGGCGAACGGCGAGTAGTGCATCTTCGAGAGGATGACCACGTACAGGGCGACGGCCGCGGGGAAGGCGAATACGAGGAGCGGGCCGTGCTCCGTCTGCCAGGCGAGGATGTCGGTGAGCATCATGGACCCGGTGAACAGGTAGATCGCCCCGACGGTGGCAAAGAGCGGGAGCTCGGAGGCGGCCGACATGACCGACCGGATCGCCCCGAACTTGCCGTAGGGCGAGCCCGAGGAGAGGCCCATCCCGTGCTCGACGATCTTGTGGAGCAGGTAGATGCCGAAGAGGAGCAGGAGGCTCCCCCGGGTCACCAGCACGACGAGCGCAGCACTCCAGATGCCGATGGCGACGAGCACCACCCAGACGAAGAGTGTCTGGCTCGCTGTTTTCGGGATCCACGTCTGCTTGAAGGAGAACTTCAGGGTATGCAGTATCTCCTGCCAGATGGGGGGGCCGGGGCGTCCCTGGATGCGGGCGATGACCTTGCGGTGGATGCCGTGGAAGAGCAGGCCGACGAAGGTCCCGAAGATCAGATAGTCGAACATGTCAGTACCCCAAAAACGGGATGTCCTCCTCCCCTTCGGAGGCGTTCCACCACAAGCCCAAAAAGAGCACGAACACGGGGAACGCGGCGATGAGCAGTAGTTCGGCGAGCCAGTGCGCGAGGTACCCGGTCCTCCATCCGGCTCCGGCGGCGAGGCAGACGGCCCCCGCCGCGATCGTGATGAGCAATGCGTTCTCTCGTTTCATGGGACATCACATCGATATGACGATTTCCACCACTCGCAGGAAGAGGAGCAGCGAGCTGACGTGGATCATGAGCACGTACGGTGCGCCCGGCGCACGCGTGATCTCCGCTTTTGCCACATAGAACGGGGCCATACCCTCGCCCATCACCCCGAGCACCAGGAATATCTTGGCGACGAGCGGCACGGCGATCGCGGGCCCGAAGAGCGCCCACATGCTGAGGGTGCCGGTGGTGGCGAGGATGATGGCGGCGCTGCCGAACAGGGGCACGGTGGCGATCATGGCCACGATGCCGTACTGGAAGGCCGCATTGAGCACGTGCCGGTTCCGGTAGGCGGCGACGATGCCGATGTTGGTAATGCCCACCATCGAGGTGAAGAGAGTGAAGTTGAACACGTCCCCGCTCATCATCGCCCCGAGCGTCGCCATGCCGCAGGCAAGGGCCATGAACCGCTGGAACCTGAACTGGCCGGGCGTGATGTCCTTGGTGTAGAAGGCGTCGCCGCCGAAGGCGAAGTCCACCTGCCGCTCGGGCCTGCTGATGATCACCAGGATGGTGAAGAGCAGGGCGAAGGTGAAGAGCACCGCGGTATAGACCGTGAAATAGTTGACGATGTCGCCGAACTCGAGCACGAAGAGCTCGGGCCCCTCGATGGTGGTCACGGGCAGCTCAAACATTCGCACCACCCCGCATGGTCCCCACCAGGGACATCTTTCCCGCAACCTTGAGCAGGATGGCAGCACCGGCGATAAGCACGCCGAAGAACCAGTACTGGGGGAGGAGCATGAAGATGAAGAAGGCCACGATCCACATGGCCCACGCATACCCGCTCAATGTCTCGAGGAGGGCGAACCGCTCGTCGTGGCCCTTGCAGACGAAATAGAAGATCACGCCGATCCCGGCGACGGCCCCTCCTGAAAAGCCGGAGAGGAGGATGCCGTAGCCGACGAGGGCGAGTGCGAGCAGGCCCGGGGCGCTGTCCATCACCTCGATCTGCAGCATCCGCTCCGGCTGGCGGACGAGCCCCTCGCGGACCAGAAATACCTCCGAGATCGCCATCAGCTCGGAGATCCCCACCACCAGCCCCGGGAGGATCAGCGCTTCGGCGAGGTCGGTGGCCACCAGGGCGATGAGGGCGAGAGCGAGGATCTCGGCAAGATCGGTGAGCAGGATACGGTGAAGGTCGTCGTTCTCCCGCACCAGCGCCCAGAACCCGATGACGATCGATGCGAAGACCGCCAGCAGCCCGAAGGCGTAGATCCCTTCCATGCTACTCATCCCTCCTGAACAGGTGGGCGGCGATGGCGAACGCCACGAACAGGATGCTGGTCTCCGCAACGGTGTCGAGGCCGCGCGTGTTATAGAGGATTTCGTCGATGATCCCGCCCGGGTGGGCGACGATGGTCGTGCCCATGTAGGGCGTGTGGTCGGCGATGAACCGGGTGACCGGTGTCAGGTACGCGGTGACATACCCGAGGTACGGCGAGTTGTCCGGGTACTGGGCCTGCACGTCGGTGGTGTTGAACGGCGTGCCGCCCCGCTGGTAGGGGTTGAGGGGGTCCGCCGCGTCGATGGTCTTCGGGTAGAGCTGGTCGTCGTGGTAGATCAGGGAGGTGAGCGTGAATGCGCCGAGCACGGTGACGGCGATGAAGAGGACGGCATAGAGCCCCGCAAGGTTCTCCAGTTCCGATATGGTGCGGGAGATCCTGCTGATCCATGTCCCGCGTCCTTCGCGGCGTTTCATGCGGCATGCCTCCTCTCGACGACGCGGACGATCACGAAGGTGGAGATGGCGGTGACCGCGATAAAGGTGAGCAGCGCAAGGGTCTCATCGAAGGAGAGCATGATGAGGAGCAGGCCCCACGCCGGGATCTCGAGGTTGATGAGCCGGGTGAGGTAGGTCTTGGGGCGGGGGAAGGCCGCCGCCGTCGTGCCGATCACCAGAATGGCAATCCCGAGGAAGAACTCCACGCTCATGGACCATCCCTCCTGCAGACGAGCAGCACGATGATGGTCGTGACCGGGACGATGAGGGCGACGGCGACCGCCACATCGAGGTAGCCCCGCACCACCACGAAAGGAAGCACGCCGGCGGCGAGCACGCCGATCCCGATCAGCTTGTCGAAGGGGTCCCGCTGGAAGGCGGCGCTCACCGTGCCGATGAGGGCGATGGCGGCGAACACGTAGAGGACCACCTCAATCATCCTCGGTATTCCCTCCTGCATAGGTGCTTGCGATGGCATTGGACTCCAGCGTTGACCCCACGAAAAATGCCGCGGCCGCCAGCAGCGCCAGCGGGTGGCGAATGAGCAGGGCGATCGCCGCAGCGATGGCGAAGCTGAGAACGTTGAGGTAGGGGAGCTTGCGGAGCGTATTCTGCTCGACCGCCACCCGGAGTGCGGCGAACAGCCCGACCAGCACTACGATGGCGAGTGCGATCTCCTCGCCGGTTATGCCCGCCACCCCCAGAGCGTGGCGAGAAGCCTGCTCGCCCCGATGTGGGAGAGCCCCTGGATGCTGAGGATGGCGAGCACCATGCCGGCGATGAACTCCTCCGCGCCGAAACCAACCTGCGTGAACCCGAATACGACGAACGTGGCAAGAACCGCCCCGGTCGTGCCCGCGTAGCCGGGGTCATGGCATATCCTGTTGCCGAGGTAGACGAGCAAAGCGGCGGCGAGTCCTCCGAAAATGCCCGCGATGTAGACGCCGCAGGCTGCAAGGAGCGTTCCTGCCGATGCGTCCGGAGAGCAGACGATGTTGCCCATCATGTACCCGCCGTGAAGCGCTCCGCCGTCCTCCTCGATGGTTCTCCCGATCGCGGTGGCACCACTCACGCCGCCCTTTTCGGGCAGTTTGAACAGTACATCGATGGTAATAAACAGAAGCCAGCTCACGAGCGATGCGGCCAAAATGCGTGCTATCACATCGAGCATTCCATTTCTCCGGACTCAAAAGGTGGGATTCTCTAACTCAACCTCTGGTGGTCAATAGAATAAATGTTTTCATACTAACAAATCCCCGTTTTACGGGCGTTTTTTTGGCTATTGGGGATAATAGTTAAGAGATATAAGTTTACTTTGCGTATATGTCAGCGTCATATTTTTTCATGCACCCCCCGCCTCCGGAGATGCCGGCAACCGGTACTCCGCCGGGCATGCCTTCGCGCAACGCCGCAGTGCGGGCGGAGGAGAGCGCCCGGCGCGGCCCTGCCGGGTGATCCTGCGGGAATTGAACGGAATACGAGTGTTTATTATTCCCACCGCCGACGCTTATTGCAAGGCATGACACCCGACCTCACGCGGCTCGACATTCTCACCATCGCACTTGTGGCCGGTATCGTTATCGCCGCCACCCTCTCGTTCTGGCCCCTTCTCGGCGTGCTCATCCTCAGCTCTTCGCTCGCCGTCGTGGTCCTCCCCCTGCAGAGGCGCCTGCGGGCGAAGATGAACGAGGAGCTCGCTGCGGCGGTGACCACGGCGCTGGTGCTCGTGGCGCTTGTCAGCACCGTGTTCTTCACGGTCTCGGTGATCTATTCCAACATCGATTACCTCTCGGAGATTGTCTCCCTCATCGTCGGGTGGATCCGGGCCGCGTACGCGGATTTCATCTACTCCGAGATGGCGATCCCGCCGGATCTGGTCACGGACTGGATCAACGACCAGATAGGCCGGTTCAGCGAGTACTTCGGGACCATCATCCGGAGCCTTCCGTTCCTTATCGTGCAGTTCATCGTCTTTTTCCTCAGCCTGTTCATGTTCGTCCTGCGCGGGGACGCCATCCGCACCGAGTTCGTCGGGCTCCTCCCGGACCGCATCGTGAGCGCCATCGAGCGGATGTCGGTGATGGTCGTCGACACGCTCTACGCCATCTACGTGGTGCACATCGCCACTTCGGTGCTGACCTTCCTCCTGGCCCTGCCGTTCTTTTACTTCCTCGGTTTCGACCACGTTGTTTTTTACTCGCTGATGGCGGCGCTCTTCCAGCTCGTCCCCATCCTCGGGCCGTCGTTTCTGATGATATTCCTCGCCATCTACGCCCTCTCGATGGGGGACATGCGCAGCCTCGCCCTCCTCGTCGTGATCGGCTACCCGGTCGTCTGCGCCTTCCCCGACATCTACCTCCGCCCCCTGATGATGGGTATGCGGGCCTCCATCCACCCGGTGCTCATGTGGATCGGATTCTTCGGCGGCCTCGCCGTCATGGGCCTCGTCGGCTTCATCCTCGGCCCGCTCTTCGTGGCCCTCGTCGTCTCCGGCTACCACATCATCATCGACGAGCTGAAAGGGGCCCGGGATGACGTGAGCGGTGAGGGGGGCGAGGGCGGCGGAACGGCCCCGTGATGGTTCGGCAGAAGACCAGGCCATGCTCCGCGGCGAAACGCCGGGCCCGTTCCCTCTCCGGGACGGGGCGGCCCTTTCCCTCCCCGAAAAGAAACGCATTATACCTTTCAGAAACAATCCTAGAGGCAGCGCACGCGAGGGTTGCCGAGCCTGGTCAAAGGCGCAGGGCTTAGGACCCTGTCTCGCAGGAGTTCGAGCGTTCGAATCGCTCCCCTCGCATTTTGCCTATTTCTTCCGAATCGGCCGGATAAGCACTCCTCTTTCAGGGGTGGATGTCATAAGCCCAAGCAGGATGCCTCGGATGGTCAGCTCCGCCGACATGTGCGAAGTCATTACGGTCTCTTTGAGATTCATGAAAACTGGGATCTCTCTCACGAGAACCAGGTCGCCAGATCATAGTGCATGTATTTCTGCAACACACATGATGCCTGCCTGCAGCCAATATTCCCACTCACCGTAGCCTGATATGATCCGGGTGGTGGATTCCTGTATCAAAGATCACAGCGGCGAATACAAGCAGCAGGCCCTCCGGGAGAATCTGCCGAGAAGGATGATGCATCGGAGGTTGAAAACCCGTATTGAGCACCTGGATGAGTCCGGGAAAATCGCCGCGGATGCGAGGGAACGATCTGCTGGATTCACAAGCCTGAAATGGTGAAGAGATACGCGCTGCGTGATAATCTCCGGGCCGGAGGACGATGACCAGCCTGCCGTGGATGATGCCGGGCCGGAAGACGGCGCATAGCAGGCCGGGGGCAGGCCCCCGTTCCGGTCAGGAACCATCGGCGCAGGCACGGCCCCGTCGATATATACTATGGCCGATATAAAATCGTATCGCTCCTCGATCGGGCCGTTGAAGGCTCAGGGGCGGCGGCACAAAGTATAAGTGCATGCCTTGCCATCCGTAGCTATCCTCCATGGGACCATCGGCAGAACGGGGGGAACGTTGTTCGTTGCGCAAATGCGCGGATTGCCGATCCATTGGGGGGAGTGAAACACACGGAGAGAATAGTATGGCACAGACTATCCTTGACATGATCAAGTCGGATCATGAAAAAACAAGCTCGGACCTGAAACAGATCATGAGCCGCGCTGGCGAGGCCAGCAAAGGAAAGAGGAACGAGGAATTCGACCGGATGCACATCGAGCTGCTGGGGCACATGAACGCGGAAGAGAAGATCTTCTACCCGCCGCTGGAGAGCGAGATACGGGAGCAGATCAGCCACTCAAAGGAAGAGCATGAAGAAATCCGCAGCCACCTCAAAGATATCGGGAGATCCTGGTCGGAAAAATCCGAATTCACCCAGAAACTGCAAAAACTTGAGGAAACCATCAACCACCATGTAGAGGAGGAGGAAGAAAAGATCTTCAGCACGGCCCGTGACAGCCTCAAAGAGGACCGGCTCGAAGAGATGGGCCGGCAGTTCGAACAGGAAAAGCAAAAGACGGTCCAGCAGGGACTGGCACCGGCCCGGTAAGCCGGACCTTCACCCACGGACCCGCACACGTCGCGCGAGAAAGGTGCGCGATGCGGGCAACCGGGGTCTGCGATCGCAGGTGGCGGCAGGTCGGGGCGGAAAACGCGGTCCCCTTTTTTAGAGTGGAGCGAAACAGGGCGAAAAAGGGCCGGAAAATTCCTTCGAACGCAAATGATGGCAGGAGACGGTTTTCCTATTCCCCGATATCCTGTCTGCCCTTCACCGTTGCCCGGAGGACTGCTCCTATCAGTGCCCCCCCGATCAGCCCGGCACCCGCACCCATGGTAACCCCGCTGAGAGGGGAAAACGACCAGCTCCATGCAGCGAGCAGCCCTGCAGGGATCCCGACAAGAGTTCCTGTTCCCATCTCGAAGACGACAAGCATGCCCGTGCTGCCCCGGACCCACTCCCTGAGAGAGGCCTGCGCCGTCACGAGCCCGGTGATGATCCCTGCACCGGCGCCGGAGGTCATCCCGACAATGATATCGAGGCCGGAAAGGATCGCCGCCATGCTCCAGATCGCCGTCCCCAGTATCAGGCCGATGCTGAAGCCGAGCCCGGCAACCCCTGTCCTGTTCTCCCTGCCCATGGGTACATGATATTGAAGCAACGGCCCTTCTCGCTTGTGCCGGCGCACTCAGCCGGAGCCATTCCTGATCTTCCCCTGTCCCGTCGAACCGTATTTCCCCTTCTTCGGCCGCCGCTGCCACCGCTTCAGCAGGAAGGCCCCGGCGACGGCGGCAAAGAGACCGTTGAAGATCGCGAACAGCAGGGGATCCTGAAAATCGGTGCCGATCAGGGTGCCGTGGATGATGCCGAGGGCGAGGACGACGTACATCAGCCCGTGGAGCGGGCGCCAAATCCTCTGCGAGAGGCGCCGGCGCAGGAGGATGGCGGCGAGGGCGATGGAGAGGAGGATGAGGGCCATGCGCCCGCCCAGGGCGAAGAAGAGGTACGGGGTGGCAAACGAGGGAAGGAAGACGGCCGGATTGAGGGTATCGATGGCGAGGATGGCGGGGTGGAGGGTGGCGAAGACCAGGCCGGACGCCGCAAAGCCGTGGTGCACCCGCAGGAAGGGGGCCCCGAAAAGGGCGCGGATCCGTGCGAGGAAGGGGGTCATCAGCGCCGCAATGCTGAGGGAGAGCATGCCGGCAAGGGCGCACACGCGCAGCAGCCATGATGCGGGATCGGAGAAACTGACGGTAAACGACCGGAGCACCACCAGAGTGGAGAGGGCAGCGATCCCGATCAGAAGGTACCGTCCCCTGTGCTCCGGCTGCATGGCAGGGGGGATGCACTCCCGCGGGGATAATGCTTGTGGGGGGCGAGGCAGCAGTCGCCGTCCATAGCAGTTTTTTGGTAGCGTCGCAGGTGCTATTAGGCACCATGGCCCAATGATTGGGTACCCCAGCATGAAGCATATCACCATCAAGGGTGCGCGTGAGCACAACCTTCAGAATATCACCGTGCAACTCCCCCGGGACCGGTTTATCGTCGTTACCGGGGTCTCGGGCTCGGGCAAATCCACGCTTGCATTCGACACCATCTACGCCGAGGGGCAGCGCCGGTACGTGGAGTCGCTCTCCGCCTACGCCCGCCAGTTCCTCGGGCTGATGAACAAGCCCGACGTGGAGAGCATCGAGGGCCTCTCCCCGGCGATTGCGATCGAGCAGAAGACCACCTCCAAAAACCCCCGCTCCACCGTCGGCACCGTCACGGAGATCTACGACTACCTGCGCCTTCTCTTCGCCCGCATCGGCGTCCCCTACTGCCCGGTGCACAATATCAAAATCGAATCGCGGTCTCCGGAGGCCATCGCCGACGCCATCGGCAATGAACTCACCGGCATGGTCACCATCCTCTCTCCGGTGGTCCGGCAGAAGAAAGGGACCTACCAGCAGCTCTTCAAAGATTTGAACGCCGAGGGGTTCGCCCGTGTGCGCGTCAACGGTGAGATCCACCGGACAGACGACGACATCGTCCTCGAGCGCTACAAAAAGCACGACATCGAGATTGTCGTCGATCGGCTCGCGACCGACGAGCGGGCGAGGCTGGTCGAGGCCGTGGAAAACGCCCTGCAGCGCTCCGACGGCGGGCTGATCATCGCCATCGGTGAGGACGGAACCGATCACCTGTACTCGTCCATGATGGCCTGCCCCGTCTGCGGGATATCCTTCGAGGAGCTCCAGCCGCGGATGTTCTCCTTCAACAGCCCCTTCGGGGCGTGCGAGGAGTGCAACGGTCTCGGGATCCGGATGGAGTTCGACCCCGACCTTATCATCCCCGACAAACACAAGAACCTGGCGGACGGCGCCATCGCCCTCTACCGCAACTTCCTCGATGGCTACCGCGTCCAGTACGTCGGCGCCGTGGCAAAGCACCACGGCTTCGACATCTTCACGCCGATACAGGACCTCACCGATGCGCAGTACGACGCCCTGATGTTCGGCTCGCCGGATCGCATCCACTTCAACATGCGGACGAGAAACGGCGACGCACGGTGGTCCCACACAGGGAGCTGGGAAGGTCTGCTCCCCCAGGCCGAGCGCCTCTACCGGCAGACCAAATCCGAGTACCGGCGGCGCGAGCTGGAGAAGTTCATGCGCATTTCGCCCTGCCCGACGTGCAGGGGTCGGCGGCTCCGGGAGAAGGTGCTCGCGGTCAAAATTGCCGGCAAATCCATCGCGGACGTCACCGACCTTTCCATCGCCGGGTGCATCGCCTTTTTCGAGAACCTCGAGATTTCGGAAAAAGAGGAGGAGATCGCCCGGCAGGTGCTCAAGGAGATCCGGTCCCGGCTCGCCTTCCTCGAACAGGTGGGACTGAACTACCTCACTCTCTCCCGCAGCGCCGGAACCCTCTCGGGCGGCGAGGCCCAGCGGATCCGGCTCGCCACCCAGATAGGCTCCAACCTGACCGGGGTGCTCTACGTGCTCGACGAGCCCTCCATCGGCCTGCACCAGCGGGACAACCACCGGCTCATCGACACCCTGCACAAACTGCGGGATCTCGGCAATACCCTCATCGTCGTGGAGCACGACGAGGACACCATCCGCCAGGCCGACTACGTGGTGGACATGGGCCCCGGCGCCGGGCTCCACGGCGGATGGGTGGTGGCGGAGGGCACGCCCGCAGCCATCGAGGCCAACCCGCATTCGCTGACCGGCAAATACCTCAGCGGGGAGATGACCATCCCCCTGCCCGCCTCCCGCAGGAAAAGCGACCGGTTCATCCGGCTGACGGGGTGCCGGGAGAACAACCTCAAGGACATCACCGCCGCAATCCCCATCGGGCTGTTCTCGGTGGTGACCGGCGTCTCCGGGAGCGGCAAATCGACGCTCATCTACGACACCCTCTACCGTGCGCTGATGCAGAAGCTGCACGCATCGCGCACCACGCCCGGCAGCTTCGACGACATTTCCTTCGATGCGGAGATCGACAAGGTCATCGTCATCGACCAGAGCCCCATCGGCCGGACGCCCCGGTCGAACCCGGCCACCTACACCAAGGTCTTCGACGAGATCAGGAAGGTCTTCGCGGAGACGAGGGAGGCGAAGATGCGGGGCTACAAGCCGGGCCGCTTCTCCTTCAACGTCAGGGGGGGCCGGTGCGAGGCATGCAGGGGCGACGGGCTCATCAAGATCGAGATGAATTTCCTGCCCGACGTCTACATCGAGTGCGAGGAGTGCAAGGGCACCCGCTACAACCGCGAGACGCGCGAAGTGAAGTACCGGGGCAAATCCATTGCGGACGTGCTCGACATGAGCGTGGAGGAGGCGATGGCGCTGTTCGAGCACCACCCGTCGATCCGTGCGAAGCTCGAGACGCTGGTCCGCGTGGGCCTCGGCTACATCAAGCTCGGCCAGAGCTCGACGACTCTCTCGGGCGGCGAGGCCCAGCGGATCAAGCTGACCCGCGAGCTCGCCCGGCGGGCGACCGGCAAAACGGTCTACCTGCTCGACGAGCCGACCACGGGGCTGCACTTCCACGACGTCAAAAAGCTGATCGCCGTCCTCGACGACCTCGTCGAGAAGGGCAACACGGTGGTGGTGATCGAGCACAACCTCGACATCATCAAATCGGCCGACTACATTATCGATCTGGGGCCCGAAGGCGGCGACGCCGGAGGGGAGATCGTCGCCGCCGGCACCCCCGAAGAGGTCGCTGCGGTGAAGGCGTCCTACACCGGGGCGTTCCTCAAACCCCTGCTGAAGCAACCACCGGTGCTGAAAGAGACATGATCGCCACCGACGCCCTGCCCGAAGATCCCGGCTGCTACCTCTTTTCCGACGCATCAGGCGCCATCCTCTACATCGGCAAGGCCAAAAACCTCAAAAAGCGCGTCTCGTCCTACTTTTCGGGCAGGGAGCACGATGCGAAGACCGCGAAGCTCGTCCGGCTCATCGACGCCGTCGATTTCATCGTCACCGGCACCGAGGTCGAGGCGCTCATCCTGGAAAACACACTGATCAAACGCCACCAGCCGAAGTTCAACATCGACCTCAAGGACTCCAAGAACTACGCCTATATCCACCTCTCCGACGAGCCCTATCCCCGCATCGGCATCGCCCGGCGGGCGCGGGGGAGGGGCGCCTTCTTCGGGCCGTTCGTCTCCGCGAAGGAGCGGGATTACGTGTTGGCGCTGGTGAAAAAGACCTTCGGGCTGCGCTCGTGCCGCAAACTCCCCAGACGCGCCTGCCTCCGCTACCACATGGGCACCTGCAGCGCCCCGTGCGTCGGCGCCGTCTCCGAGGAGGACTACGCGGACCTCGTCTCCCGCGCGGGCGAGGTGCTGAAAGGGCGGGCAGCGGACCTGCTCGTCGCGTTGCGGCGGGAGATGGAGGAGCGCGCGGCGCGGCAGGAGTTCGAGAAAGCCATCGAGCTGCGCGGCCAGATCGAGGCGGTCGAGCACCTCTCCCGCCGCCAGAACGTCGTGCGGCCGAAGGCGCTTGACGAGGACGTCATCCATTATGTCGTGCAGGACGATTGCGTCTACCTGATGCTCTTCCACGTGGACCGGGGAACCCTCGCCGACAAGCAGGAGTTTGTCTTCGATGCGGGAGAAGAGAGCATCGAGGAGTTCCTCGTCCAGTATTACGCCGAGCACCTGCCCCCTTCGGAGATCATCCTCCCGGAGCACCCGGGCGAGGCGGTCGAAGGGTTTTTAAGCGGAAGGAAAGGGAAGAAGGTGCGGATCACGGTGCCGCAGCGGGGTGCGAAGAAGAACCTTCTCGATCTCGTCGAAAAGAACATCGAGATCGCCTTCTTCGGCGACCGCCTGAAGCTCGAGGCCCTCAAACGGGCGGTGGGTCTGCCCGACCTGCCGCACGTCATCGAGTGCTTCGACATCTCGCACCTTGCGGGGAGCGCGATGGTGGGCTCCATGGTCCAGTTCCGGGAAGGGAGACCGGACAAATCGCACTACCGCAGGTTCAGGATCAAGACGGTCGAGGGGGTCGATGATTTCGCCGCCATCGCCGAAGTGGTGCAGCGAAGGTATGCGCGGCTGGCAGCGGAGGACGGGGAATTCCCCGACCTCGTCATCATCGACGGGGGCAAGGGACAGCTTGCAGCGGCGCTCACCGCGCTGGAAGGGCTGGGAGTAACGATCCCCGTCATCTCCATCGCCAAGCG
>DSDF01000008.1 GCA_011048835.1 Methanoculleus sp. | reverse complement strand
GGTGAACTGCTCAGCAGGTCGCTCTTCACCTGAACTTATTTTTTCTCCCACTTCAGGAGTTCGCTGACGGCGGAGAGGGTGCTGCCGCGCCGGATCTCTTCCCGGATGCGCTCCTCGGTCTTCCTGACCTCGAGCGCCCGCCGCGCGATCTCGTAGGCGCGCTCTTTCGGGATGACCACCACGCCGTTTTCATCGCCCACGATCCAGTCCCCGGCGCGGACCGCAACACCGCAACACATGATCTCCGCATTGATCTCGCCGAACCCTTTCGGCTCCCCTGCGTTGGGGACAGCGGCCTTCGCAAAGACGGGATAGCCCAGTTTCCTGATATCGTCCACGTCGCGCACCGCGCCGTCGATCACCACGCCGGAAATCCCCCGGTTGATGCAGCTCCTCGTGGCGAGCTCGCCCCACGGGGCGACGTGGGTAGCACCGTCGTTGTTGATGACGATGACGTCGCCCGGGGCCGCGACATCGATCGCCTCCACCGGTTTCGCCCAGTCGCCGGCGATCGTGTGCACCGTCACCGCTCTCCCCACCGCCTTGACGTCGCCGCAGAGGGAGACGAGATCGCGCATCGCCCCTTTGCGGTGCATGGCGTCCGAGATATTCGGGGTGGAGACATCCTCGAGAATCGATCGTATCTCATCCTCGAGGCTCTTTCCGGACGGCGGCGGGATGGTGGGGCTGTCGACGGCGTCTCGGACGGCCTGCGCCGACCGGGCGACATCGGCGGAGCGCACGATCCATCCCCCCACGATCACGATGCCCGCCCCGTGGAGCACGGCCTCCGCCGCCGTATCGGCATCGAGGCCCCCCGCCACGGCAACCGGGACCGACACGCTCCCCGCAATGCGGTCGAGCAGCTCAATCGAGCTCTTCCCGATCATCTGTTGGTCGATCCCCACGTGCGCATTGATGATATCAACGCCCAGGCGCTCCAGTTCCACCGCCCGGGCGGCCGGGTCGGCGACATTGATCAGGTCCGCCATGATCCTCACCCCGTAGAGCTGGCCCGCCCGCACCGCTTCGCGGATCACCGCATCGTCGGCATCGGCAAGCACGCAG
This sequence comes from Methanoculleus sp., assembly GCA_011048835.1. Taxonomy (GTDB): domain Archaea; phylum Halobacteriota; class Methanomicrobia; order Methanomicrobiales; family Methanomicrobiaceae; genus DSDF01. The sequence goes on along the minus strand of DSDF01000008.1, from coordinate 26,088 downwards.
ACAATATGGGCGCCGGCTTTTGCGGCCATTTCCACCTCGATCGTACCGGTATCCGCGATCTTCATGTCCGCAACGATCGGGTGGTCCGGGAACCGGTCGTGGAGGGTGCGGACCGCGTCCATGCCCTCGCTCTTGATCAGCGGGGTTCCGGCCTCGATCCAATCGGCACCGCCGGCGACCGCCTCGCCCGCGATCTGCACCGCACGGGACAACTCGAGGACGTCCAAAGCCACCTGCAAAATGGGGGGTTTCATAGTCTCAAATACAACAGAACATGCCATAAGATTTTGCCGCAGTGCGGGTCGCAGCGCTTTGTTTACCGGTTCGTTCCACCCATCGTTCCACGTATCGTTCCACGTATCGTTTCACGGTTCGAAAACGAGAGGAGGGGCGGGCGCGGTTCACGTCCTCTTTGGACCCCAGCTGTTGGAAAACGTGATATCTTCCAGCGGCTTTTTGGGGACCAGTGTCATGTCCTCGGGGTACCCGGCGGGGATCAGGGAGACGAGCGTGTATTCGGCAGGTACCTGCAGGAGTTTTCCCACCTCCACGGCGTAGTCCTTCTTGTCCCCGGCAACCCAGCAGGATCCGACCCCGTGCGCCCAGAGGCCGAGCATCAGCTGCTCGGTGGCGGCGCAGCAGTCCTCGAGATAGTACTTCCAGTCCCGTTCGCCGAATACGGCGAAGCATACCGGCGCATCGGCGATGAAGGTGCCGTGATCCGTAAGATCAGCAATCGATGCAAGGAGATCCTTTTCGGTAATCACGCCAAACAGCCACTTCTGGCCGTTGTTCGCGGTCGGTGCGTGGCGGGCGCACTCGAGGGCATCATTGATGACGTCGGCGGGTACCGGGGCAGGCCTATACTGGCGGACGCTTCGCCGCGATTTGATGATCGTTATCCCGATATTCATGCAAGGCATGGAGCAGGCTGGGAATTAAAGATTTTGCATGCGGGGCCCGCTTCTGCCACCCGTCCCCGCCTGCACCCGGATGGGCGGACCGTCAGACGGGGAGGAGGGACTGGACGAAGGCGATGAAATTGGTGACGCCCTCCCTGAGCACCATCCCGGGATCGATCCCCAGGAACGGGAAGATGAAGAGGAAGTAGGCGACCGTGCCGATCGTACTCCCCACGTTTGCCAGCGCCGCGACGAGGACAACCCGGAAGAGGGGGATCTTTCGCATCGCATCGAAGGTCTCCGCCTCGACAATCGCGCGGAAATCCGCACTGGTGGGTTTGCGGATCTTCGCCTCGGTCACGGCGGCAAACCACCCTGCGGCGATCAGGGGGTTTAAGGAAGTGAGCCATGACACGCCGAACGCGGTCAGGGCGGAGAGGGGGTGGCCGCCGGCAAGGAGCGTGAAGACCGCGCTGAGCATGCCGTTGATCAGGACCCAGTAGAGGAGGGCGAGGAGCAGCACCTCGATCCCCACGCCCGAAAAGGCGATGGCCGTGATCAGGAAGGCGAAGAGCACCAGCACGAAGATGCCCAGCACCTTCGCGTAGGGGAGCTTTTTCGGCTCTTCGACCAGCCGGGCCATGGGGGGGAGATTGCCGGGAGCGGCGATGTAGCGGGTGATGCCCTCCACGTGGCCCGCGCCCACCACGCCGAGCACCCGCCCGTACCGCTGTCCGAGGGCGAGGAACTGGTGGGCGAGATAGGCATCGCGCTCGTCGATCAGTGCCTGCGCGCCGTGCGGCGCGAACTTCCGGAACTCCTCGAGGGCGGCCGAGATGACGTCCTGGTTGGTGAGCGCATCGACATCGATCTCTTCCCCGCCGACGCCGACAAGGGACGCGGCAAGTGCCGCGAGCATTTTCCCCTTTTCCCAGACTGTCATCGTGCGCCAGAACCGCATGAGCGTGATACGGATGTCGCGGTCGGCCATGGCGACCGGGATGCCGTGCCGCTCCGCCTCCTCGATGGCGGCAAGCATCTCGGCGCCGGGCTCCACGCCGACGTCCATGCCGATGCGCCGCTGGAGGTAGGCGAGCATCCACTGCACGAGCAGCTGCGAAAAGTTTCCTCCCTTGAGCACGTCGCTCACCGCAGGCGCCTGCCCTTCCCTCCGGAGCGCAGCATACCGTCCCCGGTCGAGTTCCACCGCGACGATGTCCGGCGCGAACTCCTCGATCGCCAGGGTTACGTCCTGTATGCTTTTCCGGGAGATGTGCGCCGTCCCCACAATCCTGATTTCAGCCATGAATGGTGGTATGCCCCTCGCTGTCGATGACCAGCGTCCTGCTCCCCGAAGGTCTCATGGTCGCAAAATGCGCCTTTATTGCTGCGTACTCCTCGTCCTCGGCGCGCTTTCTTGCGAGAAGCGCATGGGCGAGGGCGCGTGCCTCCGTATCGGCGATATTCCCGCCAAGGCCCGGGCATTCGAACACCATCAGCCCCTCCTCGCCCAGCATAAAGGGATAGGTGCGGCAGATCCACGGGCGGTGATCGTAGATCGTGCAGCGCCCGTGTTCAAGGAACATGCAGCGATCCGCCGTTCGTGTAAGGCACCAGCCAAAGGTGAACCGCGTCCCCTGCCCGTCCTCGAGAAATTCAGGGTACGGCTCTGCAATCTCGCGCCATTTGCGCCCCGTGGCCCCACATATGCGCCGTATCTCGGTCGGGCCCACCATGACGAGATTGGACTCCCGTGCCACGGCGCGGCAGCATTCCCCGCACTGCCGGCACCGGAACCCGATGGCTTTGATCCGGGCGGCCAGGGCGGATTCGGGATCCACGGGTGCTCGATCAGGCGAAATCACGGCAGATTGCATCGAAGTTTTCATAGACGCGCCTTCCATCCACGGTATGGCTGACCTCGGGGTGCCACTGGATCCCGTAGATCCGGTGTGCGGGGTCGGCAATGGCCTCGGCCCCGCATATCGACGACCGTGCCAGCAGTGAAAAGCCCTCGGGCACGGCCGACACCTCGTCGGCGTGCGATGCCCAGACGCTGATGGTGTCCGGGTACCCCGCGAGGATGTCGTCGTGATCGACTATCTCAACCCGTACGGCGCCGTACCCGCCGCTGGCCCCCTTCGCAACGGTGCCGCCCTTTGTCGCGGCAATCACGTGCAGTCCCAGGCAGATCCCAAGCACAGGGATCTCCAGACCCACGTAGCGCGGCGCATTGCCCACCCTGCTGATATCCGGCCCCCCGCCGAGAATGATGCCGCGGCACTCCCCGGCCACTTCTTCGGGAGGCGTCGTATTCGGGATCATTTTCGCATCGATCTCCAGATCCCGCAGCATCCGGAGGATGAGATGGTTGAACTGCCCGAAATTGTTGACCACGAACAGAGGACGCATTTTATTACTATGGGAAGTTCGCGAGTATAGCGTTTTGCGAGGGGGCTGCTGCGGCACCGCCGCTCGACGGTGATGCGGGGGGAGGATACACGCCCTCACCCGTAGCTGCTGACAAACCGGAGGATACTGCCGGTGATCGCATCCGGCGAATGCCCCATGAGGCGGGCGAGGAGCATGGCGCCCCCGGCCCCCGTCCCCTCCTTCACCTCACCGATACAGTACCGGGCGAGCCCGCCGTGCCCGAGGTCGCCGAACCCGGGATCGACGTACATGGCAGTGGTGCCCACCTCCGCGACGGTCGCCGCAAAGCTCGCACTGGGGTCGTCGCGCAGATAGACCGTGGTGACAAGCGGGGGAAGCGGCTCCCCCATGCTTTTGAGCACTGCGGCGACGGCGAGCATCTGCGTTCCGCCGGCAAGCACAAGGGTCCCGGTGTATGCGGTGGCGATACCCGCCGCCACCGCCATCATCGGGTCGCCCGTAGAGCGGATGATGGCAAGGGGATCAGAGACCCCGTCAAACCGGATACGCCGCAGGGCCATGTCAGCCACTTCTTCCTTCAGGGTGTGCGGGTTATCGACAAAACTGCTGCTCACGCGGGCGTCGTACCCGAGGGCGCGGAGCACGCAGAGCGCGGTGGTGGTGCCGCCGGGGACGCACTCCCCCAAAACCAGGAGATCGCCGAGGGTGTTGTACAGGGATCCGATATACCGGCCCCGTTCGAAGAGCGCCGTTGCTCCGGGAACTGCCTCGCCGTGACGGGGATCTTCTCCGGGAGCCCCGTAAACATCGAGGCAGGGGACCGTGGGAGCGTATTTGAGCCCTGCGTTGATAAACAGGGGCACGAGCCCGGTCAGCTCGACCATGGACCGGGTGATCGTTGCGGGGGTGGGGCAGCCGGTGGGCGTGTTGGGCGTGTCCGCCATGCTCGTGATCGCGCCGTGGGCCACGAGTTCCGCGTCGAGGATGGGGGTGGAGAGGGTTTTTTCAGGAGAGGGGCCCGCTCCCGAAATGCCGGGGACAGTACTGAGCATGGTGTTGCCCAGTATAATGCTCAGGATGGGCCGGGAACATGAGAAGGACGGTGGTTCCGAGAGAAATGCCATACCGGTAAATTGCGCGCTTCTCGTAGAAAAAGTGCAGGATTTCTCGCACGGAAGGGCACGTGCGGTGCGGGAATCCGGGTGAACGAGCAGAGGGCAGTGCGCAGCGCTTCAGGACTTGAGACGCCTGCGCAGCTTAAACAGAATGCCGTCTTCCGCTTCCTGCTTCAGCTTATCCATCGTTTCAACCGGACTCAAGCCCGCCGTGCCCGAGGTCGCCCCGTCCTTGCCGGAGGAATGCTCTTTCTGGTGATTGTTCACCTGTTCGAGGGCACTTTTCAGCGCGGCCTGCATCCGTGCCTTCTCCGAGCCGTTTACCCGGACTTCCCGGTAGAAGCGGTTTACCTGCTCCATCGACACCTCCGGGATGCCGGCCTCCGGCTGGCCGGGGTGTGCCGTATGGGGATCCGGGGCAGCACCTGCACCCGTGTCCGGTTCATCGGGTTTATGCCTGTCGGGTCCTGGCACGGGGATAGCAGCAATCTTTTTCATTCCCGCACCGGGCATAATCCGCTCCAGGAGATCATCGGGGATCTCGATCCCGTCGTCATCGCTCTCCGCCGGTGCCGGGGAGGGAGGGGGCGCTTGTGCCGGAAACCGTTGTTTCTCGAATTCCTCGGTTTCGGCTTCCTTCTTGAGGAGGTTCACCTGGCCGATGGAATACTTGAGGGCATCCTGCAGTTTCTCCTTTTCGGCATACGAGGTCTTGAGTTCGATCTTCAACCTCTTGATCTGGTCGAGAAGATGTTCCATTTCCCCTGTCGCCTCGAGGATTACCTCCTGCATCTCAGCCTTTTCAGCCTTTAAGCCCTGTGCCTCCTCCCGCAGCTGTCCGAGTGATGCGAGCGCGTTGTCGAGCGCTATCTGCACCCCGACCTCGTCCGCAATATCCGGTCGCTGCCGGAGACGCGCAAGTTCCTCCCGCGTCGCATCGAGTTCGGCCTGTACCTCTTCATGCCGGGCGCCAATCGACTCCAGCTCCTTTCTGTGCTCGTGGACCAGTTCGAGCGCATCTTTGAGGGCTGTCTGGATCTCTTCTTTGTCCCCGATGAGCGCAGCGTGCGCGTTTTCGAGGTCCGCAACCCGGGCATCTGCCGCAGAGCGAAGCTCGGCCGTGCGCACGTCCCCGGCTTCCAGAGCACGGCGCAGTTGCGCGATCTCGTCCTGCGACGACCTGAGCGCCGCCTCGATCTGGAGCTTTTCCGTGCTGATCTGGTTGAGATCGTGTTCCAGGGTGCTGATGGTGCTGTTCGCAGCCCAGAGTGAAGATGAAATGCGGGATTTTTCCGACCGGAGTTCTTCGGCCTCGCGTTCCAGTGCTTCGGCGCGGGAAACGGCTTCCTTGAGCGCTGAAGAGAGGACCGTTGCATTGGCAGAGGACGCTTCCAGCGTATTCCGGAGCTGCACCACCTCGTCCTGCGATTCGGCGAGCGCGAGCGCCAGTTCATTTCGCCTGCCGCGCAGCTCCGTCGCCACGCGCTCGAGGTCCTCCACCCGTGCATCGGCCTTCTGCAGCGCCGCAGAAACCTCCGCTGCTTCGGATCGCGCGGCCTCCATGCGCTCGCGGGCTGACGCCAGTGCCGATGCAAGCCCGCTGTTCTCATCCTGAAGGCGGAGGACAGATCCCTCGAGTTCGTCGACACGGGCATCGGTACTCGCAAGGGCCGCCGACAATGAAGCACTGTGGGCAGAGAGCCGTTCCTGTTCGGCAACGGCGGCGGAGAGCGATGCGTTGAGCGTTTCGTTCTCCTGCTGCAGCTCTGACGAATCACGCTCCAGCATCCCGATACGCTCCTGCGCCGTTTCCATGGCGTTCGCGAGATCTACCTTTTCAGCCTCGATTGCGGCGCTCTGAATGGAGAGGTCTTCGAGTTCGCTTCGCGCCTTCTGGAGATCGGAAAGTATCCGGGATTTTTCAGCGGTTATCCCCTCGAGAGCGTCCTGGAGCGCCTCCACATGGGAGTCGGCATTCTCAAGCGCGCCGGAAAGATCCGCCCGCTCCGCCTCAGCGGCCGCAACTGCGTCGCACAGCTGTCCTATCTCGCCGTGCGCAGCCTTGAGGGAGGATTCGATCTCGGTCTTCTCCGCATGGACCAGGAACGCCTCGTTCCGCCACCGGTCGATTTCGTCACGCGCCCTTGCAATGGCCTCCTCGCGTTCCCGCACCGCGTTCTTCTGCCCCTGCACCGTCTGGTTGAGTTCATAGATGCGCACGCGTGCATCGTTGACCTCGACCCGGTATGTGTCCCGTTCACGGCGCGCGGTATCCAGTTCGGCCTTCTGCCGATCGATCTCCCCCTCGGCACCGGACAGCTGCTCTGCCAACGCCGCAGCGTCGCGCTCGCGGGATGCGATCTCCTCCTTCAGGCGGGAGATCCGCTCCAGCGCATCGGCGAGCGACCCCTCGACGAGGGCATAACTTTCCGCTGCGACCGCTGCTGCCTCCTCACGACGACGGATCTCGGCCCGGGCATCGGCGAGGGCCGATCTGGCCTCGTCGTGTGCTTCAGCGACAGAAGTCACCTGCCGGTTCAGGTCTTCGATTTGCGCATGCGCCCCCTCCAGCGCGGTGGAAAGCCGTCCGTGTTCCTCCTGCAGCGTTTCCAGTTCTGCCCTGGTGCGTTGCAGCGCGTCCTGCATACGCACTTTTTCCTTCTGGGAAGTCAGCACTTCATCGTTATAGCGTTCGATATGGGTCAGCGACTGCTCCACCTGGCGGAGCGCCTCTTTTAATGCCGACTGCATGCGGGCATTTTCCTGTTCCGTCCGCTCCGATTCCCTCGCGATCGCATCGGCCTGCTGGAGAGCCCGGTCCAGTTCGCCCTTTATACGGGCATTTTCCTCCTGTACCCGTGTGACGCCCCGTTCCAGCTCCGCAATCCGTTCCTGCGCCGCCCGGGCACTGCGCTTTGCGCCGTCCCGCTCCCCCTCCGCTAACTGTACCCTGGATTTGAGGGTTGTGATCTCATGGGCGTGCGAATGGAGTTCAGCACTCAGGCGGCTCTTTTCGGCCTGCACCCTCCGGCTCTCCTCGCGAAGATGCCGGACCTCGTCCAGCGAGCCTTCCACCTGATCGAGGGCCCGTTTGAGCGCGTCCTGCATATGCTGCTTTTCTTCCCGGGCCTGCTTCGCCTCGCAATTGAAATGATCCAGCAGCTCGAGTATATTCATCAGGGAGGTCTGCACCCGCGTATTGACCGCGTCCTCGTGCTCGATGGTGCGGGTAGCATGGTTGACGCTCTCAACACTCTCCTGGAGTATGGAATGGATCCGGGAAAACCGGGAATCCTCTTCATCCTGCCGCTCGAAAAAATTCCAGATCAGGTTGGCTGCGTGCTGCGCACGGGATATATTCGCGCTTTCGGCAGCGCTATCGATTTTTTTGAGTATATCCTCCGGTAATTTTACGGTTATGATCGGCATTCCTCGCTCCCGTAATATAATTTGCGCAATCTCCTCATATATAACTATTTCACTTTCCGCCGGGGAATGGCAGCGACCAGAGAAGCCCGTGTCGAGATGAATTCCTCAATACAATGCCAGCAGGAAGCATTTCGCCGGGGAACGACAGGGTGTACGGCACCGAGGAGGGGATTCGCACCGCAGACCGGATGCCCCCCTCCCCGCAACGAGGCGTCATGCGTTCAAACAAAAATACGTTAATACAATATTCCTTTATACAGTACTGGATGTCCGAACCGCCGGAGAGAACGGAGCGCCGGCGCGCGATGCCCCGGGGGATTGCCGATGCGACGGTGGCGCTCCGCGTCCCCCCCGGCCTTCACCGCTCCGACCGGCAAACCGCCGGCATCCCTCAAGCCCCCGCCGGGAGTCACGATGAACGCCATTATTGCCCTCCTCCAGTTCTGCACCATCCTCCCCCTCGGAAAACCTGCGGAGTATGATGCATTCGCATACACCTCGTACCTCTACCCGCTGGCAGGATGGGTGATCGGTGCGATAGCCGCCATTCCCGCTCTCTTCATCGCCGACGGGCCAATCGCCGCATCCATCGCCCTCGCCCTCGCGCTCGTCCTGTCCGGGTGCAACCATCTCGACGGGCTGCTCGACTTCGGCGACGGCCTGATGGCGCACGGGAGCAGGGAAAAGCGCATCAGCGCTCTGACCGATCGCCAGATCGGAACCGGGGGCGTTGCCGCGGCCATCATCGTGATCCTGATCGCATTTTCAGGCCTTCTCTCGGTGCCGGAGATCGCCATCGCCATCATCGTCGCGGAAGTCTGTGCAAAGGCCGCGATGGCGCTTCTCACCGTGGCAGGACCGCCGTTTCGGGAGGGGCTGCACAGTTATCTCCATGCCCGCACCCGCCCGTGGTTTCCCCTTGCAACGGCACTGCTCTGCCTGCCGCTCTTTCTGTTACCCGGCACCGCTGCCGGCACGGCCGCCGCACTGGCCACGACCCTCGTCGTGGTCGCCGCACTGCGCGCGCTCGCGATGCGGCTGTTCGGCGGGGTCAACGGGGACGTGGTGGGGGCATCGAACGAGATTACCCGCGCGCTTTCGCTGGTCGCACTTGCCCTCGCATGGTAGAATGCGGGAGAAGCACCACTCTGCAGCCACAGGAGTATTTAATGTGCGGTGCGTGTAATCCTGCTTCGATGATCCGCGAGTACGGCGTCCACCTCAAAGGTGGAATTATCACCCAGAGAGATGCCGATTACTGCACGTTCAGGCTGCGATTACCCGCAGGTGTTCTCGACACCGCCCGGATGCGCGGGATTGCGAAGATCGCGGACACCTACGGCAGTGGCACGGTGCATCTCACCACACGGCAGACCATCGAGATCCCCGACATCCACCACCGCGACCTCGAAGAGGTCTCCGAAGCACTTCGGGCAAACGGAACACCGGTGGGAGCGGAGACCGACGAAATCGTCAACATCATCGCCTGTCCGGGAACCGCGCGGTGCAAGTACGCGAACATCGATTCCATCTCCCTTGCGAAGCGGGTGGACGAAAAGCTCTTCGGCAAGCAGGTGCCGGTGAAGGTGCGCATTGCCATCGCCGCGTGCACTTATTCATGCACGAGCGCCCTGTTCAATGAAATCGGGGTGATCGGGCGGATCGAGCCGTTGCGGGAACCCGGGCTCTGCACGGGGTGCGGAACCTGCGCGGAGTACTGCAAGGAATGTGCCATCAGCATCAAAAACGGGGTATCCGTGCTGAATGATGATAAATGCATCATGTGCGGCGTTTGCATCCATTCGTGCCCCTTCGATCTGCTCAAATCGCAACACCTGCATTACCTGATCACGGTCGGCGGACGGAGGGGGAGGCACCCGCAGATGGGTCGCGAACTGGTTGCGGTGGAGACCGAAGACGAGGCCGTGGAGGTCATCGATCGCATCGTCACCTGGGTGCGGCGCCGCGCATGGAGCGGGCGGCTGCTCGCCGATCAGCTGGACGATCTGCATTTCGAACAATTCAAAGCAGACATCATCAGTGACCTGGAAAAATAGGGGCGGCCAGGCCCGTTTTTCCCTGCATCAAACGCGGTACATGGACCGGAACCCTTCGCCTGCGTCATCGTCACACTCTATGGCATCGCCATCGCGGATAAGCGTATTGAACATCAGCGCCGCGTTCATGAGATCCTCGGCGGGGGCGGCGCCCTTCCTGACGCCCTCCATCTTCTGCCGCTGGGGCGAGGGAAGCACGCGTTTGCCCACCCGCACGCCCGCACAATGTGCGCAGTAGGCACAGTTCCGGTACACCGAGAGCCATCCGTCTGCACATTCCACGAGCACTTCATTCTTTGATTCTTCCCGCTTGAAAGGCAGCGTTTTCATAGGGAGATACATATACTTCACAGCCATAATAGGGTGTCGATTCGCAGAGAGGCGCCTTCTGGTGGGTTTTGGAAAGAGAAATCCTTTATATAGATTGCTTTCCAATATATGATACTCGTATCAATACGATTGGGCGAATATGACCGCTCCACGTTTTGGAGGTTTTTAATTATGGCAGGTGAAAAACCCCACATTAATCTGGCAGTTATTGGTCACATTGACCATGGAAAGTCAACTACCGTCGGACGTCTGCTCTTCGAGACCGGAGCAGTACCTCCCCACATCATCGAGGGGTACCGGAAAGAGGCGGAGTCCAAGGGTAAGGGCTCATTCGAGTTCGCATGGGTGATGGACAACCTCAAAGAGGAGCGCGAGCGCGGTATTACCATCGATATCGCCCACAAGCGGTTCGACACCGACAAGTTCTACTTCACCATCGTGGACTGCCCCGGGCACCGCGACTTCGTCAAGAACATGATCACCGGTGCGTCCCAGGCTGACGCCGCACTCCTCGTCGTTGCCGCGCCCGACGGCGTGATGGAGCAGACCAAGGAGCACGTCTTCCTCTCCAGAACGCTCGGGATCAACCAGCTGATCATCGGCATCAACAAGATGGACGCCGCGAAGTACGACGAAAAGCGCTTCAACGAGGTCAAGGAGCAGCTCTCCCAGCTCGTCAAGATGGTCGGCTACAACCCGGCAAACATCATGTTCATCCCCATGAGCGCATTCGTGGGCGACAACATCTCCAAAAAGAGCGAGAACACGCCGTGGTACACCGGCCCGACGCTCCTCGAGACCCTCGACATGCTTTCCGAGCCCGAAAAACCGATCGAACTCCCGCTGCGCCTCCCCATCCAGGACGTCTACTCCATCTCCGGTATCGGGACCGTGCCCGTAGGCCGTATCGAGACCGGGGTCATGAAGAAAGGAATGAAGGTCTCCTTCATGCCCGCCAACAAGGAAGGCGAGATCAAGAGCATCGAGATGCACCACGAAGAGCAGCCCCAGGCGCTCCCGGGTGACAACGTCGGGTTCAATGTCCGCGGTATCGGCAAGAACGATATCCGGCGCGGCGACGTCTGCGGTCCTGCGGATGTGCCCCCCACGGTGGCGGACGAATTCGTCGCGCAGATCGTGGTTCTCCACCACCCCAGCGCCCTGACCGTCGGCTACACGCCAGTGTTCCATGCCCACACCGCTCAGGTGGCCTGCACCTTTATCGAACTGCAGAAGAAGCTCGACCCGCGCACGGGCCAGGTCAAGGAGGAGAACCCGACATTCCTCAAGACCGGCGATGCGGCCATCGTCAAGATCAAGCCGACCCGCCCCATGGTTATCGAGAAAGTCAAGGAGATCCCCCAGCTGGGCAGGTTCGCGATCCGTGATATGGGTTCCACCATCGCTGCCGGAATGGTCATCGATATCGAGGCCAAGCAGTATCGATAATCACCCCCGTTTTTTGGAGACATATCATGCAGAAAGCCAGAATACGCCTCACTGGAACCGATTTCCAGAAAGTCGAGATGGTCTGTAGCCGAATTAAGGAAATAGCCGAACGAACAGGCGTGAATCTGGCAGGCCCCATCCCGCTGCCCACCAAACGGATGGTCGTTCCGATCCGGAAGAGCCCGGACGGCGAGGGGACTGCCACCTGGGACCGCTGGCAGATGCGGGTGCACAAGCGCCTGATCGATATCGATGCCGACGAGCGTGCCCTCAGGCAGTTGATGCGCATCCAGGTTCCAAAAGATATCGGCATCGAGATAGTGCTGGAAAGCTGAGGGAGCGGCGTGAAAGCCGCGGACATCCCCTCAATGGTTCGCACCCATCTCTCTTTCGAGAGGCTTCTTTTACTCCTCTTTCTTGCAGCGCTCGTCGTCCGCCTCTACCACCTCGACCTGAAACTCTTCCACCACGACGAGGCGGTGCACGCGTGGTTCTCCTACCGCCTTCTCACCCAGGGCACCTACACCTATAACCCGGTCTACCACGGCCCGCTGCTCTACTACACCACCGCCGCGATGTTCGCGATCTTCGGGGCCACCGATCTCGTGGCGCGGGTGGTGCCTGCGGTGCTCGGTGCACTGCTCATCCCCCTGCTCTCCCCGCTCACCCGTCTGGGGTACCTCTCGTCCCGCCAGACACTCGCCGCAGCGCTTTTCATCGCCGTCTCCCCGGAGATGATATACTTCTCGAGGTTTTTGAGAAACGACATCTTCGTGGCATTTTTCACCCTGCTCCTGCTCGTCGCACTGCTCCTGTATCTCGACCGCGAAAAGCCGGGGTACCTGATGGTCGCCGCAGCGGCCGCGGGGCTCGGCATGTCGTCGAAAGAGAACATGCCCATCATCCTCCTCATATTCGGCGCCTATGGGATGTACGCACTCTCGCGCGGCGCCATCCGGCTGCCCGCACAATGGAGACGCGATAGCATCGCCGCCGCCCTCGTCACCCTCGGCATCATGGCCCTCTTCTACTCGTCGTTCGGGCAGCACCCGGAGGTGCTCGTGGACGGGTGGCTGCGGGCGATCGAACACTGGACCGCCATGCACCAGCAGGAGCGGCTCGGCGGCCCCCCTTACTTCTACCTGATGCTTCTGCTCCTCTACGAGCTGCCCATCGTGTTGCTTGCCGTCTTCGCCACAGCCCAGTTTCTGGCCGAAAAACCCCGGAGAGGCCAGGGTTACGAGGGGGCGGAGGGCAAAGGGTGGACCGCACGGCTCCGCCATGCCCTCGGCATACAGGCCGGTGACACGGGCCCGGCAGAGGAGGGGATCTCCGGCATCGCAGACAAAAACCGGGAGCTTACCCGGTTCTGCATCGTCTGGACGGTCGCATCCCTCGCCGTGTACGCCTATCTCGGGGAGAAGGTCCCGTGGCTCGTCCTCCACCAGCTCCTCCCCCTGATATTCGTTGCCGTCTACCGCATGACTGATCGAAAGACCGTGGTTGCCGTCCTTTCGGTGGTATTCCTCGCCGGCATGACCTGGCACGTGGCGTTTACCCCGGCGGATATCCACGAGCCCATCGTGCAGGTACAGAACTCCGAGGATATGCGGGAGGTGATGGCACTCATCGATGCGTCCGACCGGGTGGCGGTGATCACCGATCACTACTGGCCGCTTCCCTGGTACTACCGGGGAGACGCAGGCGAGACGATCTCCTATCTTTCGAAAAACCGCACCATCGACTATCTCACGAGTCATAACTACGACCTGATCATCGCCCACGACGCGGCGTCGTTTGCCTCCATCCCCGGCTACCAGAAACGAACATACGTCCACAGCTATTGGTTTTCCACGAATGCACAGCGTGACCGTGCACTGGAGTACTACATCGCACGCGACGGGGAACCCGGCACCCTCAACTGGGATGTGTTCATCGATGCCGCACATCCCGCCCTGGGGTCCTGAGACCGTCCCTCACACACCCGGGCACGAGGTCGCATGTTTTCGGTCGAGAACACCGCACACGCGAGAAAATTACTGCGCGGGCCGTTCCCGTCGTTTTCTGCGAAAATGAAGCCAGAGGGTACGAAAACGGGGGTATAGAGGGCGATCGAAAGAAGAGAGGCGATGGTGTCTGCGATTTTCAAAAAAAGGGATTAGCCGAGTTCGTCCCACTTGGTTTTCCGGCGGTAGAGGACGACCCCTCCGACCACCAGGACGACGAGCACCGCCCCGATAATGAGGTAGGTGGTCAATCCTGAAGGATTGAGACTCAATCCATCGCCGATGTCCTCTCGCAGTGTGTTTGCAGCATCAAGGGCAGCACTGGCTTTCTCTTCCGCGTTTGTCGCCTGAACGACGGCCTGCGTATAGTCCTTTGAGGTCTGGCGGTCCTTGGCAAGGGTGAGCAGGGTCTGCGCATTGTCCAGCTGGGTCTCGATCGACACCACGCGGGCATCGCGGCCCATGTTGCGCTCATCCTTGAAATAGGTGATCATCTCCTCGACCTCGTCGATGCGTGCCTGTGCATTTGAAACGCACATGGTGGCTTCCGCTTCAGCGAGGAGCGTTTCTCCCTCGTCGATCAGGGTCCCCGCTTTCTCCAGCTCGGTCTGGGCGGCGGCATAGGAGGCGGTCCGGGCGGTATTGAGGGCAGTTTCTGCCTCGTCATATTTCGCCTCCGCAGCGGACGTGTCCACGCCGTCGGCAGTCTTGGTATCGATTGCAGTCCGCAGGGCCTCGAGTTCCGTCTCACGCACCGAGATGGCGGCCTCCTTGTCCCCGGTGTTCACGACGGTAGCCGTTTTGACATACTCGCTGTTTTTAATCGGATCCCGATTGGCATTGAGCTGCTGGATCTTCAGGACATCGATTTCCTCGGTGCTGCTCCTCTGCGGGGCTTTCCCGGTCAGCTCCACCTCCACGGTCACGTCATTGGGATAGGAGAGTTCCCATCCTGGCAGGATCGCCCGGGCACTGTTTTTTACCGGCTGGGGGGCCTGATCGACCGTGCCGATCGTATAGTAATACTCCCACCTGGGCTCGGTGAGTTCCGTGGTCATCTCGAGCGAACCTTCGGTCGGGAAGGGGTCGTCTTTTGTCGATACCTGGATGCTCGCGTGCACCGTCACCGTGTCCCCGGCCACAATGTCTCCGGTGGAAGGAGTGACCGTGACCTTCTTGATGGTATAGTCTGCAGCCGCTACGGCCTGAACCAGGCATACTACCAAAAAAACGCAGATAAGCAGGTTAATCGCTGACTTCATATGCTACCTCAGTCGAATAATGGCTCGATTCCCTCATCGAACATGGTCGAGCGTCGTTCCTTGGATTTGATGACATCTTCCTTGGTTTCCTTGGCAATTTCCAGGAGCTCCCGGATCCGGGGGGCATCACCGATGGTTGCCAGAACTACCACCGCGGCGACCTTGTTGCTGTCGACGGGATAGTCGCCGCCGCGCACTTCCACGCCCGCGATGTTTTCCTCCACCCAGCTCTTGGACTTCTCCACCCCTTTGCGGTCCATCTCTTCGGCCGGGCCGGCCATCAGCACGAGCGCACGCTCGGCAGTGCTGTAGTCGCAGGGCAGCGTGAGCCGCCCGAGCATTGCCCTGCGCACGAGGGCGATGATTTTTGCGGATTTGTCCTCGCCGATGAGCACCTCTTCGGTGCCCTCCTTCTTCTTTAACGAGCCTTTCAGGCCCCCGAAGATGCCCTGTTTCTGCTTGGTGCGGGGACTGATCACCTCGCTGGTGGCATACCCGATCGAGGTGATGCCCCCTCCCCGGAGGGTGTTGATGATCTCGCTGGAGTCGACGACCATCTCGCCCACACCGCTTTTTCCGACCTCGCCCGCACGGAACAGGACCCCGAAGCGGCGGACGATCTCGTCGTTGAGGCGCTCGTAGGCGGATCGGACACTCTCTCCCTCGTTCTTCCAGGCGCTGTTATCGAAGATGAAGGTGTTGTCGGATTCATTGACGAGCGTGGAGAGGCTCCTCGCCGCGTTGTACGAGTAGAGCCTTCCTTCCTCGGGGGCGGGGATAATGCCGAGGGAATAGACGGGCTCGCGGTAGATGCGTTTCAAGTGGCGGGCGAGCACGGGGGAACCCCCGGAGCCGGTGCCCCCCCCGAGCCCTGCGATGAGCACGAAGGCATCGACATCGTGGGTGCCCCGCGTATCGATGGCATTGATGATGCTGTCAATTTCATCGGCAGTGATCTTTGCGCCCATGACATTGTCAGTTCCCACACCGTGGCCCTTGACCACCGTCTGGCCGATCAGGATCCGGTCTTTTAACTCAATATGTTTAAGACCCATAAGGTCGGTGCGGGCCGTATTAACTGCAATTCCACGGAAACTCTGCGTCCCGCTTCGCCGATCCTGTTCAATAAACATATCGACGATTTTACCGCCCGCCTGCCCAAAACCAATGAAAAACACTCTCATCGACAACACCATCCGGAGGATAATTAGAATATCGGTATTTATTGTCCTTAAGAATATTGGGATTCGTAGAGTCAAAAACTTTCTTATGCGCAGAATATTGATATTTATAGAGAATGAACATATGCATAATCGGCAGCGGACTGACCGGGCTTGTGGCGGCATACCACCTTTCTAACACAGCCGATGTGGAAATCCTCGAGCGATCTCCGGACATCGGCGGGTGCCTCGCTTCCTACGATCATGGCCCGGATACCGCAATCGAAAAATTCTACCATCATTGTTTCTCCGGTGACAAATATCTTTTCCAGCTGCTGGAGGAAATCGGCATCCGTGATCGGCTGGCATGGCGGAAAGGATCGACCGGCTACTACGTGGACGGCGCCATTTACCCCCTCACCACGCCCGTCGAGATCCTCCGGTATCCGCACCTTTCCCTGGTCGACAAGATCCGTCTCGGCCTCCTCGTGCTGGGTTCGAGAACCATCGATGCGGAGACGCTCGATGACATCCCCGCCCGCGTCTTCGCGATCCGGCGGTGCGGTGAGCATGCCTATACATCCTTCTTCGAGCCGCTCCTCCGCAGCAAATTCGGGGACATGCACGACCAGGTCTCGGCCGCATGGCTGATGAGCAGGGTGTCCATCCGCTCGAACCGCGGGGTGGAAGGGGAGCGGCTCGGCTATCTCGACGGCGGCTTTCAGGTGCTCATCGACCGGCTCGAAGAAGACCTCACGGCACGCGGCTGCATCATCCGGCGCGAGACCGCGGCCACCGCACTCCGCCGGACGGGCGAGGGGTGGCAGGTCAACGGCAGCCCCTGCGATGCGGTGATATCCACGATATCCCCGGCGGCGCTGCAGGCAATCGGGGGGCCGGAGCTTGCCCCCATCCCCTACCAGGGGGCCGCCTGCATGACCCTCGGTCTAGCGCGGGAGGTCACGGATGGGATCTACTGGGTGAACATGAAGGGCGATGCCCCCTATGGCGCGGTGATCGGCCATACCAACTTCATTGCCGATGGGCGCTACGGCGAGCATATCGTCTACCTCGCCTCCTACTACCGGGGATCGGTTCCTGAAAGGCTGGAAGAGCGGATGCTCGCCGATTTCCGCACCCGGTTCGGGGTCGGACAGGACGAGATCCACTGGCACCGGCTGGCGATCGAGGATGCGGCCGGGCCGGTGTACACCACCGGGTACCGCCGCCTGATACAGCCCTATGCCCGGGCGGGGCTCTACCTTGCTGGCATGTTCTCTGCTCCCAACTACCCGGAACGGAGTATGGAGGGGGCGGTCATCGCCGGCAGGGCGGTTGCCCGGGAAGTACTGGGGACGGTCGCATGATTCAGGTCGACGTAAGCGCGGTGATCCCCGTCTTCAATGACCGGGAGTCGCTGGAGCGGGCGATCCCGCAGTCCCTTGCCGTGCTCGAGGGGATCACTGAGAGGTTCGAGCTGATCGTCGCAGAGGACGGGAGCACCGACGGAAGCGCCGAACTCGTGCGGGAGTGGGAGGAGCGCGATCCCCGCGTCCGCCTGTTCCACAGCGACGAGCGCCTGGGACGGGGGAAAGCCCTGAACCGTGCGTTTTCCTCCGCACGGGGAGCGATCGTCTGCTACTACGATGTCGATCTCGCCACCGACATGCGGCACCTGCCCGAACTCATCGACGCCATCCGCCAGGGGGCGGACGCCGCCACCGGATCCCGCCTCATGAAAGGCTCGGACGTGACCCGGACCGCAGAGCGTGATATCGCCAGCAGGGGCTATAACGCACTGGTGCGGCTGGCGCTGAAAAGCAGGCTCCACGACCACCAGTGCGGGTTCAAGGCATTCCGAAAAGAAAGCCTGATGCAGCTCCTGCCAAAAATCCAGGCCGAACACTGGTTCTGGGATACGGAGGTGCTCGTGCAGGCGCAGCGGGCGGGATACACGGTCCGCGAGTTCCCGGTCCGCTGGAGGCCGGGGCGGGGGACGACGGTGAAACCACGCGATGTCTGGGAGATGGGCTCGGACATCGTCCGGCTCTGGCGGCGGCTTCATGTGGAAAAAAGTTAGCGCAGTGGTCGTCCCCACCATCATCGCCGCGGCCATCCTTGCCTTCATGCTCGCAAGGGTATGGGGCGACCTCATCGTGGCGCTGGAGAATGCCCGGTTTGTCTTTCTGGCGGCGGCGGTGGTAGTCTGCACCGCAGCATGGGTGATCCGCGGGTGGCGGTACCGGTACATCCTGCAGGGCCTCGAGGTGACTGTCGGGACATGGTTTTCCACCGCCTGCATCTTCGTCTCCCAGACCGCCAACCTCATCGTCCCGGCGCGGCTGGGCGACCTGGTGCGGATGGTGATCCTCAGGCACGAAAAACAGACCACCTATTCACGGGGGCTGTCGTCACTGGTGGTCGAGCGCATCTTCGATATCACCATGGTTGCCGTGCTCGGGCTGCTCGCCCTGCTCGCTCTGCCGGCATTGCTCAACGTCCCCGACTGGTTCGTCACGATCATCGTCGTCCCCCTCGTCGGCGGCGCGGTGCTGGTGGGCTTTCTGCTCTATTCGGGCAACATTTCGTCCCGCAACCGCTACCTCGCCATGCTCATCGACCTCTTCGGCGAGATCAGGCAGGCATCGCTCCACCCGAGAGCGTTCCTGGTGCTCGGCGTCTCGTCCATCGTGATCTGGCTGGTCGACGTGGCCGTCTGCTACGTGGTGGCATTGATGTTTTCGGAGACCATCCCCTTCATGGTCGTGGTGCTCGCCATCGTGATCGGCAACCTCGTCAAGGCCGTCCCGCTCACCCCCGGGGGCGTGGGCACCTACGAGATCTCCGTCGCCCTCACTTTCGAGCTCGCCGGCGTCGCCCCGGTCAGTGCGACGCTCATCGCGGTCACCGATCACCTGATCAAAAACCTGGTGACCCTGGCGGGCGGCGTGGCCTCCATCTACCTGTTCGGGGGTTGGGCTCTGGCCCTCTTTGAAGGGGTGCTGAGGCGGTCGATCACACGAGAGGACTTCGATGAGCCCTGATGCAACGCTGATCTACGTCGTCAGCTGGCTTGCCATCCTCAAACTCCTGCAGATGGCGCTCTGGCCAAACCTCCGCAGGGGGTTTGCAGACCTCGCCTACCCCGCGGCATACCCGGCCTCGGTCCTCCTCTTCACCCTCGTCTCATGGTACCTGGGCCTCGTCCACCTCCCCGTGCAGCTGGCCCTCCTGCCATTCGTCCTGCTCCTCGGCTACCACGCGGCGAAACGCCACTACACTTGGGAGGAACTGGCGCGCAACGTGAAATGGGACGCCATCGTGCTCATCTGCTTTGTGTTCCTCCTGGAAGTCCGCTTCCTCAACCCCTCGATATCGTTCGCGGAAAAGTTCATGGACCATGCATTCCTCGCCTCGATCATGCGCTCGCCCGTCGTCCCGCCGCTCGACCCGTGGTTCGCGGGAGGAACACTCGACGTCTACTACTACCTCGGCCACTGGATGATGGGGGTGCTGGGGCTGTGCGCCGGGGCGCCCTCCCCGGTGGTCTTCAACCTGGTGCTCCCGACCGTGCTCGCCCTTGCGGCGGTGAGCCTCGCCGCCGCGGGCCACATCCTCTGCAGGCGGTTCTTCTGGCTCCCGGTGCTCACCCTGTTCGTCGTGAACCCCTCGTTCGTGGCCCTTGCACTCGCCGGGGAGAAGGCGAGCACCATCATGTGGGAGAGCACGCGGACCATCGCCGACACCATCACGGAGTTCCCGCTCTTCTCCATGCTCTGGGGCGACCCGCATGCCCATGTCATCGCTCTCTTCAACCAGGCGTTCTTTCTCCTCGTGCTCACCGTCACCGCGACCTCGTGGACGACGTTGCGCGCGCGGGGAAAGGCGGTGATCTGCGCCTGTGCGGCGCTCAGCCTCGGGTCCATGCCGCTCGTCAATACATGGGATGTGTTCGTCTACGCCCCCGCAACCCTGATCGTGGGCGCCTACCTCTGGTGGCGCACGCGGGGGCAGGACACTGCCGACCGGTCCCCCCTCGCCTTTCTCGTCGGGGTGCCGGCGGGAGCCGTGGCCCTCTACCTCCCTTACTACCTGCAGCTGGACAGCCAGGGGATCGGCGGGATCGGGATCGTTCATTCACCCTCGGAGCCCCTCGCGTTTCTGCTCGTGCACGGTTTTTTTCTTCTGGTCTTCTTTGCGGTCTGCCTTGATGACCTGCGCAAAAAACCCTACCTGCTCGTCTGCGCCTTCCCGTTCCTGCTGGCAGGCTACCCTGCCGCGGCCATCGCCGCCGTCCCCATGTCCTGTCTCCTCGCCCGACGGCGCTTCCGGCCCCGTGAGGTGTTCGGCGCACTCGGCCTCGGCATTCTCGTCCTCATCGAGCTATTCTACCTGAAGGACAACATGGGCGAGACCTACTACCGGATGAACACGGTCTTCAAGTTCTCCATGGTGGCCTGGATGCTGATGGGCGTGTCGGCATTCGCCTTCATCGCGGAATGGGCCGAACGGCGCGGCATAGCGCCCACCGTCAGGGGCAGGCGGCAGTGGGCGCCGCTCGCAGCGGTGGTGCTGGTCATCCTCATCCTGCCCTTCGCCCTCCCGGACCTCAGCCACGGGCACGGGGGCATGACGCTCGACGGCCTCGCCTACCTCGAGACCCAGCATCCCGGGGACGCTGCGGCGATTGCTTTTTTGGGCACGCTCGAGGGCGACATCACCATCGTGGAAGCCGAAGGCGGAGACTATTCCTATTACTCCCGTGTCTCCTCGAGCACGGGAATCCCGGCGGTGATCGGGATGCCCTTTCACGAACAGATGTGGCGGGGGAGCGGGGGGGACGTCGGTGCCCGGATGGCCGATGTGCGCGCGATCTACGAACGGCCTGAGACGACCATCGCTCTCATGAAGAAGTACGGGGCGACCCACCTCTATGTGGGAGAGGCGGAGCGGGATCGCTACCGGGTTTCGATCCCGGCGGGCGAACTCGAAGAGGTGTACAGCGCAGGGGGCGTGCAGATCTATCGCCTGCCGCCCGCGGCGGGGAGCAGCGCCTGAGCCCGCCGGGGCCGGATTTTACCCGATTCGCAAACCTTTATCCGTCTCCCTGAAGAACTAATATGGCTACATCTATCACTGACTGATGAGTGATGAGGGAGACGCTACTCCTGAATGAGGTGAGTTATGTCAAAGGTCTACGTGAAATTTGAAGTGCCGGATGAACTCCAGAACAAGGCACTCGAAGCACTCGAAATTGCCAGAGATACCGGCAAGATCAAGAAAGGTTCCAATGAGGCTACCAAAGCTGTCGAACGGGGAATCGCCCAGCTCGTCCTCGTCGGCGGCGACGTGGAGCCCGAAGAGATCGTGATGCACCTTCCGCCCCTCTGCGACGAGAAGCAGGCGGCATACGTGATCATCAACAAGCAGAGCGACATCGGTGCGGCAAGCGGCCTTGATGTCGGATCCGCGGCTGCAGCCATCGTCAAACCCGGGAAGGCAAAAGATCTCATCGACGAAGTGGTCAAGCAGATCACCGACCTCAGGGGATGAGCAAACCATGGCAGACGGAACGCCCGCTGAAGTCATCGAGGTGATCGGCAGCACCGGCATGCACGGAGAGGCAATGCAGGTGAAGTGCCGGATCCTCGAAGGGAGCAACAAGGGCCGCATCATCACCCGCAATACCGTCGGCCCCATCCGTGAGGGGGATATCCTCATGCTCCTGGAAACCGAACGGGAAGCGAAAAAGCTCTCACGACGGTGAGGTTGATCGAAATGGTACATCAGCATATCTGCAGCTTCTGCGGAGAGAAGATCGAGCCCGGCACCGGGAAGATGTACGTCCGCAAAGACGGCACGATTTTCTTCTTCTGCAGCTCCAAATGCCAGAACAACTACCGCCTGGGCCGTGTCCCCCGGCGTGTGGTCTGGACAAAGACCGGCAGAAAGGCCCTCGGCAAGGAGTGAGGGCTGCATGGACCGGACATTCGTGATGATCAAGCCGGACGGCGTAGCCCGGGGCCTTGTCGGCACTATCATCTCACGCATGGAGAACAAAGGCCTCAAACTGGTGGCCGCAAAACTGGACCGCCTGCCTGAAAGCCGGGTTGCCGAGCAGTACAGGGAGCATTTGGAAAAACCGTTCTTCCCCGGCCTGAAGGCCTATATCATGAGCGGGCCCTGCATGCTCATGGTCTGGGAAGGAAACGGCGTGGTGGGCATCGCCCGCAGCCTGATCGGGGCGACCAACCCGACAGAAGCGGCGCCCGGGACCATCCGCGGCGATCTGGCGCTTGACATCGGCAGAAACGTGATCCACGGATCGGACTCGCCGGCGAGTGCCGAACGCGAGATCGGCATCCATTTCTCAGCCCGAGACCTGGTCGACTACACCCGTTGCGACGAATCGCTTCTCTACGAGTGAGAGGGACCGGGCCCCGCATTTTTTCAAAACAATATTAAGCGCACACAGCGACCATCTAGAATAATGGTGGGAGAACTCCTGAGTTTTGCACTGCTCAGTTTCTCTTCGGTGTTTATTATCGTCAATCCTCTGGGAGCCACGCTGATCTACGTGGCGATCACCGAAGATATGGAGTACCCCACCAAGCTCATGGTCGCCAAGGAGTCGTGCAGGATCGCGCTCCTCGTCCTGCTGATCTTCGCCCTCGCCGGGACCTGGATCCTGACGGTCTTCGGCATCACCCTCGAAGCCTTCCGGATCGCCGGCGGCATCCTGCTCTTCGGCATCGCCATGGAGATGGTGTATGCAAAAACCTCAAGGACGAAGATGACCGCCACCGAGAAATACGAGAGCATCGACGCCGAAGATGTCTCGGTCATGCCGATGGCGATCCCCATAATCGCGGGGCCCGGATCGATCACCACCGTGGTGGTGCTCACCAACGAGGCGCTGCACTTCTCCATTCCTGCCGTGGGGCTGGTCATCGGCGCAGTGGCCATCACGATCCTCATCACCTACCTGCTGCTGGTGAATGCAGAGAGCATCGTGGCCCGTATCGGCCAGCGTGAGTACCGGGTCATCAACCGCCTGATGGGTATCCTGCTGATGGCCATCGCCGTGCAGTTCGTGCTCAACGGACTCTCCTCGGCATTTCCGCTATTGACGGGAGCTTAAGAATGTCAGAAACACTCTCGATGTCCGGTGAGGTGATCGCCGGCGCAAGCCTGATCGTCATCGGCCTCGTCATCGGGGCCTGGATCCTCGGCTTCGTGGTCCCCTTTGCCGAGCAGATGCTTGTCACCGCCGCCGTGCTCGTGGTCGCGGGGATCGTCCTCATGATCTATTCGATTGCTGCTGAGGGACGAAACCAGGCATGACCGTTCGCATCTGCGCCGCCCAGACGGCCTGCGCATGGGGCAGACCCGCCGAAACACTGGATGCTGCCGCAAGCGCCGTCGAGGCTGCGGCGGCGCAGGGAGCACGCCTCATCGCCTTTCCCGAGCAGTACCCGATCGGCTGGGACCCCTTCGCCCGTTTCCGGGTCGAGGAACTCGGGGGGGCAACGGTCACCGCGCTGTGCGATCTCGCCCGCCGCAATGCCGTCGCCATCGTGGCGGGATTCCGCGAACGCCACGATCCGCTCCCCCGCAACACCTCGGTGGCCATCGGGCCGGGAGGAGAGATCCTGTCGACCTACGCAAAAGTCCACCTCTTTTCCCCCGCACGTGAGCACGAACAGTTCAGCGCGGGACATGACCTCGGGATCTTTTCTCTCGAGGGGATGACCTTCGGCCTGGCCCTCTGCTACGATCTCCGGTTTCCCGACCTCTTTTCCCTCTATGCCGCCGAGGGGGCCGAATGCATCATCGTCCCCGCCGCGTGGCCCTGCCGGCGGGCGGAACACTGGGAAGTCTTTGTCCGGGCCCGGGCCCTCGAAAACCAGTACTTCCTCGCCGGGATCAATACCATCGGCACCACCCCGGTCGACCGCTACTGCGGCCGCTCTATGGTCGCGGGGCCGGCAGGAGAGGTGCTCGCACGCGCGAAGGAAGGGGAGGAACTCATCTTCGCGGATATCTCTTCCGCCTCGATCGGCGAGGCGCGGGCCCGGATCCCCTTACATTCGGACCGCAGGGACGACCTTTACAAACGGCTGCGAAAAGACATGTAATCCGGACAATGCGGGGAGAACAGCATGCACTGATCGGCATCCTGAGCGGCAGCCTCGCCCTCGCCCCGTGGATCAGCACACTCCCCCCAGAACTCGTGCTCATCGCCTTCGGGGGCATTTTTTTGGGTTCCCTCGCCCCCGATGCCGATTCCCCGGATGCTGCCATCATGCACGGTTTGCGGAGCAGGAAGGGCTATTTCCGCCGGCTCAAACGGCACACCGCCCCCATCCTCCCCCTGATCGGCACGTTCATCCGCTATTTCATATATCTTCCCCTCTCCGCCATCCTGCTGGTGGCGAGCATCGGCAGGGTCCGCCCCCATCACCGCGGCGTGCTGCATTCCCTGCCCGGCATCAGCCTGACCACGGCCACCCTCACCGCGTATATCTTGCTGACCGCATCGATGTTCGGGGATCCCGATCCACTTCCCGTGGCAGTCTTTGGGGCGGCATTCTTTGCAGGGTGTTTCCTGCACCTTCTCGCCGACTCCACCACGCGCGGCGGCATCGCCTGGATGCTCCCCTTCAGCAGGCGGAAACTGCGCGGCAGGGTAGCCCCGGGCAACCGCCTTGAAAAGCGGCCCGAACAGCTCGGCGCGGTGCTGGGTGCCTCGACCTTTCTGTGCCTGATTGCCGAACCGCTGCTGGCCGTCCCCGGACCAACGGCAAAAATGGTGTCAGGAATGCTCACGGCTGGCATCTGGGCGCTCTTTCTCGCACTCGCGGGCGTCCGCATCCACTGAGCAGGCAGGCGAGTACGGGGCGGTTTCGGGGTTCCGCTTCCACTATTATTAGTATCACCGGCAGCAAAGTACATACCATGTACCGTATCGTCTGCGTGAATTGCGGTGCCGATTACGCTCAACAGGAGGTCCTGTACCGGTGTCGGCGGTGCGATCACCTGCTCGCCGTGGAATACGACCTCGATGCAATCGAGATCGACCGGAGGGTATGGGACCGACGCCCCCTGAGCGTGTGGCGGTACCGGGAACTGCTCCCGGTCGCCGGTGAACCGGTCTCCCTGCAGGAGGGGGGGACGCCGCTCTACCACCTGAAACGGATCGGCGAGGAACTCGGGGTCCCCGAGCTCTATGCAAAGCATGAGGGGATGAACCCCACGGGGTCCTTCAAGGACCGCGGGATGACCGTCGGGGTGAGCATGGCACTGCAGCTGGGCATGACGAGCGTCGCCTGCGCGAGCACCGGCAACACCTCCGCAAGCCTTGCCGCCTACGCAGCAAAAGGGGGCATTCCCGCCGTCGTCCTGCTCCCCGCCGGGAAGGTCGCCCTCGGCAAGGTCGCGCAGGCGCTGATGCACGGAGCGAAGGTCATCGCCATCCGCGATAATTTCGATAAAGCGCTGGAAATGGTGCACTCGCTCTGCCTCTCTCACGGCCTCTACCTGCTCAACTCGGTCAACCCCTACCGGCTCGAGGGGCAGAAGACCATCGGCCTTGAGATGGTGGACCAGCTCGGCGGCGTCCCCGACCGGATGGTCCTGCCTGTCGGCAACGCAGGCAATATCTCGGCGGTCCACAAGGGACTTCGCGAACTCCGGCACCTCGGGTTCATTGAGGACCTCCCCATGATGACGGGCATCCAGGCGGCGGGATCGCGCCCGGTGGTGGACGCTGTCGAGCAGAGCTTTCCCGAAGTTATTCCCTGCACCGAACCGGAGACGATCGCCACCGCCATCAGGATCGGCGCCCCCGTGAACGCTGAAAAGGCGCTTGCAGCCATCAGGCAGACGGGCGGGACCGCTGCTGCAGTGACCGACGATGAGATCCTGGCCATGCAGCGTGACCTCGCACGGAAAGAGGGCATCGGCGTGGAGCCCGCGTCCGCC
>DSDF01000107.1 GCA_011048835.1 Methanoculleus sp. | reverse complement strand
TATACTATACTGGACACATATATACATTAATGTTTAACAATGATGTAGGTAGGCGGATATCCCGGTTGAATACGCCCCCACCTCTTCTCAATACCATCCCCGTCTGCCGGCAGTGGCGATTGCACTGACGCTTCCGTGCGGCAGCCACCGCATAATCCTGAACTGCCATTGAACAATCGAAAATTGTCAATATTTGCGATCACCATGAAATCCCAGGATATTCCTATCATTGGTATTCTTCTTGCAATCGGTGCGATCGTGAGGTACCTATCGCTCATGATCCCGGGCCCCATCGTGTCCAATCTGGTCATTGCGTTTTACTGTCTTGCCATCATCCTCGTGATCCCGACGTTCAAAGAAACGCTCGGCATCGGGATCGTGGCAGGGATCATCTGTGCGATGGTCAGCCATTCCATATTCCCGCCAGGCAACCTGATCAGCGAACCGGTGGGCGCCCTTGTCTGTCTCCTGACCTATCTTCTCTTGAGAAACCATATCGCGGTTTCCCCGGGAATCGCAACCTTTCTCGGGACGCTTGCCAGCGGAACCACATTCGTGGGCGTGGCAATGCTCATGATGGCGCCGGCGATTGCCTCAAGTTACGGGACGATGGCCGCCTTCACCGCCACCATCATCCCTATCGTCGTCCTCACCGCCGGTGCGAACGGCGTCATCGCCCAGATCCTCTTCATCCCTGCCTCACGTGCGCTCCAGCACATCAGGACCGGGGATTCGGCGAGCTCTGGACACTGTCCACGTTCATCGGGGATCCCGGTTGATGACGCCGAAGCGGTTCTGATGGCGAGGGACTTCTCCTATACCTACGAGGGCGAGAAGGCGCCGACAGTCAGGCATATTGATGCAGCGTTGCGGCGCGGCGAGGTGCTGTTAATCACCGGACCGACTGCTGCCGGAAAAACCACGCTGTGCCTGGCGTTTGCGGGTGTGCTTCACCACGAATCGGGCGGCTCGATTTCCGGTGAGATGTACCTGCTCGGCAAGGATTTCCGCGAGTTCAACGGAATCGGCGAGGTGAGCCGGCATATCGGGATGGTGTTCGATGATGCCGACGCCCAGCTCATCTTCACCTCGGTAGAGGAGGAGATGCGGTCCGGGCTGGAGAACCGCGGACTTGACCCCGCGACGATCGAGACGAGGATTACTTCGGTCATGGAACGGTGCGGGATTGACGATTTGCGCCTGAGACCCCCCCATACGCTCTCCGGTGGTCAGAAGCAGCGTGTCGCGCTTGCGGTGACACTCGCCCTCGACCCGGACATCCTCATTCTCGATGAGTCCATGTCGGAGCTTGACGGGGCGGCACGGGAACGGGTCATCTCCCTGCTCGGGGAACTGAAATCCAGCGGCAAGACCATCATTGTGGTGGATCACAGCATCGAGGATCTCTGCACCATTGCCGACCAGGTGGTCGTCATGGACCACGGTGGTATCACGCACCGGGGCACCCCGGAAGAGGTCCGCCGGTCCATCCCGTCAAAGAAGGAGGAAAAAGCCAGCGAACAGTTGCCTCCTGCCCCCGCCACGGCCCGTGCACCCGTTCTCTCGGTGCAGGATCTATGCCAGTATTACGGGTCGATGTGCGCGCTCGATGCAGTGAGTTTTGACATCTATCCCGGTGAGTTCGTGGCAATCGTGGGAGAAAACGGTTCAGGAAAGACGACGCTGGTCAAGCATTTCAACGGGCTTCTCCGCCCCCAATCCGGGTCGGTAACCGTGAGCGGTCGGAATGCCAATGTCGCGCCGGTGACCGATCTGGTCTCCCATGTGGGTCTTGTGTTCCAGAATCCGGATACGATGCTCTTTGAAAATTCCGTTGCAGACGAGGTGGCGTTCGGCGTCATGAATACGGGAATCGAGGACACCTCGGGCCGCATCGCACAGGCGCTTGCGCTCGTGGAACTTGCCGATAAGGGAGCGGTCTATCCGCGCCACCTGAGCCGGGGTGAGCGCCAGCGTCTTGCGGTTGCATGCGTGCTCGCGATGCAGCCGGAGATGATCATACTCGACGAACCGACAACCGGACTCGACGATGGTGAATCTGGCCGCATGATGCTCCTGATGAAAGACCTGCAGCAGCGGGGACATACTATCGTGATGGTGACACACAACATGCAGATCGTGGAAGCATATGCCGAGCGGATCATCAGGATGCAGGGAGGAAGGATTGTCAGTGACAGTCGCGTGAGGCGAGAGGAGGCGTGCGCATGAGTGAAATAATGAGTTACGTCTCTGCGGAGAGTTTTCTCCATCGCATGCCCGTGCTCCTGAAAATTGCTGCAATCGCGGGTGTCGTCGTTGCCAGCGTGCTCACGCACAGCGTGGTGGTGCTGGGAGCGATGGTCCTCCTCATCGGCGTTGCCGCATGCGGTGCCGGATTGCACCGGGACCTGGTCCGGCAGATACCCCTCCTTCTCTTTTTAGGGGTGGTGCTCCTCCTTCTCACGGTGCTGACGATGCAGGGCGGGGAGACGCTCTTCCACCTTATTCCACCCGGCATCGTGTCATCGGCGGGAGCTATCCCCGTCACGTCGGGAGCGGTGGATTTCGCTGCGGTGCTCTCGCTGCGATTCTTTGCCATGCTCTTCGTCTTCCAGCTGCTCATCATGTCCACGAGGCCGACCGAACTCACCAATGCGCTGATGGCGTTGCGAATGCCCATCGATTATGTGCTGATGTTCGTAATTGCCCTGCGGTTCATCCCCAGCCTCCAGCTCGAGGGACAGCGCATCCATGAAGCACAGCTGGCCCGCGGGTATAATCCCGGGAAGGGAATACTTGGCAAAATAAGGAGCCTTCGCCCGCTCCTGGTCCCTCTCGTCTCCAATTCGCTCGCGAAAACCCGGGTGCTCGGGCTGACGATTGATATGCGGGGATACAGAACCAGGGTGCGCTGAGCCCGCCACCCTGTGCCCGCGTTCATTGGATGGTCCGTTCTTCACCCCCGTTTTTTACGAAACCATTGCGATGGTGCCATCCATTCACGACGTCAGGCCCGACACCCGGCCCGCACTCATATATAGGAGCGTGAGTATACTGGAGTGAATATCTCCGGTGCCTGCCAGACCGGGTGCTGCAGATCTCTCATGCAAAGACGAAAATTCCGTGCTACACGCAAAACAAGCCGCTCTGCATGAGCAGCCTTGCACGCATCCGCTGGTACGGCAATCCTGGGGGTAGTGTGCAATGGATACCGGTGACGTGATACCCATCGAGATGCGCTGGCGCTTCGTCACGCGGACCCTGACCGGTTTGCCCTTTCTCTACGAAAGGGCGCTGAGGGATGCGGCGGGAGAGGAGTATGGGGCGAAAATGGGTGATATCTTTCGGGAACTGGCACGCGACATGACACCGGTTGCCACGGCATTTCGCCTGCCAACAGGAAATGCACCTGATCTGGCCATGACGGTTGACCTGCTGTGTTCAGTCCTGTTTGGTCCCGGGTTTAAAGGCGAGCCGCTGGAGGCGACCGATCAAGGGGCGGTGTTTCGCCGTGTTGACTGCCCGTTCGTTGCAATAGCCCGGGAACGGGGATTCAATCCCGCGCATGCATATTTCGTGTGTACCGCATTCAAAACCGCACTTGTTGAAGGTCTCAACGAAGAATATCGGTCATCGGTGCCCCGGGCTTGCTGCTTCGGGGACACCGTTTGCGAAATGGTTATCGAACGAAAGGAAGAATCGCCCCGATGAACCTCCACGGGTGGTAGATAGCGGGGGGGTGTGCGGATCCCCATCCCCGCGTGCCGGGGAGAAGCACCCTGTCAGGTTGCCCCTTCCAGTGCGGCGAATATTCCCCTGAAAAATGAAACCAGTGCCGATTGGACTTCGAGCAGGATCCCCGATGTACCGGACTGGTCGGAGACCGGTGGAAGATCTACAGTGGCATTTCCCCCGGCCCCCCGGTCGACGATTTTTGATTCGTTGGCGGGCGGCTCAGGCACCCGGGTGGGGGAAGCGACGGGTGCCGGCGTGCTTGTGGGCGGCGTGGCGGGGGTGGCATTCGCCTCGTCTGCAGCTGTCGCCTCGCGTTCGAGGGTGAATCCGTATATATTGTGCGCATCGGCAGCCACGCCGAAATTTTCCTCTTCATTCAGGATCACAAATCTGGCAGGTTCACTGGTCTCGATCTCCTTGCAAAGGTTTCCTTCCTTATCAAATACAAACACCTTCTTTTCGAGCGATGCGGCGCCAATGTA
Organism: Methanoculleus sp.; assembly: GCA_011048835.1. GTDB lineage: Archaea > Halobacteriota > Methanomicrobia > Methanomicrobiales > Methanomicrobiaceae > DSDF01. The sequence goes on along the minus strand of DSDF01000107.1, from coordinate 24,138 downwards.
GTTGCCTGAAGGCGTGATGTCGACATCATTTATCCAGAATTCACACTGATGTTTCCAGATCTCCCGGCCATCGCTGTCGAGGAGGTATACAAAATTATTGGTGTGATGCTGGGTTGCGTCCCTTGTACCGATCGCGATCAGGTAATTTTCGTTCTCCACGTTCGACAGATCGATAGAAAGCACTTCTCCCTCGATCCTGCTCTGCCATTCCTCCTTCCGCTCTCCGGTCTCACCATGGAGGGCACGTATCCCGTAAATCCTGTTCCCTGCCCCGTATATCACATATGCACCATTGTCGGTCATGGCGGCCTCCTCGCCGCGCGCGGTGTGTTCCCACCGCCTGCTGCCCGACTTTGCATTGTAGCAGTGCAGTCCGTCTTCCTCAATGGCGATGATGCGTGCGGTGTTGCCGTTCATCAGGACGCGGGAGGGCTGTTCCATGCGATCGATCCTCATGTCGAGCGATTCATCGTTATCCTTGGCATACACGCGGCAATTGGACCCGAGAACAAAGTATTCTGTGCCGTCATCTGACATCCAGATAATATCCGTAATCCCGACATCTTCGGTGATCTCTTCTCTCCGGGTTAATTGACCCTCTAAATCAATGAAATGGAGAAAATTATTGCGCAGGCCGACAACGATCGATCCGTCACTGAGAAACTGCAGGTCATCACCCGAATGTTCGCGCCACACGAGTGACCCGTCCCTGTCCGTGCAGTAGATGCGTTCGCCGCCGGCAACGATATACGAGGCATCGGGGGAGATCTCGAGGCAGCTGATGTCATGTTGCGTGCGGTATTGCCAGAGTGCGTCATCTGCATGCACCCCGGCAATGATGGATACCAGGAGAACCATGATGGTCAGCGCATATTTCAAGGGGATCATAGGCATCAACCAGTATTTTTATTCTAATATATAACAATAAATATTTATTGCCCCGGTGTTGCAGCGCACACTGGGGGTGAGCCCGGGCGAAAACTTCCGCCGGGGCGCGCTTTCAAAGGGATTATGGTCCGCCGTCTCAACGTATGGGTAATGGACATCAATTTCTGCCGCTACTATACCGGTGATGGCCACCCTCCTTCGAACCGGTTCTGCAGAACCTGTCCAGAGGCATGGCGGGGGTGCGATGCCCTCTGGGATCTGGTGAGATCACTTGCTGGTTCAAACGGCGATAGCCCCCTACCCCTGCCGGGCGCCAGAGCGGTTCTCTTCCCCCATCCATCCTCACCCGCATTCGTCCGGCTGAAGGTGAATGCAGAGTGGAGCCTGCCCCGGGAAGATTTTCTCCACTTTATTGCCACCGGGTATGCGGCGATGGGACGGAAAGACGACCGCCACAACCCCCGCAGTTCGCCGAGCATGACACGGCAGGTGCCCTATGTGATAGCTATCGTGGAACTGCTGGGAGGGTGGCAGTCGGAGGAAATCTCCGCTGTGAGAAATGTTCAGGGAAGGGAAGTCCTCGATCGTGATGCATCGCGGCGCAGGATAGAGGGATGATGGATTATTCGACGATCCCCGGTCTCCTCCCGTTTCCGGGCAGACAGTCATGGGGAGCACCATCGTGCGCATACGCACGCAAGTGCTCTGGCGCGGGCGGAGAAGCAATCCGCAGCGATAGCATCTGGCGAAAAACATATATAATGGAATATATATTATATTAAATATTCTCGAGTAATCCTGAAATGATGGGTATCCTGCAGGATATAGAGAAAGCATGCGGAAAATTTCACTATGGGTGATACGATGAAACCAGTGGTAATAGCAGGTCTGGCACTCGTTGCGGTGCTGTTCCTTGTCATGCCAGCGCTCGCCTGTGACATCCCTGACGAACCGTTGACACAGGGATACTGGAAAAATCATCCGGGAGAGTGGGCTTCGGAAGAAAAATTCAGCAATTTCTTCAAGAGCGGCGACTCGTACCTTGGTGTGCTGAAAACCCCGACCAGGGGCAATGCGTACTACATTCTCGCTCACCAGCACATCGCTGCCTACCTCAACGGGGCCGCCTGGACCGAAATCGGTTCAATACGGGAAGTCTGGTGGGAGGCAAAAAGCCTGTTCTGTACGTACGGGCCGGATGAGATTGCACGGATGAAAGGAAACGACCCGGTGCGGCGGCAGTTTGTGTCGCTTGCAGAGACGCTCGATGCGTTTAACAACGGGCATTATTCCTGATCGGAGCGCAAATCTCCTCATGTTTTTTTCACGAACAATTACAGCGCTCGCCTTCTATCTCGAAATCGGCGTGAATATCTCCTCATTTCCGGGAAGATGCCGTGAAATGTCTGAGAAAAGTGGGCTCGTTGAGATTCGAACTCAAGACCTCCGCCGTGTCAAGGCGACGTCATAACCAGCTAGACCACGAGCCCTTTGGATGTGGTTTGGTGCTCTACAATATGAGACGCCGATCTATAAAAGAATTCCCTTTTCACTGCTGATTCCCCGCCCTATTGCGTGCAAATCCGCTGATTCCGCACAAAGCGGGCATGGTTTCCGGGCGGTAGGCCGTGTGTGGATCGTCACGAAAAAGAGGAAAAGATGCTTCTACGGGATTTTTAGATATGTGCGTATTTTGCGGTGAACACGCCCTCTGATTTCCTGATCTCCTCGATGGCCTCGTTCGGGACTTCGCTGTCCACGTTGAGCACCATGATGGCCTCTTCGCCCGGCTTATTGCGGCCGACCTGCATGCCGGCGATGTTTACGTTGTGGCGGCCGATGATGGTGGCGAACCGCCCGATAACCCCCGGAACATCGTGATGGCGGGAGATGACCACGTGGCCGCCGGGCGTCATGTCGGTCATGTACTCCCCGATGCAGACGATGCGCTTTTTGTCCTTGCCTGCGACATTGCCGCTCACCGACTCGGTCATTTTATCGGTCTTTGCGGTAATGGTCACAATATTGGTAAAGCCCCGTGACTCTTCGGTAACGGTTTCGCTCACCTTGATGCCGCGCTCACGGGCCGCAAATTCGGCATTCACGATATTGACCGGGTTCTGGAGAATGGGATCGAGCATCCCTTTCAGCGCCATTCTGGTGATGAATTTGGTATTTTGTCCAAAATCGGCAACTTTCCCGGCGTACTCGATCTCGATCGCTTCAAGTCTGCCCTCGACGAGCTGGATTAAGAGTTTGCCCATTTTTCCGGCGAGGGTAGCGTAGGGCTCAATGAGTTCCTGCTGTTCTGCTGGGATCATGGGTGCATTCACGACAAATTTTGCACTCCCTCCCTTCAGGACTTCGATGCACTGCTTCGCCACGGCAACCGCCACGTTCTGCTGCGCTTCGACGGTGCTCGCCCCGAGATGCGGGGTGGTGATCACCTGCGGGAGCTGGAGCAGGGGGGAGTTGTGCGGGGGCTCTTCCTCAAAGACATCGAGGGCGGCGCCTGCAACCTTGCCGGATCTGATGGCCTTATCCAGCGCCTTCTCATCGATGATTCCGCCGCGTGCACAGTTGATGATACGGACCCCGTCTTTCATCATGGCGATGGTCCTCTCATTGATAATGTGCCTCGTTTCCTTCACGAGAGGGGTGTGGACGGTAATAAAGTCGGCAGCAGAGAAGATGTCTTCCAGCGACATCACCTCCACCCCCAGCTGTTTTGCCTGTTCGATATTGATATAGGGATCGTAGGCAACGCATTTCATGTCCAGGGCAATAGCACGGCGGGCAACTTCCTGCCCGATTCTTCCGAATCCGATAATGCCCAGCACTTTTTCGTTGAGTTCCACACCCATGAATTTCGATCGTTTCCACTCGCCTGCTTTCAGGGAGGCGTTGGCCTGCGGGATATTGCGGGCGAGTGCCGCCATCATGGCAAGCGTGTGCTCCGTTGCGGCGAGTGTGTTGCCTGCGGGAGCGTTGGCGACGATGATGCCCTTGCGTGTGGCAGCATCGAGATCGATGTTGTCCACCCCGGCACCAGCACGCCCGATATATTTGAGCCTACCGGCTGCTTCGATCACGCGTGCGGTGACCTGGGTGCCGCTCCTGACCAAAAGACCGTCATACTGGCCGATGATATCGACGAGTTCGTCTTCCGGAACGTCGGTCTTGATATCCACATCACAAAAATCCCTGAGAATATCTATCCCTTCTTCCGCCAGCGGATCGCTGACCAGGACTCTATATTTCATGTCGAAACCCCATACCACATCGCCCTGCACCGTATTCATGCTTTTCATCCTGCAGAGCGAGTATGCAGGGGAAAACCCTGTATTACGGCAATGGAGTAAATACCTCAAGGGCATAAAAACACAAAACATGTATTAATAATACAGGCAAGGTATTAGGTGGTGCGAGCATGAAAGAACAGCCCAATGTTCTGTGGCTTGAAGAGATAAAAAAAGATGATATCGTCTCTGTCGGAGGAAAAGGCGCATCTCTGGGAGAAATGGCGTCGATCGGTCTCCCCGTGCCGAAGGCGTTTGTCGTTACCGCCCAGGCATTCCGGAGGTTCCTCGTCGAGACGGGTATCGAAGAGACGCTCTTCAATAAGCTGTACGACCTTGATGTCGATGATACCCAGCGGCTCGAGATTGCTGCCAGAGAAGCAAAGGAACTTGTACTCAGCGTGGCTATGCCTGAGGATATTAAGGAGGATATTGCCGGTTCATATGATACAATGGGGGGTGATCTTGTTGTTGCCGTTCGTTCGAGTGCGACCGCCGAGGACCTCCCCGATGCGAGTTTCGCCGGTCAGCAGGAGACATTTCTCAATATCAAAGGGGTCGATAACCTCCTCGAAGCAGTGCAGAAATGCTGGGCTTCACTCTACGGGGGGCGGGCGATCTACTACCGGTCAAAGCAGGGTTTCGACGACCGGAGCGTGAATATCGCCGTCGTTGTGCAGGAACTGGTATATTCCGAGAAAGCCGGGGTATTATTCTCATCCCACCCCGTGACCGGAGAGCCGACGACCATCATCGAGGGATCGTGGGGGCTTGGCGAAGCCGTCGTTTCGGGAAGCGTCTCTCCCGATAAATACGTATACGATCACCGGATGGATACGGTGGTCGATAAATACATCGCCCATAAAGAAATGGAAATCGTTCCTGACGGGGACCACGGAACCATCGAGGTCGAGATCGATAAAGAACGCCAGAACGCTCCGGTGCTCGATGATGAGGAAATCAGGCAGCTGGCAAAGTTCGGGGAAATCGCCGAGGAACACTATGGCATCCCCCAGGACATGGAGTGGGGGATTGTGGGCCCCGAGATCTATGTGCTCCAGTCCCGCCCCATCACCACCATCGCGTCGGGGAAGGGACAACCTGCCGAGACGGATGCACGAGAGGAGGCAGCAATCATTCTCGAGGGGCAGGGGGCATCCCCCGGTATCGGGAGCGGCAAGGTGGTCATCATCAGGGACATCAAGGATGTGGGCAAGGTCAAAGAGGGCGACGTCCTCGTCGCGAAGATGACCAATCCTGATATGGTCCCGGCGATGCGCAGAGTATCGGCAATCATCACCGATGAAGGCGGAATGACCTGCCATGCGGCAATCGTGAGCCGTGAGCTGGGGACCCCCGCCATAGTGGGCACAAAGACCGCCACGTCAAAGCTCAAGAACGGACAGGTCGTGACCATCGATGGCGAAAAAGGCCTCGTTTATGAAGGTTCGCTTGAAAAGCCGAGACAAGAGGAGGCAAAGCCTGCGGCAGCCGCGGCCCCCATGGTGACGGCCACCGCCATCAAGGTGAACGTCTCCCTCCCCGAAGCGGCACAGCGCGCAGCGGACACCGGTGCCGACGGGGTGGGTCTGCTGCGCATCGAACACCTGATTCTGGGGTTGAATCGCACCCCCGGCTGGTTTATCAAGAACGGGAGGGAGGAGGAGTTAATCGATGAGCTCTACAAGGGCATCAAGGTCGTGCTCGATGCATTTCCCGGCAAGCCCGTGTGGGTGCGGACACTTGATGCACCCACCGATGAGTTCCGGAATATGGAAGGTGGAGAGGATGAGCCCGATGAACACAATCCCATGCTCGGGTGGCGCGGGATCCGGCGGGATCTCCAGAGCCCTGAGCAGTTCCGGCTGCAGGTTGAGGCTTTCAAGCGCCTCTGGGACAAGGGATATGACAATCTCGGTCTCATGTTTCCGCTTGTCAGCTCTCCGGAAGAGTTCACGCAGGCCCGTGAAATGCTTCGTTCCTGGGGTGTGGATGTAGAAAACAGGACGCTCGGCATCATGATCGAAGTCCCGAGCAGCGCTCTTCTCATCGATGACTTCATCCGTGCCGGTATCAGGTTCGCCTCGTTCGGCACCAACGATCTCATCCAGTACACGCTGGCCATCGACCGGAACAACCAGAACGTGGCTGGCATGTACTACCCGAAGCACCCCGCGGTGCTCAGGCTTATCGATGATGCCATCCGGTCATGTCGCGCCCATGGCGTGGAGTGCTCCATCTGCGGGCAGGCGGGATCGGACCCCGGTATGGTGGAGTGGCTGATCCGCCACGGCATTACCAGCGTCTCCGCAAACATCGACGCGGTTGCAAAGATCCGCGAAACCGCTGCCCGCACGGAACAGCGGATGGTCCTTGATTTCGTGAGAAGCAACAATGCGTGAAGCCGGCTGTCCGGAAGAAGAACTCTTCTCTTTTCTTTCTTCCAAAAAAGACGAAGACCTCGGGTACCACAGGGTTCTCAGCTCCATGTGCACTCATCCGCACCCGGTTGCAGTGCGTGCGCACCAGATGTTTATCGAGTCGAATCTCGGTGATCCCGGGTTGTTTACCGGCTCCGCATCCCTCGAGCGCCTTCTTATCGAACGCCTCGGAACGCTCTTCCACCACCCCGGGGCGGGGGGGTACGCAACCGCAGGGGGGACCGAATCCAATATTCAGGCGCTCAGGATTGCGAAAAAAAAAGCGTCTTCACGCTCGCCAAACATCATCATTCCCGAATCCGCTCACTTTTCCTTTGAAAAAGCCTGCGATATTCTCTCCCTGGAGATGCGGACCGTTCCCTGCGATGCAGCGTATTGTATGGACATGGAGCAGATCGATGAGTACATCGATGCAAATACCGTATTTTTAGGCGGGATCGCCGGTTCTACCGAATACGGGACAATTGACCCGCTCACATCCCTCTCCGAGATCGCGGAAGGCCGGGATATTTTTTTCCATGTCGATGCGGCGTTTGGCGGATTCGTGCTGCCGTTCCTTGAACCTGCTGTGGCGTTCGATTTTTCCCTTCCCGGCGTGAGCAGCATTTCAGCGGATCCCCACAAGATGGGGTTCTCCACGATCCCTGTCGGCTGCCTCCTCGTCCGTGACGAATCCATGCTCCGGTGCCTGCATGTCGATACGCCGTATTTAACCATAAAGCAGGCATATACCCTTAATGGTACGCGTTCGGGAGGAGCGGTTGCCGGAGCGCTGGCAGTGCTGGAATACCTGGGAAAAGGTGGAATGCGAGCGATCGTGCGCGGGTGCATGGAGAATACATGGCGCCTGATCGCCGGGATGGAGGCCTGGGGGTATCCCGCGGCGGTCAGGCCCGAGGTGAATATCGCGACATTTTCCTGCCCTGCGGTTCCCGAAGGTTGGCGTGTGTCGCGAACACGAAAAGGGCACATGCGGATCGTCTGCATGCCGCATGTGCACCGCGATGTGATCGAGGCCTTTTTACATGATATAGGTGAGCTGCATGCTTGAACTACTCAAACAATCACTCCTGGAGTGTCCTGTGGTGAGACGGGGGGAATACAACTATTTCATTCACCCCATCACCGACGGCATCCCGAATATTGATCCTGCCCTGCTCCGGGAGGTTGCCTGTGCGATGATCCGGATCCTGAACCTCGACGGGGTGAACAAGATTGTGACCGCAGAGGCGATGGGCATCCACATCGGCACCTCGCTGTCCCTGATGACCGATATTCCCCTTAACGTCATGCGGAAGCGGTCGTATTCGCTCCCAAGCGAGATTGCGGTGCACCAGTCGACAGGCTACTCGAAAGGCGAGCTCTATCTCAACGGGATTGTACCCGGTGACCGCGTCGTGATCATTGACGATGTCTGCAGTACCGGGGGGACGATGGTTGCTCTCATCGATGCCCTCACTCAGGCCGGGGCCGAAGTGGCCGATATCTGCGTGGCCGTCAACCGCTGTGATCCATGGGAATCCTGCCCGTATAAATCGCTCGTGAGCATCGATGTCACCGGATCTGGAGTTCACATCACCGGAAGCTATTTCTGACCTCGTCAGGAAGATCCGGGGCCGCAACGGTGACCGTGTCGCTCTCCAGTTTCCCGAAGGGCTCAAGCGAAAGGCCGCGTCGGTCGCACGCGCCCTTGCTGCGGCAGGGATCGGGGTTGTGATCAGCGGCGATCCCTGTTACGGGGCTTGCGATCTGGATCTCGACCTGCTCGGAGAGACGGATCTGCTCGTGCATTTCGGTCATGCACCGGTCGATGAGCGAGAGGGCGTGCTCTATGTCCATGCCCCATATGATTTCGATGTGTCCGTACTGGACGCGGCTCTTCCCCTCCTCGAGGGAACGGAGATCGGGCTGGTGACCACGGTCCAGCACGCCCACCTTGTCGACGCTGCGGCGTCATACCTGCAGACCCTCGGCATTTCCTGCGCAGTGGCGCAGGGCAGTGCGAGGACACCGCTTCCGGGGCAGATCCTCGGGTGTTCGTTTGAGGCGGCGAGGGCCACCGGCGCCCGAGAAATCCTTTTCGTGGGCACCGGGGTGTTCCATGCTCTCGGTGTGCAGCTGGCCACCGGCGCGCGGGTGGTGGCACTCGACCCCTACCGGGGCAGTGCGGAGGCGGTCGACGCCTCACGGCTCCTGAGAAAGCGCCATGTGCTCATCGAAAAGGCCCGCGAGGCAGAGAGCATCGGTATTCTTCTCTCCAAAAAGAGCGGCCAGAAGCGGGGAGCGCTCGCCACACGCCTCGCCGCGCTCTCCGATGCCGCCTTCATCGTTGCCCTGCAGGAGATCACGCCCGATACGCTTCTCAATCTTGGATTCGACTGCTATGTCAACACCGCCTGCCCGCGACTCGCCTACGACGATCAGGTGCGGTTCCCTGCCCCCGTCCTGAGCCCTCCGGAGTTTGAAATATCCTGCGGCGTCCGATCCTGGGAAGACTATACCATCGATGAGATTGTGTGAGATGAAACTGAAAGCGCTGGAGATGCAACTGGAGCGCATCGCTGGATTCGATCACCCCCGTGTTGATCTCGAGCAGTACGTGACCCCCGCCGCGGTTGCCGCACGGCTCCTCCACCATGCCTATCTGCGGAGTGACATCGGGGGGAAACGTGTCTGCGATCTTGGATGCGGCACCGGGATACTCTGCTGCGGGGCGTCCCTCCTGGGTGCATCGGCGGCAGCAGGTATCGACATCGATCCTGCAGCAGTCGCCGCGGCACAGCGGAATGCCACGGCACTGGGGGTTTCGGTGCAGACGATGGTCGGCGATATCCGGGATCCGGGTGCACTCAGCTCGATCTGCCCCTGCGACACGGTGGTGATGAATCCGCCGTTCGGCGCACAGAAACGGCATGCCGATCGTCCCTTCATCGATGCAGCGCTCTCCTGCGCCGGCGTGGTATACGGCATCTTCAACGAAGGCTCCCGTGCGTTTCTTTCGGGCTATATCAGGGGGCGGGGCGAGATCGACGAGGTCACCGCATGCGCATTCCCCATGAGGCGAACCTTCGCGCACCATACAAGGGATCGCGTGGAGATCCCGGTCGAGGTTGTCAGGATACTCCGGGTAGGATGACCGCATGAAAGAAAAGCGAGCAATTTGGGCCCTCTCTGCAGCGCACCTGATCACTGATCTCTACAGCCCGGTTCTCCCGGCCATTCTTCCCCTGCTCATCTCCGTGCACGGGTATTCCTACCTGACGGCAGGAATCATCGTTACGGTCTTCCAGCTCGCCTCCTCGTTTACGCAGCCCATCGTGGGATGGCTGTATGACAAAAAGGGAATTGCCATTCATATCAGTTTCAGCGTGCTGATCGGGTCGGTATTTATCTCGGCGGTGGGGCTCGTCGACAGCTATCCGCTCATCCTTGCCTTTGCAGCTATAGGTGCGCTTGGGCACGCGTTTTTCCATCCCGGTGCCCTGGGCACGGTGAGCAAACTCGCGGAAGACAGCAGCCGCGGCAGGTTGACCTCGTACTTTGTCGTCGGCGGAAATCTTGGGTTTGCCATCGGTCCGGTGCTCGCCGGAGCGGCGGTGGGCCTCTTCGGCCTTGAAGGGATGATCGTGCTGGTGCTGCCGGGGCTGGTGACGGCGTTCGTGCTCAAATGGATCCTCCCACCTCCTGCTGCGAAACCTGCAGATCAGGAGAGGGAGATGCAGGGGGGCAGCGTGCCGCGCCCCACCGTCGTCGCTGCGGCGCTTCTGGTCTTCGGTTCGGCATTCCGCGCCTGGGCAATCTTTGGCGCGATGGCCTTTCTTCCCACTTACCTCACCGAGTGCGGCTTGAGCGTGACGAACGCCAACCTCGCCGTCACGGTGATGCTGCTGTGCGGCGTGGCCGGCCAGGTCGTCGGCGGGACGATCTCCGATCGCTACGGGCGCAAAGAGTACACCCTCTTCGGGGTCGCTGCCGCCATTCCCCCTTTCTGGGTCTTCCTCCACAGCCAGGGGACGATTGCATTCGTGGCACTATTTATCTTCGGCTTTTTCCTGTGGTCGACCTTCTCGGTCACCGTCGCCATGGCGCACGAACTCGTGCCCGGCAGCGTGGGAATTGTTTCAGGGCTCATGCTGGGCCTCGCCGTGGGCGCAGGAGGTGCCGGCGTGGCCGTGAGCGGGTATATCGCGGATATGTTCAGTCTCCAGTTCGCCCTCTTCGGACTGCTCGCTCCCATTGCCATGGCATTTCTGCTCTTTTTACTGGTTCCCTTCCCCTGGAGGCTATTCGGGTGCAGGGCGCGCAGCAGTGCATAAACTCCCGGAAATGGTCAGGGAGTGCCTGCGGTTTGCGCTCATGCACGTTTTCCTGCAGGCTTGATCCCGGTAATCGTTCGCGCAAATGGCTGTGTCAATTGTTTCAGGGAGATGCCCGGGCAGGTGCGCCGGTGGTGTGAAGAGAAGGAATGGTGCTCCCTCAATCTCTGTTCCCGTTTCCATCAACGTGATTGTTTTCGATTATCGGGTGATCCGGTACGGGTATCTTTTCTCTCTTCATGAGTTCTTCAAAGAATTTGTCATCGAAAAAGAGGTTGCAGTGACAGTGGCCCTGGGTGGCGATTTCCTCATCGTGGTAGATGCAGGGGCAGATGATTTCCCGGTCCGTGTCGGGATCCCCGCTCCTGATACGGCAGGGGCAGTAGCGCTCGCCGTGCCGGATATAGTTTCGTGCAAGCCCGCGAATGACTGCTTTCAGCTGCTTCTCGATGTAATTGAGGGACCAACCGTGCTCCTCTGCGTATTCTTTCGCCCATGCGTATATCTCGTCTTCGAGCCGTTTCTGCTCGTCCTCATGCTCCTGCATCTTCATTCCCTTCGTTCGATATGTGCGATCATCGAGTCGAAAAGTCGTTTTCCATCCGCTGATCCGAGAATATCCTCAGATGCCCGCTCGGGGTGGGGCATCATCATCAGGACATTGTTCTCTTTCCCGAGGATGCCGGTGATGTTGCCGAGCGATCCGTTCGGGTTGCTCTCTGCGGTAACCGCACCCTGTTCGTCGCAGAATTTGAATGCGATACGGCCTTCCCGCTCCATCCTCTCCAGAACGTCAGGTGTGGTGACAAACCGTCCTTCCTTATGGGCGATAGGGATGCGGATGACCTCGCCCTGACGGTAGGCTGAGGTGAAGGCCGAGTCAGCGGTCTCCACGCGTAAATGGACCCATTCGCAGATGAATTTTGGGGTACGGTTCATGGTGAACGTCCCCTCAACCAGCCCGCTCTCCGCGCCTATCTGTGCCCCGTTGCAGATGCCCAGCACGAGCCCTCCTGCTCCGGCATGACCGATTATATCGGCCATAATGGGTGTCCTGGCGGCAATTGCCCCGGCTCGCAGGTAATCCCCGTAGGAAAACCCTCCCGGGATCACCACCGCGTCGTAGCGGTTCCCCAGCCGTTCCTTATACCAGACCAGATCGGCATCCACGCCGCAGACCGATTCGAGTACGTGGTGCACGTCCCGGTCGCAGTTGCTGCCCCCGAACTGAACCACGGCGAACCTCATTGCGCAACCTCGACATGATAGTCGTGTATGACGGGGTTTGCCAGCAGGCGCTCGCACATCTCCATCGCCGTCGCGCGTGCGTCCTCCGGTGTTGGGGCATCGAGCGTTATGCGGTATATACTCGCGGTTCTCAGGCCTTCAGTGGCAAATCCGAGATTGTTGAGGGCATGCTGTATGGCCATCGCCTCGGGATCCAGCATGCCTTCTTTCAGTGCAATGGTAATCTGTACTTCAAACTTCATTCTTTACCTCCAAAATACCCGGGGATTATTCTCTGCACCACACGCTCATAGGCCGAAAGCACATCGCCTTTGTCGAACCGGTAGACATCCTTGTCAAGTGACTCGCCGGTTTCCATGTCCCACAGACGCATGGAATCCATGCTGATCTCGTCGCCCAGCACTATCGAACCTTCTCTTTTCCCGAACTCAATCTTGAAGTCGACAAGGGTGATTCCCTGTTCCCTGAAATACTCCGACAGCAGGCGGTTTATCTCGAGTGCCCTCGTGCGGATGGCAGCGATCTCCTCGCGCGTCAGCAGACCCAGCGCCACAATGATATCATCATTGATCATCGGGTCGTGGCGGGTATCGTCCTTGAAGTCCATCACGACGACGGGCGGATCGAGCACCTGCCCCTCCGAGAAGGGATACCGGCGCACGATCGATCCCGCAGCGCGGTTCCGTACGATGACTTCCAGCGGGACCATGGCGAGTTCCTTGACAATCATGGTGCGCTCGTTGACCATGCGGATAAAATGGGTGGCAATCCCGCGTTTCTCGAGGTACGTAAAGAAAAATGCTGATACGACTGCGTTGAACACACCCTTTCCCGGTAGGACGTCTTTTTTCTCCCCGTCAAATGCCGTGATGTCGTCCCTGAACCGGACGACAAGTTCTCCCGCCTCTTCGGAGCGATAGACCGATTTGGCTTTCCCTTCATACAGGGGCTCGCTGTTCATGAACCCTCTCTCTCCTCAATCATGTGCGCAAGATGTCTGATAAGCCCTTCGATAGTGGGGTGATACCACCCTTTTTCGATGTATTGAGGATAAATACAGAGCCGTTCTTTCAGGACGGCCTCGCCCACAAGTTCTTTTAAACGGTCGATCTGCGGCCACGGGTGTTCGGGGTTGACGTGATCGATGGTGAGCGGAGATACGCCCCCGAGATCATCCACCCCGCACCCGATGAGTTTCCCGGCATCGGCGAGATTGGGAGGGATCTGAACCGCCACATCACGCGGGAGGATCTCTCCTGCCATGCGAATGGTATCGCAGATCTCCTCATAGCCCGGCACCGCGGCCCTCTCCATCGGCGTGCCTTCCTTCGGGCAGAAGTTCTGGATGATGACCTCCTGAATATGCCCGTAGCGCCGGTGAAGCCCTGCGATGACCTCGAGCGATTCTTCCCGGTCGGATCCGCTCTCGCCGATGCCGATTAGCAGTCCGGTGGTGAAGGGGATTTTGAGCCTGCCCGCATTCTCGATCACCTCGATGCGCACCGCAGGATCTTTGCCGGGCGAGTTCCTGTGCGCCGGGATGTCTGCGGTCGTCTCCAGCATGAGCCCCATGCTTGCGTTCACTTCCCGGAACTGCGCCAGCTCTTCACAGGTCATGATGCCGGCATTGGTGTGGGGGAGGACCCCGGCTTCGATGCTCCGCAGGCACATGTCATGGCAGTAATCGAGGATGCTTTCGTAGCCGATCGCCCGTATCATGCGCTGAAAGCCCGGTTCCTCTTCGGGCCGTTCGCCGAACGTGAAGAGAGCCTCGGTGCATCCTGCCGCAGCTCCCCGTAGAAGAATCGTCCTGACCTCCTCGGGATCCATGAGGCATCCTTCCCTGACGGGGGTCCGAAAAATACAGTAGCCGCACCTGTTCCTGCATACCGTGGTGAGAGGAAGAAATACATTGCGGGAGAAAGTGATTACACGGCGCTGCATGGGTACACATTGGCACGCATCCACATCAACTGTTCGGAGCAGCGTGTCGCCTGCAGTCGCTTCCGCATGACCGGGATGCTCCGGAGATCGGGGTACCGGGATCCTCGAGACGTGCGTACCTTCGATGGCTTTTTGACTTTTCCACCACAACCTTTTGGAAATGTGCGTTCAGGCTATCATCCCCTTTAAACCGGTAAACCCGAAGACAAGACTGTCCTGCATTTTAACGCAGCCGGAGCGGGAACAATTCGCACGGGTGATGCTCGGCGATGTGATTGCAGCGGTCATCGGGGCCGGGTGCAGGCCGTATATTCTCTCCACGCATCCCTATTCCTGCGACAATGCCGAAACGGTTGTCAAGGACATGGGGTTGAACGAAGCGCTGAATGCATGCCTTGCCACGCTCAATCACCCCGCACTCATCATCATGTCCGATCTGCCCCTGATCACCGCGGATACTGTGTCGCGCCTTGTGAATACAGAAGCGGATCTGGGAATCGCCCCGGGCCGCGGGGGCGGGACGAATTCACTGTATATCAAAGACCCACAACGGTTCCACGTTGATTTTTACGGGGCCAGCTTCCGGGATCATATCAATATTGCCCGTGAGGCGGGTTTGAGCACCGAAACAATCGATTCCTTCCGCCTGCACACCGATGTCGATGAAAAAGAGGACCTCGTCGAGATTCTTCTTCACGGTGAAGGAAAGAGCAGGAAATTTTTAATGGATCTCGGGTTTTCGCTTTCCATCGAAAAGGGAAGGGTTGGCATTCAGCGCAACTCCCATAAATAAGCATTCGGGGGCGGCAATACTCTCCACCCCTCGTGCTTCCGAGAGCGTGAGCCCGAGACCGCGGACGACCGCCGCAGGGACGCATTCGTCGGCCTCGCCCATCACCAGTTCGCATGCGGATGCGATATTGTCGGCGACCGCTGCCTGAGTCACTTCAAGCTCTCTCCCGTAGAGATCACAGCGCCCCCGTTCGTCTTCGACGGCGTCGAGTCCCGAACACCCGATCGCCACGCCGCTGCACCCCAGCCGCATCGCATGGGTGCGGGAATCCGCGATGATAACGCCGATGCGAACCCCGCACTCTTTCTCCACCCCCCTGCGGATGCGTTCGGCACTGCGATCGGGATTGTTCGGGAGTTTGACGACCGTTCCGGGCGGGGCGTTGGATCCGTCGATCCCCGCGTTGGGAAGGAGGGTACCGTTCTTCATGCAGAGCAGAAATCCGGGGATTCCCCCGATGATGTCATCGCTCTCTTCAAGCACAACCTCCACGAGCCGCGGATCCATCTGGTAGTCGGCTGCAAGGCGTTGCGCCTCTTTTGAGGGGACGATCTTGTCCAGCCTCGCGAGATTGCCCTCAGCGGTGGCAATGGCCGTTTCGGCAATGACGAGCACATCCCCTCCCTCGAATCCGCCAATTGCCCCTGCTGCCCTGATGAGGATGGGGATCACGTCGTCGCCCATACTGATGAGCGCAGTGGTCAGCCCGTAGACACAAAACTGGAGACTCATCGATTTCGCTCCATGCATTCGATGACCTGGATCAGGTCGCGCGTTTCGCCAACGTCATGGGTCCTGACAAGGGAAGCCCCCCGCAGAATGAGGCCAAAGGTCACGGCGAGCGACCCGGCAAGGCGTTGCTCCGTCGGCCTGTCGAGCAGATCGCCGATAAACGATTTTCTCGAAACGGCTGCAAGCAGTGGCCTGTCAAACGCGAGAAAACGAAAGAACTGCCTGCAGAGATCCCAGTCGTGCGGCGCCGTTCTCTCCTCTGTCCACCTTCCAACGGCCGGATCGAGGACGAACTCCCCGATGCCTGCGATACGCGCCCGCTCCACCACACGGGCAAGGGCTTCACAGGTGGCCTCTACCCCGATTGCATCGCCCGGTCGCGTCACGGCAGCCATCAGGATTGCGGGGAGTCCTGCATCGCCGATCAGCGCTGCGACATCCCTGTCGGACAGTCCGCTGATATCATTGACAGCATGGATATCGAAGGCAAGGCAGGCCTCGAGCACTTCCGGGTGCATGGTGTCCACCGAGACGGCAACGCCGAGTCCCGCGCACTCCTCCAGAGCGCCGATCATGCGCGTCCTCTCGTCCGCCACGCTAAGAGGAGGAGCACCCGGTGCCGTGCTGCGCGCCCCGATGTCGATAATGTCGGCTCCCTGAGCGATCAGTTCTTCCCCCCTCCGCCGCACGTCATCGGTATTCACGAACGATCCAGAAAAAAACGATTCAGGGCTGCAGTTGATGACGCCCATGAGGCGGACCGGGCTATTGGCACCGATGGTCACGGCGCCTATGGTACACGTCCGCATGCGCTCGCCCGGGCCGCCTCAAAGGTGTTTTCCATCAGCGTGACGATGGTCATGGGGCCGACACCGCCGGGCACCGGTGAGATTGCTGCGGCGACCTCCTGTACCGATTCGAAGTCGACATCCCCGCACAGATTCCCCTGTTCGTCCTGATTGATGCCGACATCGATCACCACTGCGCCCTCCCTGACCATCTCCCGTGTTACAAAGCGGGCCCTGCCTACGGCGCTGATCAGGATGTCCGCCCGGGTGGTATGGGTTGCAAGATCGCGTGTCCTGGAATGGCATATGGTGACGGTTGCGTTGGCATTAAGCAGGAGCGCTGCCATGGGGCGGCCAACATCAATGCTCCTTCCCACGACCACGGCATGTTTCCCCCCGCATTCGATATCGTATTCATCGAGCAGCGTCATGATCCCGGCAGGTGTGCAGGGAACAAATCGCGGCTCTCCACTGAAGAGATAGCCGAGGTTGAGGGGGTGGAACCCGTCTACATCCTTGTGCGGCGCGACCGCTTCGATGACCGTTTGGGAATCCACCTGCAGTGGGAGGGGGAGCTGGACGAGGATGCCGTTGATATCGGGGTCATCATTGAGTCGTACAACCTGCTCCAGCACCATCTCCGTGGTCGCATCAGCCGGTAGTTCTATGCCGATCGAGGCGATTCCCACCCGCTCGCAGGCCCGGTGCTTCATCCGCACGTACATCTGCGATGCGGGGTCGTCGCCGACGATCACAGTGGCGAGACGGGGGTAGAGGCCGGACTCGTCAATCTGCTCTTTCAGCAGTTCAAGCCGCTTTTCCGAAGTTTTTTTACCGTCGAGTATCATGACCGGTCCGCTGGTGGTATTTCGGGATAGAGGGGGAAGCTGCTTGCCAGTGCTTCCACCTGCACATGGATCTGCCGGATGAGGGCATCGTTGTGTATATCCTTAAGGATGTCGGCGATCATGCCTGCGATGGTCCGCATCTCGTCCTCTTTCATGCCGCGCGAGGTCACCGCGGGTGTGCCGACCCGGAGGCCGCTGGTCACGAAGGGGCTTCTTGTCTCCCGGGGGATGGTGTTTTTGTTGACCGTGATGTTTGCCTTCTCAAGCGCCTGTTCCGCCTCGAGCCCGGTGATGCCCTGGTTGGTGAGGTCGAGGAGAATGAGATGGTTGTCGGTGCCGCCGGAGACGAGGTCGAGCCCTTCGTCCTGGAAGACCTCCGCCATAGTCTGCGAATTCTTCACGATCTGCCTGCAGTAGTCGGTAAACGAGGGGTGCATTGCCTCCTTGAAGCAGACCGCCTTGCCCGTGATGATGTGCATGAGGGGGCCCCCCTGCATCCCGGGAAAGATTGAACGGTCGATATCCGCCGCATATTCCTCGTTGCACATGATGGCGCCGCCGCGGGGGCCGCGCAGTGTTTTATGCGTGGTGGTGGTGGTGAAGTTCACGACCCCCACGGGTGAGTTGTGAATCCCGGTCGCGCATAATCCGGCGATATGGGCGATGTCAGCCATGCAGAGCGCACCCACGCTTTCGGCAATCTCCTGAAATGCCCTAAAATCGATCTCACGCGGGTACGCACTTGCGCCGCAGACGATCAACTTCGGTTTTTCTTTGCGCGCCTGTTCCTCGATGGCGCCATAGTCAAGCATCTCTGTCTCGGAGTCGACCCCGTAATGCGAGATCGTATACCACTTGCCAGTAATATTCACCGGCGATCCATGGGAAAGGTGGCCTCCCTGCGCAAGATCCTGGCTCATTATCACATCCCTGTGCTTCAGGTAGGCCATGTACACTGCCTGATTGGCCTGGCTTCCCGAATGGGGCTGTACATTTGCGTGTTCTGCGCCAAAAAGTTCGCAGAGGCGGTCTCGTGCGGTATTTTCAACAATATCATGAAATTGACACCCTCCATAGTATCGCTTGCCAGGGTAGCCTTCCGCATATTTGTTTGTCATGATCGAACCGACTGCTTCCAGCACTCCTTTGCTGACAACGTTTTCCGATGCAATGAGTTCGAGCCCGTTTATTTGACGGAGGCGTTCCTGTTCAATGATTTCTGCGATTTCTGGATCGTGGTCGGCCAGATACGACATATGCCAAAAAGGTTGTCGTGATCAGGTAATATCTTTTCTTGCCGGGATAATCTGCGCACGTTTTCTCGAGAATCGCTGCATATTATATTTTGTTTTGATATATTTTCGATTCTTCGGCGTATTCCTCTCCTGCGTGCAAAACAAATCTTTTTTCACCGAGCACGGTGCAATATCATACTGTCACTCTATGGTCAGGCCAGAATACAGGGGGATCATCAATGGCGCAGAAAGACGGAATAATCCGAAATCTTGAACACCAGCTGAGAGAACGGGATCAGGAGATTGAAAGATTGACATCGGAAACACAGCAGACACCACAGGAGCTACCGAAAATGAAAGATCTTGAAATGAAGGTCGTTGAAATGGAAAGCATGATCAAAGGGCTCACCGAAGAGCTGCTCGATCTCAAATCTGTGGTCAGAAAACTCGTGCGTGTGCAAGAGGAGCGCGAACTGAGGGAGAGGCAACCGCCCACTCCGGTACCGACTGTCAGGCCAGCACCCAAACCTGCGGCCCCGCAGCCACCGCAGACAAAACCGGAGACGACGGTGCCAGCGGCACCCGAGGATGCGGCTGATCCGGAGAGCGCTCCTGTGCCTGCACGGAACGAAAAGGACAACACGGTGCTGATCATGCAGGCGGACGGGACCCTCAAGCCCGAACAGCGGCATGCCGATGATATGATCATTGCCACCAACCGGCCCGGAATACCGCAAAAGAATGCGGGGCGCCCCTCTTCAGGTAAGATTATTATCGGAAAAAGTGAAGTCAAAGGGGAACGCGGCTCGAAAGCTCCGCTCATCTACGCCGAAGATGAAGAAAAATCCTGATTACCGTATCACGAAACACAAAGGGAGCCTGGTCCTTGTATATCACCCAGCTGGAAATAGACAATTTCAAATCTTTCAGTAAAAAGACCCGGATTCCCGTTTTTGAGGGTTTTACCGTAATTTCTGGCCCCAATGGCTCTGGGAAAAGCAATATTATCGACAGCATTCTTTTTTGTCTCGCCCTTTCCGGCGCGCGCGGCCTGCGCGCGGAAAAGCTGACCGATCTGATCAACCTGAACAGCGGGAAAAACACCGCGGAGGTAGCCATCACCTTTTCTGACGGCACCAATATCAGACGAAAGATCAAACGAACCGCCCGCGGCTACTACAGTTATAACTATCTCAACGATCGCCTCTGCAAACAGAGCGATGTGCTGGAGTTCCTGAACAGGTACGGGATCAAACCCGAAGGCTACAACGTGGTGATGCAGGGGGACATCACCCGCATCATGGAAATGAGCGACGGAGAGCGCAGGCGTATCATCGATGAAATCGCCGGCGTCGCTGAATTCGACAAAAAAAAGGAACAGGCACTCGGCGAGCTGGAAGTGGTGCGTGAACGGATCGAGCGCGAAGAGCTCCTCCTGCGTGAACTCTCCCTCCGGCTCGAGGAGCTGGCTTCCGAGCGAGAACAGGCGCTTAAATACCGGCACTGGCAGGACAGACTTGAATTTTTCCGCGGATGCCGGTCTGCGGCTCAGCTCCGAGAATATGAGCGTGATCATGCGCAGCTGTTCCAGATGATCGGCCAGCAGCAGCGTGAGCTGGAAGGGATCGCCGACCGGCGACGTTCGTTTGAACGAGATAAATGCACCCTGCAGGAAGAGATCTCGGCCATTGATTTTGAAATCGAGGAAAAGAGCGGCACCGAGTACCGCCGGCTTATTTCGAGTATCGAAGAGACAAAGGGGGATATCCGCCTTACCGAACAGTCGATGGCACGCGACCGGCAGGAGAAGGACTCCAACCTTGAGGCAATCAACCGCGTGTACATGGATGCCCGCCGGGCAGAGACGCGCGTCGGGGAATGCGCGGAAAGTATCCGGAATCTCACCATCGACCGGTCGAATCTGGCAATGGAGATCGCAACGTTGCGGGCCGAGAAGGAATCGGTGGATACGCGCCTGCAGAAGGAGAGCGAAAAAATCTCCGGTGCGAAAGAGGAGCTCTTCTCTTTCATGGAGCGCGCGGATAAAACCCGGGCGGTGCGCGCCGATCTGCTGCACCAGCAGGATATCCTCATCGAAAAAAGCCGTATACGCACCTCCGAACGGGAACGGCTGGAGGCGAGGTTTTCTCAGATCTCCGCTGAGTATGCGGAGAAAGAGGGCCAGTGTGCGGAATATGGACGATGCAGCGCCAGGGTCGACGAGGAGAAAGCGGCGCTTGAAATAGCCCTTTCTCGGACCGAAAGCAACCTTCTTGCGCACCGTTCATCGCTCGAAAAGCTGAAAAAAGAGAGCCGCTCGAAAGAGCAGGAACTGATGCGCCTTGAGGCGCAGAATCAGGCGAGCGGAGCTGCCGGCGGGCGCGCCCTCGAAGCGGTGCTCGGAATGGAGGGCGTCTACGGTACCATCGCCCAGCTGGGTCGTGCGCCCCCTGAATATGCGGTCGCACTGAATACGGCGGCCGGAAACCGTCTCAACCATGTGGTGGTGGAAAACGACTCCGTCGCCGCCGGGGCAATCGCCTACCTGAAAGCGAACCGTCTCGGAAGAATGACCTTTTTGCCGCTGAACAAGTTGAATGTCCCCTCTCTGGGCCCCCTGCGGGACGGCGAGGTCGTCGATTACGCGGTGAACCTGCTGGAGTTCGATCCCATGTTCGAGAAGGCGTTTGCGCTTGTTTTTGCGGGCACGGTGGTGATCGATACGCTCGATCGAGCCCGCAGGAAAATGGGCAAGTTCCGCATGGTGACGCTGGAAGGAGACCTGGTGGAAAAGAGCGGCGCCATGACGGGAGGTTCATCGCAGCAGAAACGGAACATCGGGTTCGGGGTCGCTGCGGATGAGGAAATTTCCCGTGTACGTATGGAGATCGCCGGCCTTGAGGCCGAGGCGTCTGATCTGGAGAGCGCAATCGCCCGGCTCACCGAGGCGGGGGAGGAGGGTCGCAGGCAGCGTTCAGGACTCGAAGAACAGCGTGCCCGGTACGCAATGCTTCGCGAGGAGTATGGACGACGTATGGCGGACCTCGAGGGCGAGAAGGCAGAAATCCATGCCTCTCTCGAGGCTATGCGAGACGAAGTGCGCGAGGGGGGTGAGCAGCTTGCCCGGATCGAGGAGCAGCTGGAGACGGTATCCAGAGATCTTGCCGTTCTCACCAGCGAGATCGATGCTCTCAAACGAAAGCTCGATGATACGGAGATCCCCGCCCTCACCGAGCAACTGGAGCGCCTGCGCAAGGAAGTTGACGAGAATGAGCGGCGACTGCGGAACAAAGACGCCGACATCACCGATATGCAGCGAGAACGGCAGTATTTTTCAAAGCGTATTGAGGAGCTGGAGGAGGAGCGGAAGCGTATCGGCGAGAAAAACGCGGCACTCGACGAGGCGATCTCCGCTGCCCACACGCGTATCGAGGAAAATACGAAAAAAATTGCGGATCTCGAGCAACAACAGCTGGAGTTCTCGAAAGAACTGACAGAACTCCGGAATACCCGTGACCGGCGGGCGGAAGATCTCAAGGGAATCGATCATGGCATCATCGAGCTTGACGGGGAAGCCGAGCGCGTGCGCCTGCAGATCGGGGCATTGCAGGAGAGAGCGCAGGCTCTCGCGGATGAGATCGCGCACCTCCAAAAAGAGGTGGGGGACGCGCAGACCGATCTCTCCCTCACCGAGATCGATGCGGGGATGACGGAAGCGGACGGTGAGATCCGCAAACTGGGTGCGGTGAATATGCTGGCTATCGAAGAGTATGACCGTGTGTGCCAGCGTGTCTCCGATCGGACCGAGAAAAAAGAGATCCTTTCGAAAGAGAGGACGACGCTGCTCGAGCGCATCGAGAAGTTCGAACGCATGAAATATGATGCCTTTATGGAGGCATATACCGCGATCGACGAGAACTTCAAAAAGATTTTCGCACGACTGACCAGCGGCAGCGGCAGGCTGGTGCTCGATAATGAGGAGGATCCTTTCAGCGGCGGATTGACCTTTGCCGTGCAGCCGCGTGACAAGAAAGTCCATCTCCTCTCCTCGCTCTCGGGCGGAGAGAAGTCGCTGACGACCCTGGCATTCATCTTTTCCATCCAGCAGTACATGCCTGCGCCCTTTTACGCACTCGATGAGATCGACATGTTTCTGGATGCCACGAATGTGGAGCGGATTGCGACCCTTATCAAGGAACTCTCGGCAGACGCGCAGTCGATCATTGTCTCACTCAGGAGGCCGACGATCGAGCGTGCGGACAGGATTATGGGCGTCACCCTCAGGCCCGATAAATCGACGTATGTTACCGGTGTCAAGAGCAATGCATGAGGAACCGGTGGAAATCCTGGTGGCCATGGCGGAGCGGGGAGAGATCGATCCCTGGAATATTGATATCGTTGAGGTCACCGACCGGTTTTTAGAGGAACTCGAACGGATGCGGGAGCTCGATCTCCGCATTTCGGGCAGGACGCTCTTCTTTGCCGCAACCCTTCTCAGGATGAAATCCGAATATTTTGAAGCGGAGGACGATGCAGGTGAAGAGGATTTCTTGGACGAGGGTGAAGATTACGGGGATGATTTCGCCTTTGATGGTGAATTTGAACTTGATAGGATCAACGAACCGATCGAGCGGCTGGAACGTGAGATAAAACGCCGTATCGGGAGAAAAAAACAGCGCAAAAAGCCGGTCACTCTCTATGAATTGATCAAGGAGTTAAAGACGGCGGAGAAAGAGGAGCGGCGCCGGACGCGCAGGCGCGTGGTGCCCCCGCCCCTTCTTATCGAGGCTGATGAGGTCGTGGGCATCGCCCACGAGGAAAATTTTCAGGATGCATCGGATTCCGTGATGCGGTGCTTTGAGGCGGTCGAAGCCCGGGAGAAGCGGGTGACGCTGGACGACCTGTGCTCGGAGATGGGATGCGACCTGCGGGAAGCCTATATTCCGCTTCTTTTTCTCATGATCGAGAGTAAGCTCGTTCTCTTTCAGGATGAGTTTTTTGGGGAATTAACCATCGAAAAGTGGCGCGCCGATGCATTTCGGGGTGAATAGTCCCTACGATTACCAATCAGGATACATAATAGTGACATCGTCGTGCCGCCATGCTTTCCGGTGCGGATTCTCTTGTCCTGGCATGATCGGTCGGGAACCCTGCGTGGTGCCGGGTCCGAATCCTGATCCGTGCGCGGATACACGATCCGTCGGTATGCGCGCCCACAGGGGAACGTCCGAACGCAGCCGATTCTGCAGGCGCAGTACGGCAGTTCTCATCACACAAATCCCTTCTCACCCCCGTGGTCCGACCCGGAGTGGATAACCTTTAAATTGTAGCGCTTCCATGTTGTATGGTCGAATGACACTCGCCCTACGCAGGAATTTTCCTGTGCCGGTGCATCTGTGACTGTGAATGGTTGGCGGTACCCGTCTGCTGTTCTCTGGACACACGAAGCTTTAATATCAATTAAAGCGCATGAATATAATCTCTGAGGACCTCGGAGCTGCGGGGTGCTGCGCGAGCGGCCCCCTGCGTGTTCCGGCTTCCGGGAGATGAGGGAAGCCCGGATTTCAGCGCAAATCCGGAACGTTTCGGCAAGGTTTAAATGGCCT
>DSDF01000103.1 GCA_011048835.1 Methanoculleus sp. | reverse complement strand
CCGGGCCCTGAAGGCGATGAACCCCTGACCCCCCGGTCTTCTTCGGGGGGAGATGAGGTTTCCCCGGGCCCTGAAGGCGATGAACCCCTGACCCCCGGTCTTCTTCGGGGGGAGATGAGGTTTCCCCGGACACTGCAGACGATGACTTCCGCAGCACCATTCGAGGGGTGATCACTCCACGATCATGTTCTCTGAGTACCGGTCCTCGTCGGCGAGGAGGAACTCGTCGCTCATGTGCAGGGCATCCACCGGGCAGGCATCGTTGCACTGCGAACAGAAGATGCACTGGGTCACATAGATGCGCACTCTCTTGGTCTCGGGCAGGAATTCAATCGCGTTCGCCGGACAGACCCGGATGCAGAGCTTGCAGCCGATGCAGGTGTCGCGGTCGTAGAGGATCTTGCCCCTGAAATTGGGGGGCGTTTCCACCGGCGGGTGGATCGCGGCTTTTCCTTCCTGCACCGATTGGAGATATTTCGTCACAGAGGGCGGGAGGTACTTCGCCGGGAATATGTTGGTCGCAGGCCGCTTCAAAAACTGCCTGAGAACCTCGGGAATTGCGGGAAGGAAACTCACAGCATACCACCTCCTCCGATATAGGCGTCAAGGACCACACAGAGCAGCCCCAGCAGTCCCAGGCCGCCGAGATACCCCCAGTAGATGGAGACGACGTGGGTGATCCGGAACCTCGCCATGCCAACCCTGATCACCGAGACGGAGAAGAAGATCACCGCCATGAGTTTGAGCAGGAAAAAGGCGAAATCCGCCACGAGCGCTGCATTGGGGCTCAGGGCCACGTACCATGAGATATTCCAGGGCAGGAAGAGCGCCACGGCAAGCGCCGCCATGGCAACCGTTTTGACGCCCTGCGCAAGGTAGAACAGGGCAAGGTTCCTGCCGGAGTATTCCACCAGCAGACCGCCGCAGAGCTCGGTCTCCGCCTCCGGCGTATCGCAGGGGACCCGGGAGAGCTCCGCCGGCGTCACCCATGCGAGCACGATGAGCAGCAGCAGAAAGCCGATGATACCCAGCGGTCCTGCCACGCTCCAGACGGTGATGCCGGTTGCGGTCCCGGCGATGGTGGCCAGCGAGAAGGGATCGGCGATCCCTGCCGCGGCCAGCCGCCATGCGATGGCAATGACGGCGATTGCCAGCGGCAGTTCGTAGGACATCATGGTCACCATCTCACGCTGGGACCCGACGGTTGCGTACGGCGACCCCGAGGCGAACCCGCCCGCCACCAGC
Source organism: Methanoculleus sp. (assembly GCA_011048835.1). GTDB lineage: Archaea > Halobacteriota > Methanomicrobia > Methanomicrobiales > Methanomicrobiaceae > DSDF01. The sequence goes on along the minus strand of DSDF01000103.1, from coordinate 28,165 downwards.
GCAAGCGCCGGCACGGTGAGCAGGTACATCACCAGGATGAGGTCCCCGTACCCGGCAAGGACGGGAAGAAAGCCGCCCAGGGGGATATAGAGCAGGATCACGATGGACGATGCCAGCGCCAGCACGGGAGCCATGTTGAACAGCAACGGGATGGCGTTTTCCGGGACAATTGAGTCCTTGGAAAGGAGTTTTGCCACGTCACGGAAGGGCTGGCGGATGGGCGGCCCGATCCTCGCCTGCATGTGGGCGGCGAACTTGCGCTCGACACCCATGAAGACCAGCCCGGCGAGGATGCCGAAGAGCGCCACCGCAACGGTCCCTCCGATCACCGACACCGGATCGATTCCCAGGATCACGACCATTGCGCCAGCCTCCTCGTCTTTTCAACCGACAACCGATGCAGGTCCGCTTTGGTGAGGATATCGGTCCGGCCATGCCGCACCACCGCCACCCGGTCGGTGCAGGACATACAGGGATCGATCGACGCGACCACGATGGGGATATCCGCAATCTGTTCCCCTTTCAGCATTTTAAGCCATGACATCTGGTTGCTGTAGGTGGAAGCCTTCACCTTCCATGTCTGTGGGTTCGGGTTGCCGTCCATGCGCACGTAGTGGAGGCACTCGCCCCGCGGCGCCTCGACGCGGCCCACCGCCTCGCCCGTCGCCTTCTTGCAGGCGGCAAGGATCTTGGGGTACTTCTTCTCCCACAACACCTCGCCCGGCGGCATGTTCGCGAGGCACTGGCGAATGAGATCAATCGACTGCACGACCTCCAGCAGGCGGACCACGATGCGGTCGTAGACGTCGCCGTTGGTGAGCCCGAGGTACTGGTGGGGCAGCACCGGCGCAAAGTCGAGATCACCGTAGGCCGCGTAGGGCGAGTCGTAGCGCACGTCCATGGCAACGCCCGATGCCCGTGCGGTCGGGCCCACGGTGCAGAGCTCGAGGGCTTCCCTCTTCGACATCACGCCGCAGTTCTTGCAGCGTATCTGGATGGTTTTGTCCTCGAGGAAGAGATTGAGCAGCTTCCCGGCGATATCCTCGTAATATTGCAGGGACGCCTCGATCCTCGGGAACTGGTCCTCGGTGAAGTCCCGCCGCACACCGCCGACCTGGATGATGCCGTAGTTGACCCGGTTGCCGGTGAGGTACTCGATGACATCCATCGACTCCTCGCGCACGCGCCAGGCGAGGAAGAAGAGGGTGTCGAATCCCAGCTCGTGGGCCGCGACGCCCGCCCACAGCAGGTGCGACTGGATACGCTCGTACTCGGCGATGATCGCCCGCACGTAGTGCGCCCGCTCCGGCACCTCGATCTCCGCGATCTGCTCCACCGCTTTCGCAAAGGCAAGCGAGTGCGAAACCCCGCAGATCCCGCAGATGCGGTCGGTGAGGTGCACGATCTGGACGGGGTTCCTGCGCATCCCCATCCATTCGATGCCCCGGTGGCACTTGCCGGGGGCGAAATCGACTTCCTCGACCATCTCTCCGTCCATCTTGAAGGTGAAGAGGATCGGCTCTTTCAACGCGGGATGGACGGGGCCGATGGGAACATTGAAAGTCGCTTTGTTCTTTGAATCCTCACTCATCGTTCTTCACCTCCCCGGTTTCGGGCTCCGCCGGCGGGGCCTGCTCCGGTGTGTCTCCGGCAGGAGCGGGCTCCTCATCTTTCTTCTTCTCCTCTTTCGGCGCCACGGGCGGTGCCGGCCTGTCGGTCGGCCTCCCTACCGCCCAGAGGTCCTTGACCATATCCTCCCGGATGCCGGTCTCGTCCTTTCTCCACGGGTAGACGCCCTCGGGGAAGTCGGGCGGCAGGAAAAGACCCCGTGAATCGGGGATGCCGACCACCCTGATTCCCAGCATCTCCTGTTTTTCCCGCTCCGAATACACGGCGCCGGGGATGATGTCGGCGATGGTGGGAATGGAAAGATCGCTTTTCTGCAGGGACACCGCCAGCGTGACCTTGATCTCCCTGCCCCGTTCACCGAAATAGATCCACATGTGGTAGAGCAGCTCGATCTCATCGCCGATGTCCGCGCCCGAGATGACCCCGAGGTGCGGATAGTCGAGATCGACAAGACACTGCACAGCATCATGGAAGACATCCCGGCTCATCCTGATCCAGACGGCCCGGTTCGGCGTCTTTTTGACCCCTTCGGCCCATTCCGTGATGGTGACCTCGCCGATGGCATCGCCGAATTTTTCAGTGAATACTGCTGCGATCTCCTCGGGGGTATGTAGTATCCGTGTCATTTGCCCTCTCCCTCCAGCCGTTCAAGTTTTGCGATGGCCTTCACCACACCGTCGATGATCGCCTCGGGGCGCGGGGGGCAGCCCGGGACGAAGACGTCCACCGGGATGTGCTCCTCCAGCGGCCCCACAAGGTTGTATGAGTCGTAAAAGACGCCTCCCGACATGCAGCTTCCGATGCCCATCACCACTTTCGGGTCGGCCATCTGCTCGTAGACCCGCCGCGCCCGGTCGGCCATCGCCCGGGTGACCGGGCCGCTGACCAGCAGCACATCCGCATGCTTCGGCGAACCGACAAGTTTTATCCCGAACCTCTCGGGGTCGTACCGCGGCGTGAGCGTTGCCACGATCTCGATATCACATCCATTGCAGGAACCGGTATTCAGATGGAACACCCACAACGAACGGTTAAACGCTTTGGTCAGTCTCATGCAGCAACCCCCACGATCACGAATACCAGTGCCATCACCCCGAGGAACCAGAGCACATAGTCGTTGAGCACGCCCGTGTGCAGGGGCACGAGGCGGGAGTAGTAGCCCTTCATCGCCTCCGTGAACCCCCAGTACAGGTTTCCGGCACGCATATGGACGTCAGCCTTCTCCGGCTCCACGTTGCCCGAGAGGAAGGGTTTGACCGCCTGCGTATCGCGGGGGTACTCCTTCTCGCCGAGCAGCCAGATGGCGAGAGCGATCAGGAAGGCAACCAGAAAGACGACGATCCAGACGACGGGATCCCAGAACCCGGTTCCCGTCTGCAGGGTATACGCGTCCAGCATCCTAGGCACCTCCCAGCACCGAGGCGATATAGCCGCCCTGGTCGATCAGCGCTCCTGCCGCAGGGGTGATCAGGAGGTCCACCACTTCCTGGGGGAACACCCCGAACAGGATGACAAGAAGCGAGAGCAGCGCCATTCCGATAATCATCGGCGCAGGCACTTCCCTGACGTCGGCGTACTCGGGAAGGCGGGGGCCCATGAAGATGGAGTGGAACACCTTCACGAACGAGGCCAGGGTGAGGATACTGACGACCATGGCGATGATTGCGAGAAGCGGGTTGAAAAGGAACACCGATTCGTAGATCATCAGTTTGGAGGCAAACCCATTAAAGGGTGGGATACCTGCAATCGCCAGCGCACCGATAATGAAAAAGACCATCGTCCATTTCATCGAATGGCCGAGCCCGCCGAGCTGGTTGAGGTTGCGGGTTCCCGTCCGGTAGAAGATAGCGCCTGCGGTCAGAAAGAGCAGCCCCTTGTACATGGCGTGGTTGATGATGTGGAAGATGCCGCCTTCCATTGCGATCACGCCGTAGGTGTCGAGCAGCTGCTGGTTGCCCAGCACGGCAAGCCCCACACCGACGCCGAGGAGCATGTAGCCCGTCTGCGAGACGGCGTGGTAGGCCATGAGCCGTTTGACGTCCTTTTGCGGGATGGCCATCGTCACCCCCACGAACATGGAGAGCACACCGAGGATGATGATGATCCAGCCGATGGTCGCGTAATCCAGCGTAAGACCGTAGAGGGTGAACACCACCCTGAATACCCCGTACAGGCTCGCCTGGCTCGCCACCACCAGAAGGGCGGTGATGGACGAGGGTGCCATCGAGTAGGCGTCCGGCGTCCAGAAATGCATGGGCACGGCACCCGCCTTCATGGCAAGCGCCACGAGCAGCATCACGAGAGCGATCTGGTCGAGCGGGGTAAACAGCATCCTGCTGGCGATCACGGCGATATTGAGGGCGCCATACTGCCCGTAGAGAAGGGCGATGGCGAAGAGGACGAGCAGCCCCCCGAGGGTGGAGAGCACCGCATACTTCAGGCCCGCCTCGACCGCCACCCCCTTATCGACCCGTGAGGCGACGAGCGCCGCACCTGCAAGGGAGTTGATCTCTAAGAAGACGAAGAAGTTGAACATATCGCCCGTGCAGACCATGCCGAGAATGCCCACAACGAGGAGCAGGAGCAGGGCATAGTACCCGTTCTGCCCCGTGCTCCGCGTTGCGCTGGCGAGCGAGTAGAGCATGACGCCGAGACCGACGAGGGAGGCGGCGAGGGCCATGAACGCGCCCATTGCGTCCACCGCGAAGATGATCCGGATGGGTATGCCCCCCGAATCGGCGGGCACGGTGAGATCCGGCGCAGCGGCGCCGAAGGTGTAGACCACCGTTCCCGAGGAGAGGACCTGCGCGGTGAGGAGGACGGCGACGGCAAGCGTCGCCAGCATGACCGCCACAGCCCAGAGATTCCGTGCGCCTCCGCTCGCCCTGCCGATGAGGGGTGTGACAAACGCGCCGAGCATCGGCACGGCGAGCAGCAGTGCCGGCAGGTTCTGGAGAAGTAATTCCTGCATCATCCTCTCAACTTCCTCACTTTTTCAGCGTTCGCAGTGCCGTACATCCGGTAGATTACCATCACAAACGAGAGCAGGAGCGCCGTCGTGGCGATCCCGATGACGATATTGGTGAGCGTCATCGCCTGCACGGTCGGCATCACCATCACCCCGTCGGGAGCGCTGGTAAAGATCGGGGCGATACCTCCTGCACGGTAGCCGATGGATACGAGCAGCAGGTTGACGCCTGCCTCCACCAGCGCCAGCCCCATGATCATCTTGATGAGGTTGCGCTTGATCAGCATCGTGGTAATGCCGAGGATCACGAGCAGCGCCGCCACAATGAACGGGAGATTGAAAAACATCAGATTTCCTCCTTTGTTCCGGACAGCATGTAGAGCACGATCACCGACAGCGCTCCGAGCACTTCGATGCCGACGGCAAGGTTCATGACCGGAATGAAGCCTGCGGTATTGAGATCCCCCGGATTGGGGCCGAAGGCTACCGGATTGTTCAGGACCGGGCCGACATCGAGCATCCAGTTGGTAAAGAACGTCACCCCGAACACGATGGCGACGAGGGCGGTGACGATGAAGAGCACAAGCCCGATCGTCTCGGTGGTATGGAGCGATTCCGCCCCGATGCGCCCGGTGATGAAGTCATAGGAGTACGCCACGAACATGAGCACGAACCCCGTCGCGATCACCGCGCCGCCCTGGAACCCGCCGCCGGGGGTGAGGTGGCCGTGGAGGACGATGTAGAACCCGAAGACAAGGATGAACGGGAAGAGCAGGTTTGCCGCCGACCTGACGATTTTACTCATATTCATAGTCTTCATCCTCCCTTCGCTTCCTGAATGCGAGACCGGCACCGAGCACCGCGGTGAAGAGCACCGTGGCCTCGCCTAACGTATCGAATCCCCTGAAATCGAACACGATGTCGGTGACAATGTTGTTGCCGCCGGTCTGTTCCTGTCCGTGACTGACAAAATAATCGTCCATATCGGTGAAGGGCGGAGCCCCGAATTCAAGGCCCACCCCTGCATACAGTATGCCGAGGGACAGGATGAGCACGGTTGCGCCAATGACCAGATTCTTCACTCTTTCACCTCCTCCATTCGCCGGGTGCCCCGTATCGCCACGATGAAGATCGCCGTGGTGAGCCCCGCACCGATGCCCGCTTCCGCGATGGCCACGTCGGGGGCCTGCAGGATGTAGAATTCCAGGGACAGCAGGAAGCTGAAAATGCCAAACGCAATCGCCGCCGAAAGGAGGTCCCTGAAATGGATGACCAGCAGTGCCGCACATATCAGGCCGACGAGCACTGCCGCGTGCACGACGAGCTCTATCATTCGCGCACCTCCTGCAGGCGGTCGACCACGGCGGGTTTGGGAACCTGTCCGCTGCGGTGCGCCGCCCGGGCGATGGCGTGCGCCCCGGTGGCGTTGGTGAATGCCAGCGCCAGCAGTGCGACGAACGTGTGCACGGACAGCGTGAGATACGTCCCGGTCTCGCCCTCCATGACCCGGGCGGCGCCGTAGACGATCACCGCGAGGGAGATGAAGATCGTCCCGAACGTCGTCGTCTTCGTCTCGGCGTGAAGCCTCGTGTAGACGTCCGGGAACCGGAGGATGCCGAGCACACCGAGCGCGTTGAAGAGCAGCCCGATGCCAAGGCAGACCATGATGATCGTATCGGCGATCATGCGCTCATCTCACCCCCCAGGTACTTGGCGATATACAGCGTGCCCACGAACGAGAGCAGTGCGTAGACGATCGCCACGTCGACGAACACCGTCTGCTTGTATGCCACGCTGAGCACGATCATCGACGCCACGGTGAGGGTGTTGACGGTGTCGAGCGCCACCACGCGGTCGGGAGCGGTCGGCCCGATCAGCAGACGCACCAGGGTGAGCACGATCAGGGCGCCGAGCACGGCGACCGCGACAAACCACACCTCCGTCATTCGGCAATTCTCCTGATCCATTCGGGGAACTGGAAGAGGGCGAACACATCGTCCGGCTCAAAGGATTCCTTCGTTTCAGTTCCCATCCCGATGTTGATCATGTGCACGTAGAGATCGTTGGTCTCCTCATCGACACCCACCGTGAGCGTCCCCGGCGTCAGCGTGATGGAGTTTGCCAGCAAAAGCACCCCGAAGTCCGTCTCCAGTCCCGTCGAGAGCTTCACGATCCCCGGCCGTATCTTTCCGGTTATCACACGATACGCAACATCGATATTCGCCCGCGCCATCTCGATGAAGAACGGTACCGCCGCATATGCCACGAGCAGCACCCAGCGCAGGGGATTCGCCATCCGGTATTCACCCGTCCTGCAGAAAAATTTGCGAGAAATGGCAGCAACGACAAGACTGATTCCACCGCCTGCAATCAATTCCGCCTGGGACCACAGGCCGATCGTTCCGCTTCCGGCCGTGAGCACCAGGTAGACGAGATATGCAAACAGTGCGGTTACCAAAAACGCGATCATTGCATCACCTGAAACACACCCATTTCGTCCTCCTCGTTACGGTACAAGTAGAATCAAACGAGATCTATGTGGAACAGCGAATAATGTTTTGATAGGTACACATTATTCGCCGCATTCTACATGATTAATTATGAACAAGCGGGAAAGATATACCTTTTGAACTGCCCCCCCTGCGGGAGGGGGGCGGTGCGGGCCCCGTGCCGCGATACGTCGATGCCCGTTTCACGCATTATTTATCCGCCCGGCATGCACTGTACTTACTACTATGCGCCGTTCATACCTCGGGAAACTGGCCCTTCACTGGTGCGATCACTGCCACGTGCCCGTGCTGGGCAGCCGCTGCGCCTGTGGCGCCGAAACGAGACCGGTTCCCATCACCCCGCCGGGAGACATCCGCCCGGCGTTTGATGCGGATATCAGGCACATCAATGCGATATGGGGCGAGTATTTCGGATCCGGTCTCATCCCGGATGGGCATCTCGTCCTCTTAAACAAAATTCCCGACGCCGACCGCATGGAGGAGATCATCCTGGGCGGAAGCGTGGTCAGCGCCATCCGCTATATCGCCGATGAGGAGCGCTGGGAACCCATCCCGCGGCGTGCCGCGGCAGCGTTCATGCAGCCATCGAAACAGCGTGTGATCGTCGATCGCGGCGCAGTCGAATCGATCCGGCAGGGGTCGAGCGTGCTTGCGCCCGGGCTTGTCGGGATGGACGACGGGATAGGCGAGGGCGACGAGGTCTTCATCTTCGATGAGGACGGGCAGTGCGTCGGCGTGGGCAGGGCAAAAGCCGGCACCGAAGACGCGCGCACCATGCAGCGGGGCATGATCGTCCGCACCCGAAAAAATGTCCCGTCCCTCTGCATCCCCGGGAGGGCGTCATGGGACGATGCGGTGGAGGCAAACCGCACCATTCTCGACCGCGTCGAGGCGGAGGCTGTCCGTTTCGTGTGCGATGTGGCGGCAAAAAACCCCCTCCCGGCAAATGTATCCTATTCGGGGGGCAAAGACAGCCTTGCAACCCTCCTCATCGTCCGCAAGGCAATTGGCGATATCCCCCTGCTCTTTGCGGATACGGGGCTTGAGTTTGCTGAGACCTATCGGAATATCGAGGAGGTCGCATCGGCGTACGGGCTCGAGGTGATCCGCACGGGCAGCGCGGACGCCTTCTGGGAAGCTTTTGCGCGGGAAGGCCCTCCTGCCGTCGATAAGCGGTGGTGCTGCAAGGCATGCAAACTGCTCCCGGTGCGCGATCTCATCACGGAGCAGTGGGGCGAATGCCTCTCGTTTATCGGGCAGCGCAAGTACGAATCGTTTGCACGAAAAAACAGCCCGCGGGTATGGAGAAACGGCGTGGTCGGCTGCCAGCTGTCCGCCGCACCGATCCAGCACTGGACCGCCCTGCATGTCTGGCTCTACCTGTTCCGCGAGCACGCCCCCTACAATGCGCTGTACGAGCAGCGGATCGACAGGATCGGGTGCTACCTGTGCCCCTCGAGCGACATGGCGGTGTTTGCGACAATTCGCGAGGAGTTTCCCGACCTCTGGGCAGACTGGCAGGCGAGGCTCGTCTGGTGGCAAACAGCACACGATCTTCCCGGCGAATGGATAGAGAAGGGATTATGGCGACGTATCGGAGAATCAGCCGATGAAGACAGTAGCTATTCTTGATTACGGGCTGGGAAACCTGCGCAGCGTGATGCGGGGCCTCGAATGTTCGGGAGCGCACGCGTTGATCACCGCCGATATCGAAACAGCCTCCTCTGCCGATGGCATCGTGCTTCCCGGCGTGGGAGCATTCTCGCAGGGCATGGAGCAGCTGCGGACGATCCAGGATACGCTGATCGCCTATGTCAGGGATGCTCCGGTGCTCGGGATCTGTCTGGGGATGCAGATGCTCATGGAGTGGAGCGAGGAGCACGGCATGCACCGGGGCCTCGGCCTCGTCCCGGGAACGGTCCGGCGGTTCCCGAAGGTGGAAGGCTTCAAGGTGCCCCACATGGGATGGAACACCATACGCATCAACACCAAATCCCCCCTTTTTGACGCGATCCCGCAGGAAAGTTACGTATATTTCGTGCATTCCTACTATGCCGACACCGCACCCGCATACCGCGCCTCAACGACCTCGTACATCTGCCCGTTCGCTTCATCATTGGAGAACGGCAATGCCTTCGGGGTGCAGTTCCACCCGGAAAAGAGCGGCGCAGTGGGACTCAAAATCCTTGAAAACTTCATCGGGATGCTCTGACTCCCCCAAGATCCCGGCAGCGCCCGGCTTTTCAAAAAGAGGAGAGGCAGGGCCGGTCATTCCCCGCGTATGCTCCGCCTGCTATTTCCTGCGGTAGAGATAGAGCTCATAGGCGATCAACAGCAGCAGGATCAGGCACCCGCCCGAGAAGAATGCCAGAACGAGGTCATGGATCGGCAATGCGAACCCGCCGCCGCCCGGAGTACGCAGCGCACCGTTCTCCTGGGCGATATTGAATTCGGGAGGCGGGCTTTGCAGGGTCTTTTCAAGGTCATGTGCGCCCGGCAGCAGCCCTTCCGATCCGATCAGGGGGGCGACCGCCACCATCATGAAGGAGGCAACGATCAGGATCGCAAACAGGGACGCGTACTTGAGCAGGATCGAGCGGATATCCTTTGTTGCGGGGCTCACGATGACGAGCTGATCGCGAAGCCCGTAGATCTTCATCTCCCGCCCTTTTTCGCTCCAGCGCGTCCGTACGACATCGATGATGCCCGCGCTGCCCAGGTTGTCGAGGTGATAGGTCACCGTGGTGATGGGAAGCGAAAGCGCCTCGGAGATCTGGGAGGACGAATACTCGCCTCCCTTCATGAACGCAAGGATATCGCTGGCCGTCTTGCTCGCCATCGCCCGGGCAATTTTTTTCGCCCGTTCATCGCCGGGCTCAAGGATCACCACTTCCTCAGTCATTGAGCAGTGCCATGATTGCAGAACGTCCCGCGGCGAGTGCCTCGTCGAGGTGCTCCTTCTCTGCCCCGCCTCCCTGCGCGAGGTCGGCCTTCCCTCCGCCCTTGCCGCCGAGCAGCGTGCACACTTCCCTGACGATCTCGCCGGCGTTCACCGCATCCGAGCCTGATGCGACCACAACGTGCACGCGTTCGTTGCCGCCGGCGAGCAATGCCACGCCGCCCTCCGCCGAGACGCGGGTTGCAAGGGAGACCAGTTCGCGGGGTGATGCGTCCACCGCCTGCACCGCAACGGGGATTTCGCCCACGCGGTCGACGACCAGCTGCGCCATCTCCAGTTCGACCAGCTTGTTCTGGAGCCGTTCAATCTCCTTCTTCTGGTCCTTCCATTCGTTGAAGAAGCGCTCCACGGTCTGGGGGAGGTTTTCGCGCTGGACCGAGAGCGTGGATGCCGCCTGGCTGAGGATCTGCTCCACGTGCTGCATATAGTAGATCGCTGCCGTACCGGCGGCAAATTCGAGGCGTTCGATGCCGTCCTGCACATGTTCGACCCTGATGATCTTGATGGGGCCGATCTCGCCCGTGCACCGGCAGTGCGTCCCGGCGCAGGCCTGCACGTCGCCGCAGACCTTCACCACGCGGATTTCGCGTCCCGGCGGGACCCCGCCCTGGTAGAGATCGAAGCCGTATTTCTGTTCCGCCCGGGTCCGGTCCTCCCACTTGATGTAGACCGGCATGTCGGCGAGCACCATGCGGTTTGCCTCGATCTCGATCCTGCGCAGTTCCTCGGAAGAGATGTGCTTGTAGTGACGGATATCAAGCCTCGAGCTCTCGCTGCCTTTCTGCGCGCCCGCCTGGTGCACGTGGCGCCCGAGGATGTCACGCGCCGCGTGGAGGAGGACATGGGTTGCGGTATGGTGGCGCATCATGGACCACCGGCGTTCCTCGTCCACCATTCCCTTGACGCGTTCGCCCCGTTTCAGCGCGCCACCCCGGATCTGGTGCAGGATCACATCGCCGATCCTGAACGTGTGCTCGATGCGCACCATGGAGTCCTCGGTGACCAGCGTCCCGGTGTCCGAAGGCTGGCCGCCGCCTTCCGGGTACAGGAGCGTCTGGTCGAGCACTGCGTAGCCGTCGAAATAGTCCAGCACCATCGCCTCGAACTCGATCTCGCAGGGCTGCTCGTAGTACAGCTTCTTGGTCGCTGGGAGGGACCGGATACGCTCTTTGAGCGGGGCATGCTCATCGTCGGCTTCCGCCGCAGTCTCCGACTCCGAATGGACATCCGCGATGTGCGAGTAGAAGTCGTCGGGAAGATCGACCACCGCGCCCTCCTCCGCCGCCACATCCCTGACGATTTCCGGCGGGATGCCGTGAGAGTCGTACAGCGTGATCAGTTCGGAGAGGGGGACCCGCTCGCTCTTCTTTTTGTAGGCGCGGGCAATTTTCTGGACGATGCGCGTGCCCCGCTCCATCGTCTGGGCATACTTCGCGACTTCATTGTCCACGATCTCCCGCACGACGCCGGGTTCCTGCTCGAACGAATCGATGCCGATGATATCCATCTGCATCTCGATGAGGTCGGCAAGGTTGTCCTCGAGATCCAGTTCCTGCATCATGCGAAGCGTCCGCCGGAGCACGAGACGCGCGAGGTAGCCTTCATGGGCATTCGAGGGCACGATGCAGTCCCCCAGCATGTAGGCAAGGCAGCGGGTGTGGTCGGCGATGGCATAGACCTTCTCGATGGGCGAAATCATCTTCTGCAGCTTCTCCATCGACACCCCGATGCTCGCGGCAACCTTTTTTCGCAGAGTATAGAGGCTCGACCCGTGGATATCCATGAGCCCCGCATACTTGGCGTTCAGTGCGAGGATCTTGGTATATTCGGATTTTTCCAGCAGTTCCTCGAGGCCCGCGGAGGACATCAGCCTGCTCACCATCTCCGGCAGCACCGCGTCATAGATGGTGGGCGAGCCGCGGGACGCCCAGACAAGGCGCTCGAGCCCGTATCCCGTATCCACGATCCGGATGTCCATCGGGTAGTAGGGGGCACCGTCCAGGTCCACCGGTTCGTGCGCCGTGGGCTTTTTGCCCAGGCTCATGAACACCAGCGTGGCAACTTCAAGACCGCCGATGATGACCTCGACACTCGGCCCGGCGTTGCCGCCCCCGATCCAGGGATGCTCCTTGTAGGTAACGGCATTGAGGTCCCCGCCGATGGATGCCAGAAATTCGTCGCAGAGTTCCACCGTCCGGTCCTTCCAGTAGATCTCCTCGTCAGGGTAGTTGAAGGCGTGGTGGGCCATCATCTCAAATGTCGTCAGGTGCCTGCCGGAGCGCCCCACGGAATCGAGATCATTGAGGCGGATACAGGGCTGCGAGATGGTGAGCGGGTTCGCCGGTGGCGGCACCTCTCCGCCGGTCACAAAGGGCTGGAAATCCGCAATCGAGGCGATGGTAAGATAGATATCGTCCCGCCACCGTGCGGCAACAGGATAGCGCTCGATGCGCGCGTGGTCATGGCGCTCGAAAAAAGAAAGGAAGGCCTCCCGCATCTCCTCGGTCGTATGCGGGGTGAACACGGGATGCCCGATAAACGAGTAGGGCTCGCACGGTGCGTCGCCGCACAGTTCACGGTTCGGGTCGCGGGTCCAGAACGCCGATCCGCATTTTTTACAAATTTTCCGTACAAGACCTTGCGAATGAAAATAATCAAGCTGGTATTCTTCCTCGAGCATGGAAAACCACGTTCTTCTGCTGTACTGTACTTGCGTGAACGATATAAATGGTTACTATACCACTCTCTTTGACCACGTATCCTGGTACCAGAGAGGGTAGTTTTCATATTCCCCGGTCGCCTCGGCAATCCTGACCGCAAGGATATGCCAGCAGTTCCTGCTCCTGTACACGAAGTCGCTGCAGGTACAGAAATCCTCCTCGACAACGTATTCGTCGCTCTGCCCGACCACCACGAAAAAGTCCAGGTACCGCTTGACGCGACCCTCGTCGACCGCACGCAGGGCCTTCCTGCCGCGCTCGCCAAAGACCTCCTCGATGCGCCGCCTCGCGTCGGCAGTCAGGCAGCCTCTCTGGCGCAGGCGATCCCAGAAATCCTTCATTGCAGGGTGACCATCCGCGGGGGGTCGGGGATGAACTCCCAGCCCATGCGCTTCGCAAGCTGGCGCATACCCGGGGATTCCAGCGCATAGTGGGTGGACTCGATGAGCGGGAGGGGCGAGGCGAGGGCGACGCTGTGTTTGAGTTCCGACGAGAGAAATGCATCCGCCCCCCGATCTGCAGCCTCGTCGATGAGGTCGGGGTCGAACCCGCTCCCCCCCACGACCGCGAGCCTTTCGGGTGTCTCGAGGGTGCCATAGACCCGCACACCGGCGCCGAGGCGGCGGACGATCTCGTCGCGGGAGATTTTACAGGCGCCCACCACCCCCAGCGTCATGTGCTCCACATCCCGCAGGTCCAGCAGGCCTGCGAGAGCGTCGTTGATGCCACCCGCAGCGCGGTCGAAATTCGAGTGCATGACATAGACGTTGGTATCGGTGGACAGGAGACGGCGCAGCAGCGCCGCACATCTCCCCTCGATCCGGGTGACCGGGTGCCAGAGGGGGGTGTGGTGCACCACCAGCATATCGGCACCCGATGAGATTGCAGCCTCCACGACCCGCGGCGTTGCGTCAAGCGCACACACCACCGTCCCGATCTCGCGGGTCCCCTCGACGACCAGCCCGATCCTCCCCTCGTCGTACTCCTCGGCAAGATCGCCCGGGGCGATCTCCTCCATGGCGTGAATGAACTGATCAATATGCATGATTCCACCCATCGTTCGGCCGACGCGGCAGCGGAACGCACGGATGCATTCCGCATACGGCATGCATTCCACGCTGCGCCGCGGCCGTTTGCATGATAAGTTTACGATTCCCCTTCCCCCATAACACTATTGCATCGAATGCACCGTGCCGTGGCATCCAGGCCGGACCCGCCCGCCCGCACCCTCCTCTCGCCGGATGCCAGGGGCGGTCTGTGCGTGCCGCACGATGCACGGGGCAAAAACAACTACAATGGAGGGGCATTCTGACAGTATCTCCTCCGAATGCAGAAGAATAAAAATTCATTCGAGGAATAAATATTACTGATAATAATAATCCATTAGATTCAATATGCACCAAAAACCATTTCTGGTATGCAAAAGTCCATCGGCCTGATCAACGAACGCATTCGAGACGGGAACGCCCGCGTCGTTTCCGCCGAAGAAATGCCTGATATCGTGCAGGAGCTCGGCGAGGAGGGGGCTCTGGAGGAGGTTGACGTCGTCACCACCGGCACGTTCGGGGCCATGTGTTCGTCAGGGGCTTTTTTTAACTTTGGACATGCCGACCCGCCGATCCGCATGGAGCGGATCTGGCTCAACGACGTGGAGGCCTATGCGGGTATCGCTTCGGTGGACGCCTACCTCGGCGCCGCCTCTGATTCTGATACACAGGGCATGGAGTACGGGGGGGCGCACGTGCTCGAGGATCTCGTTGCAGGCAGTCCGGTCGAGCTGCGCGCACTCTCGCGGGGGACGGACTGCTACCCGAGAAAGACGATCACGACCGAGCTCTATCTCGAGGACATGAACCACGCCATCATGTGCAACCCCCGCAATGCCTTCCAGCGCTATGCGGCCGCCACGAACACCAGCGAGCGCACGCTCCACACCTACATGGGCACCCTGCTCCCGCATGGCGGCAATATCAGTTTTTCAGGCGCAGGATCGCTCTCCCCCCTCGCAAACGATCCCCACCTGCGGGTGATCGGAAGCGGGGTGCCGATCTTTCTCTGCGGCGCCCGCGGCATGGTGGTGGGTGAAGGAACCCAGTCGTCGCCGGGATCGGGGTTCGGCAACCTGATGACCACCGGCGATCTGAAGGAGATGTCACACGACTTCCTGCGGGCCGCCACGTTCACCGGCTACGGGGCGACCCTGTACGTCGGCGTCGGCATCCCCCTCCCGGTCGTCGACATCGGTGTGGTACGGAGCACCGCTGTTCGTGACGAGGATATCAGCACCCCCATCGTCGATTACGGGGTGCCGCGGCGGGACCGGCCCACGGTCAGGACCGTGACCTATCAGGATCTCAAGAGCGGGTTCATCGAGATCGGCGGCGAAGAGATACGGACCTCGTCGCTCTCGAGCTTTCGCAAGGCACGCGACGTGGCGGGAGAACTCAAGCGATGGATCGAGAGCGGGCAGATGCTGCTCTCGATGCCGACGCGCACCCTCGATGCGACCCGCACGGTGCACCCGATCAGGGAGACCGCCCAGGCCCCGCGCGTGAAGGAGATCATGGAGAAAAACGTGGTATCGATCGCCGAAGACGAGGAGATCAGGACCGCCGCGAAAAACCTGCTGCGCGGGGAGACCAACCACCTTCCGGTGCTCAACGGCGAGGGGAAACTGGTGGGTATCGTCACCACCTACGATATCTCCAAGGCCGTGGTCAGGCCGGACAGCGGGCCGCGGGTGCGGGACATCATGACCCGGAAGGTCATCAAGACCAGCCCGGACGAACCGGTTGACATTGCAGCCCGGAAACTGGAACAGCACAACATCAGCGCCCTTCCCGTGGTGGATGACGCGGATCGCCTGCTCGGGATGCTGACGGCGATCGACCTCGGCAAACTCTTCGGCGGGAGGTGGAGGCGGTGAAACTCCTGGTGACCTTTTCGCGAAAAGGAGGGCATGAACCGGTCATTGCCCGCACCGTGAAGGAGACGGGGGTGCTCATCAACGTGGAACGCGCCCATATCGACTCCCATGCGGGAGAGGTGCTGATCGACGTGCCCGCCGAGTCTGCAGAGACCGTCTGCAGGAGCATGGTGGGGGCCGGCGCGAACGTCAAGGTGCTCGAAGATGCGGTGGTGCGGGACGAGAACGAGTGCATCGATTGCGGAGCATGCATCAGCGTCTGCCCGCAGGATGTTTTCTTCCTCGATGAGAACTGGCACCTGCAGCTGCACGTGGAGCGGTGCGTGCTGTGCGGCAAGTGCGTCGTCGCGTGCCCCCATAACGCCCTCTCCATCCTCGAATGATACGGGAGCACTTCCAGTACCGCCAGACCATCACCACCCTCCTCGCCGACGACCAGCGCCATCTTGCCGCGGCGAAAGAGGGGATGATCGCGGCGCGGCAGGAACTCGAGAGGTTTCTGGCAACCGACCCTTTTTTCGGCTCGACATTCGAGCCCTGCAGCCCGCAATCGTCCTCCACGGTCATCCGCCGCATGGCAGTGGCGGCAGGACCGGCAGGCGTGGGGCCGATGGCCGCGGTTGCAGGCACGATCGCATGGGCGGGCGTGGAAGCGATGGTGGACGCAGGCGCTTCGTTCGGCGTGGTGGACAACGGAGGGGATATCGCACTCATCGCCGACAGGGAGGTGCGCATCGGGATTCATGCAGGCACCTCACCCTTCAGCAACCGCCTCGCCTTCCTCGTCCCTCCGCAGGAGGAGATCCTCGGGATCTGCACCTCATCGGCAACGGTCGGGCCCTCGATTTCATTCGGCACCGCCGATGCGGTGACGGCGTTTTCCCGCGATGTCGCCGCCGCGGATGCCTGGGCAACCTCCCTGTGCAACCGCTTCGAGGAGTGCCGGGAGGAATTCTTCGCCCCCCTGCAGGGAACCGCAATCGAGGGGGTGCACATCATCGCCGGCGACCGGCGCTGCGTGTGGGGGCGCGTGCCGCGGATCGTCGCCGCACGCGTGGACGAATCCCTGATCACCGCCGGAAAATAGCTCCCCCTCTCAGTCCGTATCCTCGGCGAACGCCACCGCGTCGCAATATGCCGATGGGCCTTCGAACGCCTTCAGCACCTGCTCGCCGTCGGTGACGAGAATGCGCGGCGACCGGTCTTTCACCGCAAAGACGAGCTCGGCAACACCCCGCTCCTCGAAAAAGGCGCCGCGGCCGAGCGACGAGGCGGGCTGGAGGATCAGCCGTTCCTCGGCCAGAAGGGTGGGCGTCTCCCGGAACAGGTAGTAGAATACCTGGTAGGCGTTCAAAAAGTCCGATTCGAGAAGCTCCCACCGGAGCGCCTCATCAAGGGTATCGAGCACCTCCGCTAGTTTCTCCACGTCGTCCTCGGCGATCGAAAAAATTCTGTCGGCCAGTTCGGCAAGTTCGTAATAATCGGTCATTCACTCTCCCCTGTGCGCCGGGGGTTGTTCGCAACCATTCGAATCCGGCATCGTGCACTAGCACTCTCTCCGTTGCCCCCAAAAAACTATATGCCGGTTTCGGCACAAAAGATGAAAGGTGCGAGAAGAGGATCTGGACTGGGATGTCTACCATATCATTGCGATGAACGGCCATATCACCGTGGACGAACTGGTGGCGATCAGCAATCAGCCCGAAACCGTGATTGCGGATTCGGTCGTACGGCTCGAGCGCAGGTTCCTGATCGCCCGTACCGGGGCGGGCGTGCGCGTGCTTTCGGTGCAGGAGTCGATCGCACGGTGCCAGTTGCAGTATTGCATGGACGATCGTCTGGTCATGGAAAACGGCGTTATCAAGGTCCGTCCCGGGTCCGAGAGGGATTCCCGGTGAGGGAAGCCTGCGTGCTGCGTATCGGTCACCGCCCCGAACGGGACCAGCGGGTGACCACCCATGTCGGGCTTGCCGCACGGGCATTCGGGGCCCGGGGAATGTACCTGGCAGCCGATGACCCGGGGGTGAAGCGCTCTATCGACGACGTGGTCGTGCGCTGGGGCGGCGATTTTTTTGTGGAGAACAATGTTTCCTGGAGGCGGTGCATCCAGCAGTGGAAGCGTGATGGCGGGAAGGTGGTCCATCTCACGATGTACGGCCTGCGCATGACCGACGAGATCGCCGCCGTGCGCAAGGAGGAACGGGTGCTCGTCGTGGTCGGGGCCGAAAAGGTGCCCGGTGAGGTCTACGGGGTTGCGGACTACAATATCTCGGTCACCACCCAGCCCCACTCGGAAATCTCGAGCCTGGGCGTATTTCTCGACCATCTCTTCGAAGGTGAGGAGCTCAACCGGGAATACCCCGGTGCGGCGATGAAGATAACGCCGATGGACCGCGGCAAGGCGAGGCGCGGCGAGTGAGAAAAAGGGTGCTTGTGGCAGGGTTTGCCACCCGCCACGTCGTGCAGTCGGCATACAGGGCAGGCTACGATGTCTACGCCGTGGATCATTTCTGCGACCAGGATCTCTGCTGGTATACGAAGGACCGGGCAACCTTCGACGAACTCGACGAAATCCCTGCAGCGATCGAGACGATTGCATCGACCTATCCCATCGACATCTTCGTGGTGACGTCCGGCGCCGAGGATCTCAAGACCCCCCTCCCCCTGTACGGGACGCACCCGGAGCAGGTTGCACGCCACCTGGACAAGCTGGATCTCCAGCATTTTTTCGAAGAGCACGCCATCCCCGTGCCGCGGCTTGCGGCTGCGGGGGACTACCCCTGCCTGATCAAGCCCCGCAGGGGTGCGGGCGGATGGCGCAACCGGATCATCTCCTCGGAGGAAGAGCGAAATCAGTGGGAGGAGACATGGCCGGATGTGCCCTTCCTCTGCCAGCAGGTCGTGCACGGGCAGGCGTGCAGCGTCTCATGTATCGGCGACGGGATGCATGCACGGGCGGTTGCGACCAACGAGCAGATGCTGCGCAGCGAAGGGGAGCGTGCATTCGGGTTCGCAGGATCGATCACCCCCTTTCTCCACGCGAAGGCCGGTGCCATGGTGCACGATGCCGAAAAAGCCGTCTCTTTGAGCGGGTGCAGGGGGTCCGTCGGCGTGGATTTCATCGCAGGCGAAACCCCGTGGGCGATCGAGATCAACCCGCGGTTCCAGGCCACCGTGGACACCGTTGAGATGGCGACGGGATGCAACCTCTTCTCCCTCCACGTCGATGCATGCAGGGGAGCCATCCCGGCGGCAATGCCGGAGCCCCGGCGGTTTGCGGCCCGCCGCATCCTGTTCGCCGATCGCGACCTTGTCGTTGCCGACGACCTCAAACACCTCGCCCCCCGGATTTCCGACATCCCGTGGGTGGGATCCGAATTCGAAAACGGCGCCGCGGTGGTGAGCGCGTACGGGTGGGGGTCCACGCGTGCCGGCGCCCTCGATATGCTGGATAAGACTATAACACACCTGCGCAGATATATGAGCAGATGGTAGCCGCGGATGAAGTGCTGGAACATGTGGCCGTCAGGGCGTACCTGATGCGGCTGATTGGCGCGGAGGGGATGGCCCTCATCGAGAGGTTCCCGGAGGACGGCGAGTACAGCGACGAAGAGCTCGCCGAAAAGACCGGTATCAACCTCAACAGCGTCCGCCACACCCTCTATACGCTCTACGAAAAACGCCTTGCAGAATACCGCCGCATAAAGAACGCGGAAACCGGGTGGCTTACCTACCTCTGGCGGCTGAGACTTGACCAGATCGACGATGTCCTGTACGAGGAGATGAGCCGCGTCCTCGAGCGGCTCGAGGCACGCGAACGCTACGAGGAAGAGAACGACTTCTATATCTGCAAACACTGCGGCATTATTTTTACCTTCAACGATGCGTTCTCAAGGGATTTCGAGTGCCCCCACTGCGATGAAAAGATGGACCATTTTGACAACGAACTGCTCCTGAAGGCGTTGAAAAAGCGCGTGGCGGCAATCCGGTCCACACTGGGAATGGGGTGAAGGGCATCCTGGACCCGGAAATCGCGCTTCACAGGGCCGGGTGCAGCGAAACGGTGATCGACCACTGCCGCGCGGTTTGCCGGCTTGCCATGGAGTTCTCCCGCGCCCCCGCGGATCGTGATCTCGTCGCCGCCGGCGCCATGCTCCACGATATCGGCCGGGCAACCACCCACTCGATCGCCCACGGCCAGGCAGGTGCGGAAACCTGCCGGGATTTCGGTTTTCCGGCAGATATCTGCCGTATTGTCGAGCGCCATATCGGCGCGGGGATGACCGCCGACGAGTGCGCGCTCCAGGACCTCCTTCCCCGCGACTGCGTTCCCGCCACGCTTGAAGAGAAAATCGTCGCTCATGCAGACAATCTTGTCAGGGGCAGGCATGAGATTTCGATTGAAGCACGGCTTCTGCGCTCGCCGCATCTTTCCCGGAGGATAAAAACCCGCATGTACCGGCTGGCACGCGAGGTGGAGCTGTTCAGATGATCAGCCGGCTCACCTGAGGCAGGGCCCGCAGCTCCTCGTACACCGAGGCGGGCGGCTTCTCGTTGATGATGATGACGAGCTTCGGCTCTTCGGAGAGCAGCGGATCGGTGACGAAGATCTGGCGGATGGTGAGATCATGATCGGTGAGCACCCGCACCGCCGCGCCCACGATCCCTTTCTCCCGGGCATCCCGTACGAGGACGGTGATCACCGATACGCCGAGCTTCTGGGCGACCAGGCTCAGATCAGGGGTCACCCGCAGGTTGAGAAATATTCCGGCGAGGTCGGGCGCCTGGAGGATCCTGCGTGCCGTGGCGTCGACCACGCGCCGGTCGGTCCCGGTCGCCCTGGCGATATGGGTGGCGGGAATTTCGACACCATTGCAGACGATACGGGCCTCCGCATTGACCCCGAACCCGTTCTCGAGAAGAAACCGCACAACACGGCTCTGCGAGGGTGAATCGGCGAATACGCGCAGGATTTCTTCCCACATGAGAAAAACGTTGAACAGGAGGCTATAAATAGACATCGGCGGGGGAAGATCGCCCCCGGCATCAGCCATCCCGCGGGATCGGCCCGGCACGCACGTGCCGGCGGATGCGGGCATTGCCCGTTCCCTGCGCCCGCAGTATCCGCCCCTCCCGCCCGCCGGGGACGGGAATAGCAACCTATTTTATGTCGGAACACATTATTAGTAGGGTAACAGGGCGAGGGTTGCCAAGCCAGGTCAAAGGCGCTAGGTTGAGGGCCTAGTCTCGTAGGAGTTCGTGAGTTCGAATCTCACCCCTCGCATATTCCTCTTTTTGGGTGCAGCATCCGGTTCCGGACTGCAGGGTCACCATTTTATAGTTCCCCGCCCATCCCATGCCCATACCCGGTCCCTCTCCAGGTGATGCGCGTGCAAAACGAAGAAACAATCAGAACCCGTCTCCTGAAGGCGAATGTCCGGTATCTTGCAAGCCCGGACGAGAACGAACGCCTCATCGGGGTGGAATCGCTGCTGATGAGTGCATGGGATCCCGAATGGTCTCCCCGCCGGCTGATCGACGAGGGCGGGATTCCCGGCCTTGTCGCCTGCCTCGGCGACGATATCGATCGTATCAGGGGCGCCGCCGCACGCCTCCTGGGAAAGATCGCGGCACACGGTGAAGCCGAAGCGGTTCTCAGCGCGGGTGCGCAGGAACCGCTCGAAGCGATGCTCGCCGACGAAGATCCGCTGAACCGGCAGAATGCACAGGAAGCGCTCGAAGAGCTCCGGCGGCAGAAGTGCGCTCCATCCACCGTCGCAGGATGAACGATCAACACACAATGCTCAGGTGTCCGGGCCATTCCCAGGGTGCTGTCCCGGGCGGCGCCGGGGGGTGAGGCCTGCGGAATCGTGGAGGCTATTCCTCGAACCGTGCCAGCGTGAATTTGATGGCGAGGCCTTCGGAGGATTTTCCCGAGACGCGATCTTCGGCCCAGATCGAACCGCAGTAGCGGTCGATCAGGAGGCGGCACACATAGAGGCCGAGGTTTCTCCCCCCTGCCTTCGGGCTCTGCAGACGCGAGAGATCGAAGATCGCGTGTTTTTCCTCGTCGGAGATACCCGGCCCGGTATCCTCCACCGAGATGATGATGAGCCCTTCCCGTTCTTCGAGGGTGATGGAGATCTGCACGTCTGGACCGCCGTGCCGTAGCGAGTTGTCGATGAGGTTGGTGAAGACACACGCCAGCATGCCATCGGCGATCACGGTGAACCCGCAGGGTTCGAAATCGACCGTATCAGGAGGGAATTTGGCCATCTCGGCCTGGATAACCGAATCGAGGTCGATGGGTTCGAGCGATTCCGGATCGGTCTGGAGCCTGCGGAGCACCGAGACATTCGTGATGATCTGGGAGATCTGCCATGATGTCGTCCGCAATTTCTGCCCGTATCTTTCCGCATTCCCGAGGAGCATGCCTGAGATAACCTCCGATAACCCCGACAATTCAGTGGCCGCCCGGTTGATGTCATTCTCGATGATATCGAGATAGACGTTCATCTCCCCGTAGGCGTCCTCGAGCTGCTCCTGCAGCATCCCGCGAAGAATCGTGCCGCCGATCTCTTTTCCCACGGACTCGAGCACGGTCTTTTCCCGCTCGGAAAGCTCCACCTGCTCTTTTCTCCCCACGTAGAGCGCGCCGACCACCACAGAATCGGCAATCAGCGGTATGCCCGCGTAACTGAGGGCGTCCACCGCCTCGAGAATGCGGCAATCGAACATCCCGGGCGGGTTGTCCGGGAGGTTTTCCACGAAACGAGGCTGGCCCGCGAAAAATATGACATTGTAGGGGTAGTCCCTGATGACGAGCGTGGCATTCTCCTCCACGAACGACTCGGGGACGCCGTGGTGGGCAACGAGGCGGGCGCGTTTGTCGGTGTGTTTCAGATAGACCCACCCGAAATCGAAATCCAGCAAATCAACGGTAATGGTGAGAATGATCTCAAGCATTTCGTCGAGGATAAGCGACGAGTTCGCCACCCGGATGATCTGGTTGATGATGGAGAGGTGCCGGTGCTGGGAAAATATTTCCTTCTCGGCCTTCTTCTGGCTGGTGATATCCCTGCAGATGGCGATGGTCGCCCGTTTGCCTTCGAAGATGATGGGAAGCGTCCTGAGTTCAACATCCACCACCTTCCCGTCGACCCGGACGAATTTCTCCTTGGTAACCGGGAATGCCGTGCGGTCGAGATAGCCCTTGCGCATGCGCTCCCATGCGACAGCGCGATAATCCCTGTGAATAAAATCGAGCGCATACCTGTCGAGAATGTCCTCTGCCTTCCCTGCCCCCAGTATTGCCACTCCCGCAGGGTTTGCGTAGACGATCTTTCCTTCGCAGTGCACATAAATCGGTTCGGGATGGAGTTCGACGAGGCTCCGGTACCGCTCTTCGCTCTCCCTCAACGCCGCCTCGAACTGTGTGCGTTCGGTGACGTCGACCGCTACTGCGGCAATATACTCCACCCCGCCCTCGCTCCCGAACACGGGGTGGAGTGTCTGGACCAGCTCTTTTTTTCCATCTTTTTCCTCGAAACTGACCGAATTGCCCGTATCGACCACCTGTTCCACATAGGCGCGCACCTGCCCGGCAGCATCCTGCGGCAGGAGGCTGTACATGGAGTTCCCCGCGATCGTGTCCGATGCCAGGCTGAACGTTCGGGAGAGGGCTTCATTGGCGGCGAGAATCGTTCCTTTCGTATCGAGGAGGAAGGCTTTCTCCTTGATGGCGTTCATGAACACCCTGAGTATCGCATTGCAATCAAGGATCGCAGCCGATGTCTGTTGTATGTCGGTGACATCTCTCGCAATCCCCTCAAACCCACAATAATCGCCGTTGTCGTCCCTGAGCAGCGAGAGGTTCAACAGCACCGGAAAGGTGCGCCCTTCGCCCCCTTGCGCCTGCATCCTGCATTCGAAATTGTGAATGGTGCCGCCGGATTCCTCAATCCGCAACAATGTTGCCGCGAAGGCTTCGCAATCGTCCGGGTGGATGGAATGAAAAATCCGGGCAGAACCGCTGCCGTCTGCAGGACATGCAAGCGCCGCACGGCCTGAGGTGTTCAGAAACAGGAATTCCCCCGCCGGATCGCAGCGAAAAATGATATCCCCCGTATGTTCCACCAGGCTCCGGTAGTGTTCCCGTGAGCGATGGAGCAGTTTTTCTGCGGCGTTCCGATCGATTGCGTACCTGATCGAACGCTGCAGGAGCGGGGGCGTGACCTCGCCCTTGGCCAGGCAGTCCTGGGCACCCTCCAGTCCCTGCTCAAACGCACCATTTTCGGGACCACCCGCGATGAGCACGATCAGTGGAATGCCGGAAAAGCGCGCCCGCACGCCCATGACGACGGCACCTGCCCGGTGTGTCTTTCGGTTCAGGCCGAGCAGGATCACATCGGGGCGCGGATCGCCGCATCCGTCAGGCGCCTCCTCAAGACATGCACACCATGTCACCTGCGCGTGCAACCCGCACCCGCATTCGCCCAGCATCTTACGAACCAGCGTCGCATCCCCTGGATCGTCCTCGATGAGCAGGACCGAGACAGTCTCATTCATTGGCATTCACGTCATGGCAATTTCACGACCGACAACCAGAACTGCTCGATCGAATGCACCACATGCAGGAACTGCTCCAGATCGACCGGTTTGGTAATATAGCAGTTCGCATGCAGGTTGTAGGTCCGGGCGACGTCCTCTTCCGCCTGGGAGGTGGTCAGGATTACCACGGGGATGCTTTTTAACTCTTCATCATCCTTGATCTCTGCGAGCACCTCTCTCCCGTCTTTTCTGGGAAGATTGAGGTCCAGGAGGATGAGATCCGGCCGGGGAGCCCCCGCATGTTTCCCCTCTTTCCGCAAAAACGCCATGGCTTCTTCGCCGTCCATGACGGTGTGCAGGTTGTTCCTCACCTTGCCCTCCCGCAGCGCCTCCTTCGTCAGCCGGACATCGCCCGGATTGTCCTCGACGAGGAGGATCTCGACATGCTGTACCCCCGCGTTCACACTCATACGTGATCACCCACCTCTCTTATAGGGATCGTGAAAAAAAAGGTCGATCCCTCACCCGGCTCCGACGCGACCCGGATGCGGCCCCCGTGCCGCTCGATGATCCGCTTGCATATCGCAAGCCCTATGCCGGTGCCCGGATATTCCGCCTTCGAATGGAGGCGCTGGAAGATGACGAATATGCGATCGAAATACTGCGGCTCGATGCCGATCCCGTTGTCCTTTACCGAAAAGATCCATGCATCTCCGGACTGCTGTGCGCTCACGTGCACGCGGGGCGCATCGCTGCCATGGAACTTGATGGCGTTGCTGATCAGGTTCTGGAATACCTGGGACAGCTGCGATTCGTCTGCCATCACCACGGGAAGCGGGTCGTGGGTGACCACCGCATCGGATTCCTCGATCTGGATTTTGAGGTCTCTCAGCGTCTGTTCGAGGAGTGCTTCCGTGTCCGTTTCTTCAAAGGGCTTGCCCCTCGTGCTCACGCGGGAAAACGCCAGCAGGTCATTGATGAGCATCTGCATCCTGCTCGCCCCGTCCACCGCATAATGAATGAACTCGTCTGCGTCCTCGTCAAGCCGGCCTTCATAGCGGCGCTTGAGCAGCTGCACGTAGCTGGCCACCATGCGCAACGGCTCCTGGAGATCGTGGGACGCCACATAGGCGAACTGTTCGAGCTCCTCGTTTCGCAGTTTGAGATCGCTGGCGTAGGATCGCAGCTTGGCTTCCGCCTTCTTTCGCGCGGTGATGTCCCTTCCTATGGAGGAGGCGCCGATAATGGTGCCCGCGGAATCGGCGATAGGGGATATGGTGAGGGATACATCCATAATCGATCCATCTTTTCTGATCCGCCGCGTCTCGAAAAGCTCCAGACGCCTCCCCTGCCGGATCGTATTCAGGATCATCTCCGTCTCGCCTTTGCGGCCCTCAGGCACGAGCATGGAGATATTCTTCCCGATCACCTCATCCGCACGGTAGCCGGTATTGCGCTCAGCACCGCGGTTCCAGCTCAGGATGGTGCCGTCGAGGGTTTTTCCGATGATGGTGGCGTCGGACGATTCGACAATCGAGGCCAGAAAAGAGTGCTCTTCTTCTGCCTCCTTGCGTGCGGTGATGTCCGTGAAACTCCCGTCGACCCGCAGCACCGCACCGGCCTCATCATGCGTGGGGCTGCCGGAATTGTGCACCCAGCGCACCGTGCCGTCTTTTCGCACCACGCGCACTTCAACCGCGTACGGCCTCCCCTCATTGATGCGGTCGGCGATGTGCCGGAGGACGCTGCGGTCATCCTCGTGCACGATCCCCTCCCAGAGATCGGGGTCATCCATGAATTCTCCGGGATCGTACCCGAACAGATCCCGGCTTTTCGGGCTGATATACGTCGGGCGCAGGGAACGGTCCAGGGAATACACCACCGCCGGCACATTCGCAATGATCGTTTCCATAAAAATGCGGGCTTCCTGCAGAGAACGTTCGACCTCCTTCTTTTCGGTGATGTCGAGAAACGATAGCACGACGCCTTCATCCTCCCCGGCACCGGCGATTGTCAGCAGTACGTCCACATACCCCCCGTCACGGCGCACAAGCCGTGTCTCAAACCGATCGGGCACGATGCCGCGCCCCTGCACGCGGCCGGAGAGAGCGTTCGAGATGCGATCCGTTTCCCCGTCAGCAACGAAATCGGCCAGGTTCCGCCCGACAATCCCGGTGCCCGGATAATCAAGGATATTCTTCATTTCGCAATTTGCCTCACGGATACGCCCCTTTTTGTCGAGAATCGCCGTTGCCGACCCGGTATGCTCGAAGATCGTTCGGTACCGCAGCTCCTCCCGCATCAGGCTGGAGGCGAGGGCGGCGATCACGCCGCTGACGACCAGAAACACCACCACGCGCGCTGCAGCCGCGGGAAGCGTTCCGGCAGGATCGGGTGCCAGCATGTACACAAGAACGAGGTACCCCACACCCAGCACCGCGGAAAACAGGACCCCCCGGCGGTGGTACCAGCAGGAGGCAAGAATGATGGGAATGTAAAAGAGGTGAGAGTAGATCTCGGTAAATCCCCCCGAGAGGGCGACGGCGTTCACGACGAATGCCAGCACGGAAACGAGGAGGATGATGGAGTGTTGCCGTGCGGAAGTGAACCGGAAGTTCATCGAAGAGGCAGATGCCATTAAAAAAATGTGTATTCGACGAGATATATAGATGATCACCAATGGATACGGCGATCCGGATCGCCGAAACCCTGCCGCCCCTCCCGGGGGCAGCAGGCAGGTGGCGCAGCCGAAAACCTGTTTAAACCAGTTTATTCGTCAAACGGGGCGAGGGTAAAGCGTACGGCCGCGCCTTCCGAGGACTTGCCGGGAACGCGGTCCTCGATCCAGATCGATCCGCAATACCGGTCGAGGAGCAAGCGCGAAATATGGAGGCCGAGGCCCCTGCCGCTGGCTTTCTGGGAATTTCGCTGAAACACGGTAAAGACAGCCTGTTTTTGCTCGTCGGGGATACCGCACCCTGTATCCTCCACGGAAACCAGCACTTTCCCGTCCATTTCCTCCGCCTTTACGATGATCTTCACATCAGGGCCCCCGAACCTGATGCTGTTGCCGAAGAGGTTGGCAAAGATCTCGGCGAGGAATTCGTCGGCAATCACCGTATACCCGGTATCTTCGAACGAGATCGAGGCATGCCCGAACCGCTGCATTTCGGCGCGTATGAGGGGATCCAGTTCAACCGGCCCCAGGTCAGGAGGCATATCGTTGATTTTCCGAATCACTGCCACATTGTTGATGATCTCCTTGCCCCTCGCGATGGTATCCTCGATTTTCTGTGCATAGAAACGCGCCTGGCCATCGAGCATCTCGGATATGATGCCCGTGGTCGCGCAGAGATCGTCATGAATCCTCAGCATGTCATGCTCGATGATGTCAAGGTAGCAGCTGATCTCGTCATATGCCTCCTCGAGCTGATCCTGCAGTATGCCGCGTAAAATCGTCCCCCCGATCTCCTTTCCGATCGATTCCAGCGTCGAACGCTCATTTTCAGAAAACTGGACTTTTTCGCGTCTCCCGATATAGAGCGCTCCCACGACCACGGATTCTGCAATGAGGGGGATCCCCGCAAACGAAAGCGCGTCCACGTCCTCCATGATGCGCGACTCGAATATCCCGGGCGGGTTGTCGGGCAGGTTCTCCACGAACCTGGACTGCCCGCCAAAAAAGACGATGTTATAGGGATGGTCCCGGACCCCGATCGTCCGGTCGCGGTCAACGAACGAGTCCGGGACGCCATGATGCGCTGCCATGTTTGCGGTCTTTCCGTCCCGGTTTTTCAGGTATATCCAGCCAAAATCGAAATCGAGCAGATCCGCCACGATTTCGAGAACGATCTCCAGCATCTCGTCGAGAATCAGGGACGAATTGGCGACGCGGATGATGGT
>DSDF01000130.1 GCA_011048835.1 Methanoculleus sp. | reverse complement strand
GGAGGTCTGTGGATACTGCGGTGCGTGCGTCTCGGTCTGTCCAGAAGGGGCACTGGAACTGATCGACGCGTATCTCAGTGTTAGCGATGCCTGCATCAACTGCGGCATCTGTGCACGGGTGTGTCCCCTGGGGGCGCTGGAGGTCACCAATGAAGAGCGAGTATGATGTGCTTGTCGTCGGCGGAGGCCCGGGCGGTGCGATGGCGGCGAAAGCCGCAGCAGAAGCAGGGCTTTCGGCATGCATCATTGAAAAACGGCCGGCGATCGGCACCCCGGTCCGGTGCGCCGAAGGCGTGGGCGAAGAGCTCCTCACCGAATTCATCGATCCCGATCCCCGCTGGATCGCCGCAAAGATCGACGGTGCGCGCATTGTCGCCCCCGACGGCGGCGAACTCAACCTCAGCCCCGACATGGCCGGCAACGAGGTCGGCTACGTACTCGACCGCAAGATTTTCGACCGTGAACTCGTCTGGAAGGCCGCGGAAGTCGGCGCCGACATCTTCGTCAAGGCCCGGGCGGTCGACGCCATCGTGGAGGACGGGGTCGTCCGGGGGGCGGTCGTGGAGTACATGGGCTCCCGAAAGGAAGTCCGCGCCAGGGTAACCATTGCCGCCGACGGTGTGGAATCGAAATTCGCCCGCTGGTGCGGCATTGACACCGCGGTGCCCATGGCGGAACTGGAGACCTGCGCCCAGTATCTCATGACGGATATCGACATCGACCCTGCGCTCACCGTCTTTTACCTGGGCAATGAGGTCGCCCCCGAAGGCTATGCCTGGGTCTTTCCCAAAGGAGAGCGAAGGGCAAACGTCGGCATCGGGATCTCGGGAAAAAAGAGCGGCAACGGGCACCGGGCACGCGACTACCTCGACACATTCGTCCGCCGGCACTTCCCCGAAGGCAAGATCATCGAGCTCATCGTGGGCGGCGTCTCGGTGTGCAGGCCGCTTGCGTGCACTGTCGCCAACGGCCTGATCGTGGTCGGCGATGCGGCGCGCCTCTCCGACCCCATCACCGGCGGGGGTATTTACAATGCCATGTACACCGGCAACCTTGCCGGAAAGGTTGCCGCGGACTGCATCGGGAACGGCGACGTGAGCCGCGAGGCTCTGGCGGTCTACGACCGCACCTGGCGGGAATCAACGATGGGTAAAGCCATCGAGCGCAACTACAAGATCAAGGAGTATTTCATCACGCTGGATGACGAAAAACTCAATACGCTGATCAATTCGGCAAAAAAGATCAAGATGGATAAATTCAGCACCATGACGCTTGTCCGGGAGCTCATCCAGCATAACCCCAAGATGCTGGTCGAGCTGCAGGCGCTGAAAAAATCACTTGGATGAGCGCTTCAGCTGTTTGTTGAGCGTTTTGATGCATTCACTCTCGGCCTCTTTTTTGGAAAATACAGTAATGATATCGTCGGGCCGGATTTTTACCGTGCCGCTGGGGATGATCAGGTCACCGCCCGCCCTCCGTACGGCGATGAACACGAAATTCTTGACCTCCAGCTCCCGGATCTCGTGGTCGATGAAGGGGGCGCCCTCCTCCGCCACCACCTCGAAGATGGTGCCGCCCGGAATGGAAGCCAGCTGCTGCATGTGCGGGTTTTCCGACCAGTAGTAGAGGCGGTTTGCCACGAGCTCGTCCGGGTTCTCGCTGATCTTCACCCCCACCTCGTTGAAGAGATCCGAATGCTCCTTCTGGTTGACGATCGAGACCACGTTGGGCACCTGAAACCGCTTGGCAAGCCAGCAGGTCATCAGGTTGACCGCGTCGTCGCTCGTCGTGGCCACCAGGGAATCCGCACGATCGATGCCCGCATCTTCGAGAATTGACTTGTCCGTGGCATTCCCGGTGATGGCCAGCACATCGTAGTGCTCGAGGATCTCCGCGCACCGGTTTTCATCCTGATCGATCACGACCACATTGTCGCCTCGATCAACGGCAATCGCGGCGAGGTTTCTGCCAATGCCTCCAAGGCCGACGACGATGACGTACATGCCTGAAATCTTTCCCTCATGACCATTGATATACATTGCGAATCTAACTTCTCATGCGTGATCTGCGGCGTGGACGAAGCCGGCAAAGGTGCGGTGCTCGGCCCCATGGTCGTCGCGGGGGTCGCCTGCGACGACCATGCTGATTTTGAAGGGTGGGGGCTGCGGGATTCGAAGGCCCTTACGGCAAGGCGGCGGGAGGCATTCTTCGAGAGGATCCGGGATTCGTTTCCCTGCGAGGCGGTGGTCATCAGCGCACACGAGATCGATTCCCTGCGCACGGCACAGACCATGAACCTGATCGTGGCGGAGGCGCATGCATCGGTCATCAACCGCCTGCACCCGGACCGCGCGATCGTCGATGCCTGCGACGTCAACCCCCTTCGCTACCGGGCGATGGTCGCCGCCGGCCTGCAGAAGCCCTGCGACATCCTCTCCGAACACCGGGCGGACGCAAACCACCTGTGCGTTGCGGCCGCGAGCATCGTGGCCAAGGTGCTGCGCGACCGCACCGTGCGGGATCTCGCAGAAGAGTTCGGCGACATCGGGAGCGGGTACCCTTCCGATCCTGCAACAATCGCTTACCTCGAAGGCTACATCGCGGCACACGGATCGCCCCCGGCATGCGCGCGTGCAAGCTGGAAGACCGTCGCCGTCCTCATGGACCGCCGGTCGCAGGCAACCCTCTTTGAATTTTAACCACCGAATGCCGCTCCGGGAGGCTTTATCACTCTTCGCGTGCAATATAGCTCGCGATGAACTGGCTGCCCATCGTTCTGTTTTTCATCGCACTCTACCTGCTTATCGCCGGCTATATACGGAGCCGGGGGCTCTGGGAGGAGAGGATTGCCTTTTACGGACCCATCCTTGCCATCAAGAGCAAAAATGTCGGTTTTT
The DNA here is from genome assembly GCA_011048835.1 of Methanoculleus sp. Taxonomy (GTDB): domain Archaea; phylum Halobacteriota; class Methanomicrobia; order Methanomicrobiales; family Methanomicrobiaceae; genus DSDF01. Next base: position 27,900 of record DSDF01000130.1, on the reverse strand, counting down.
TTGATTATTTTATCAAATATAGCAGATTTTTACGCATATACGGCACGCTCGGGGCTGCAATGGTGATCGTCATCTCCGTACTCATCTCCCTGCTGCTGCTCCTCTCGGTGCAGGTAACCCTGCAGCTGCAGCCCGAGCCGACCGGCATCTATGAACCGCAGAATATCCTCCTCCTTCCCGGCATCAACGAGTTCATCCCCTCCACCTTCGCGGTCTGGTTTGCATTCGTGCTCACCATCGCCATCCACGAATTCGGGCACGGCATCCTGTGCCGGGTGGAGAACATCGGGGTGCGGAGCGTGGGTGCGCTCATCGCCGTCATCCCCATCGGCTTTTTCGTCGAACCTGACGATGAGGAGCTCGAACAGACGAAGGGCATGCCGAAAGTGCGGATGTTCGGGGCGGGAATCACGAACAACATCGTCGTCGGCTTTCTCTGTTTCGGGGCCATGCTCCTCCTGGTAGGCGCCGCCGTCCCTGTCGATGATCCCATCATTCACGGCGTATACCAGGGCTTTCCCGCAGACATGGCGGGCATCCCGCAGAATTCCGTCATTCTCGAGGTCAACGGGGTGCCGGTGGACACCCGGGAGGATGTCAGCGCCGTCCTCGCCGGGACACGGCCCGGCGATTCCGCCGTCCTGCTCCTCGACCACGAAGGATCGGTGCAGGAGCATACCGTGACCCTCTCCGAATGGCCGGAAGAGATCGACGGCAGGGATTCGGGCTTTATGGGCATCTACTACTTCGACGCCCAGGCAGGACAGGAGCTGCTCGAGAGCCTCGCCTCGCCGATCGGCGTCCTGCGGTTGATCTCCGTCCCCTTCGACACCTCCGTAACGGGCCAGTATCTGCGGGTGCTTGCCTTCGATACGGTTGAAACCGGGTATTTCGACGTCCCCTTCCCGCTGTTCTGGGAGGCGGTGCACCTGCTCTTCTGGTCCGCCTGGATCAATATCAACGTCGGCATCTTCAATGCCATTCCCATGATCCCGCTGGACGGGGGATATATCATGAAGGAAGGAGTGACCCGCTTTTTCTCGCGGAGAAAAATGGAGACGCTGGGAGGGTATGTGGTGGCGGCGATCAGCACGACGATGCTGGTCATGATGATCTCGCTCGTCGCTCTGCCCTACCTCCTCCACCTCTAACCTATCAGAGTTCTTTCTCTTCTTCCTCGCCGATCACCTTATCGGCGGGTTTGGCCAGTTCGTCCCGGATATCCGACTCGATATCCCGGACCGCCTCGCGCACCCGGGTCACCTCCTCCGGTGCCGGGATCTCGCCGAGGATCGAATCGTCGAGCCCCATCATCTCCTCGATGCCCTCCTCCACCTCGAGCTCATCGGTCGCCCCGATATAGCGGGCGCTCTGTTTGATCAGGGAGGAGAGCTCGAAGGGGAAGATGATCTTGGTCGCCTGCCCGTCGGCCATCTGCTTGAGGGCGTCGAGCGAGAGCACGGTGATGGCGCGCTTGTCGAGGGGGCGGGCCCCGAGTGCCAGGATGCGCAGTCCCTGTGCATCGCCCTGCGCCTGCAGGATCCTCGACTGCCGTTCGCCCTCCGCCCGCAGGATCTTGCTCTGCCGGTCGCCCTCGGCTTCGAGGATGATGCTCTGGCGCATCCCCTCCGCTTTGAGGATGGCGGCGCGTTTCTCCCCGTCCGCCCGCAGGATTGCGGCCCGGCGCTCGCGTTCGGACGCGGTCTGCTCGGTCATGGCCTGCTTGACCGCTCCCACCGGGTCGACCTCTTTTATCTCCACCCGCTCGACCTTCACGCCCCACTGGTCGGTCTCCCGGTCAAGGATATCCCGCAACCTGTTGTTGATCACGTCGCGGTTGTAGAGGATCTCGTCGAGTTCCATATCCCCGATGATGCCGCGCAGCGACGTCTGGGCGAGCGCCACGGTGGCCATCCGGTAGTTTGCGACCTCGAAATAGGCTTTTTCAGGGTCGATCACGCGGATGTAGACGATGGCGTCCACGTTGGTGGGCGAATTGTCCTTCGTGATCACTTCCTGCGAGGGCACGTCCATGACCGTCGTGCGCAGGTCGAGCTTGATCACCTCGGTGATGATGGGCACCACCCACCGGAACCCGGGGTTCATGCGCCCGATGTATTTTCCCAGCCGGATCTGGAGGGCTTGCTCGTAGGGCTGGATGATCACCACCCCCCTCCCGATCAGGATGACAATCACGATAACGAAGAAAAATGCCAGCAGCTGGCTGAACAGCGTTTCCAGGGCACCCGGTCCAAACGATTCAATCACCATGTTCCTCGACCTCCTCCACCACGATGTGGACGCCCTCCGATCGCACCACCCGTACCGCAGTCCCGGTGCCGATGGCGCCTCCCGTCGATCGGGCGCTCCAATCGACCCCGTCGATAGCGACCTTGCCCGCAAGGGTCTCGGCATTCACCTGACGCAGCACCCTCCCCTCCCGGCCCACAAGGCTGTCCCTGCTGATGGTGGTGGGCGAGGCGTCGGGGGTAAGGCGGCCGTAGAACCATATGGTCACCACGGCGCTCACAAGGCCCGCCGCCACGGCAATGGCAATGATCCAGGGCGATTGAAAGATTGCAGGAAAGAAGAGGGCGAACAGTCCCAGGATGATGAGCACCGTTCCCGGAACGGCGATAAAAAAACCGGGGCTGAAAGCTTCGACGACGAGCATGACGACGCCGGCGACGACCATGATCCACCCGATGGCGATACCGGCGGCGCTTCCCTCTTCAATCATAATCCGACATGGGAGACGGAACTATTTATGTTATGCTGGACAAACCTCTCTCGAGGCGACATCAGAGGTCCCCGCCGCGCAGACCAGAGAACCATTCAGGTTCCGTTCCCTGACGGCGCAGGAGGAAGGACGTGCACCTGCAGGACCGGGTCAGAATTCGCATCGCAACCAATATTAAGCCTTCATCATAATAGTAAAACATCTCCGTAGCATCTCCCTGGCCAGGGTTTCATACAACATTCGAGACGCATGAAAGAAATACCGAAGAATAAACGCTATGCGCTGGGCTGGTACAACGAAGGGATTACCCTCCTTTCCATCAAGGACTATGAAGAAGCGAACGCATTCTTTGACAATGCGTTGAAGGCTATCCCCGACCACCCGGATTTTCTCATTGGCAAGGGTGATGTCCTGCTGGCCACGGGCAGGTTCAGCGAAGCGCACCACTACTACCAGGAGGCCATCAACCAGGAACCGACCAATTTCCGGGCGTGGATACGGTCGGGGTCCACGCTCCTGCGCATGGGAAAGAACAAGGAAGCGCTCGAGACGTTCGAGAAGGCACGGGATCTGTTCGAGTACGATGGAGAACTCTGGCTCGGTATCGGGATCGCCCTGCTGCGCATGGACCGGGTCAAAGAGGCGTCCGAGGCGCTGAAGAAAGCGATGCGCCTGAAGCCGAACCAGCCGGCACTCTGGTATTTCCTCTCCACGCTCGAGAAAAACGATGACAACGCCCTGACACTGCTCACCCGGGGAAACCGGATGGACCCGACCAACCTGGACATCCTCCTCGAGATGACCCGGAGGCTCCTGCATATGGAACGGCAGGAGAAGGCGGGTGAGACACTGCAGAGAGCCTACCAGGTGGACCCGGACAACGACCTGGTGATCAGGATGATCACCCACTACCGCAATGTGACCGGGAAGGAACCCTTTTAGGTTTTACCGGTGCTCCGAAAGCATCGCAATTTTTGAACCCACCGGCGCCCCCACATGCCGGCCGATGGGGTCGCATTTTACCGACATGAGATAGGCGACCGGGGGCATATCGACGAAATCGGAGAGCGACTCGTAGTTTGCCATCCCCTTGGCGATGACAAGCGTGGCCCGCTCGATCGCCTCACGGAGCTGGGCGGGCATGTCGGCAGGGTTGAGGCCCAGCTCAGCGACCCCCTCCCGGTTGACCGTCAGGGTATCGACGATCGACGCCAGCCCGAGCTCGCACGCATCTGCAACGGTGGCATCGTTAAGGATGGGCGCCCCCCGCACGGCGAGCGTCACGTGCGATCCCCGCTCCTTGAGGGCCCGCAGCACCAGCCGGTCGAAGACGATCTCCCCGCAGTTATCGGAGAGATAGACCACCCGTTCGCTCACGTCCTCGATGGCGGCGGTGTGATCGATGGTGAAGCCGGAGGCAAACTCCCGCATGAAGAACGCCACAAAATTATCAGTCACCTGGTGAGCAAGTGACCCGTAATCCAGCGTATTGGCGATAACCGCCGCAAGGCAGCGGTCACGAAACGATTCGAGCCGGTCCTCCACGAGGGCGCAGACCTCGAGGGCTGTGCGGTTGTTTTCGCGCTTGAGTCCGGCGTAGGGGTCCCGGCTTTGTGCGATCCGGTAGGCAAGGCGGTGCACCCGGCTTGCGATCACCGGTGAGGGGACGTCGTCATGCCGGATGGACGCAAGCAACGCTGCACAGACACCCCTCGCCCGGGCAATCGTCTCCTCATCGGCGTGGGCAAGGCGGCACTCGTATTCCACCCGGGAGAGAATACAGTCGGTGCATCCATCGGTAAAACGCATAATGCAGCATCTCCTCTGCGGTTGGGTTGAATGGAAAAAATCAGAAATGGGGCCACTGCGATTCGAACGCAGGTCAGAAGACCCCCAGTCTCCTAGGATGGTCCAGGCTACCCTATGGCCCCGCCCATACAACTTCATTCTGTGATTATATCTAGTTTACCATTCGGCCGGTCAATTCGCGGTTCAATCTCCCCGAACCGCCCATGGTGCGGAACAGCAATGCCGGATCGTCCCAGGTCGAAAAAAGGGGGGGGCGCGGGGCCGAGCATCTCCCGGGCAGGCGATCCGGGTGCATCGGCTGGCATGCGCCGGAGAGAGAGACCATACATGGGAGCGGGAACACCAGGAGGATACGCTCGCGGCCACGCAATCGATCGCTGCAGGCAGTTCGCCCGCCATTATATCTTCAGTTTCTTGAATTCTTCGACATTTTTCGTAAGCGCTTCAATTTCCGTGGATGTGACGTTCATGCGCCCCCTCAGCCCCTCCACCTCATCAAGCAACTGTTCCACCCGGCGTTGCATGAGCTCGATGAGAAAGAGCAGGACGAGGATTATCACACCAAAAAATATGAGGAGACATCCTTCAAGGGTCATTTAGAGCTCCTGAACAGTGAACGGGCAAGCCTGTCCAGGAATCCCTCCCGGGCCGCTTCGACACTGCCCTCGTCTTTATACTCTGTCCCGGCGATCTGGGCTGCGATTCCTTTAATCGCCCTTGAAGCGTCCGAATTCGGGTATTTCACCACAATTGGCGTTTTATGGGCGGAAGAGCGGCGGACGTTCGCATCTTCGGGGACGATCCCGATCACCTTCACCCCGAGCACTTTCTCCATCTTCTCCCTCGATACCTCGGTGTTCTCCATGGTCGCCCGATTCAGGATCGCACCGGACACGTGTCCCCCCACGAGCTCGGTCAGGATCTTGGTCTTCAGTGCGTCCACGATGGAGGAGAGCTCGGGGTTGACCACCAAAATGACCTCATCGGCGATGGCCAGCGGGATAACGCCGTCTCTCGATATCCCTGCGGGCGCATCGATGATGAGGAAATCGCACCTTCCCACGAGCTCCCGCATGACATCCCGAAGACGGTCGGGATTGGCGTTCTGGAATCCCTTGAGAGAGATGCCGCTCGGAACCACCTTGACGCCAAACGGCCCTTCGTAGATTGCATCGGACACCGCCGCCTTGCCGGCCAGAACTTCATGGAGGGTGACCGGCACATTCTCCAGCCCGAGAACGATTCCCAGGTTGGCCATCCCAACATCGGCATCCATAATATAGGTCTCTTTGCCAAAATATGCAAGCATCGAGCCAAGATTTACCGATAAGGTGGTCTTCCCCGTGCCACCTTTGCCTGACGCGATCGTGTATGCCCTTACCATAAGTATCTCTCTTTTAAAACCAACGAAATGTTACGTGTAAATATATTTTAATGATCCGGTTTTTTATTGACAAAATATGAGCATGCATGCGTGTATTTGAAAAATAACAGCATTTTATTCAAATGATATCTATATTACCCGGCCGGACGAAAACCGGCGATTCGAAGCCCCATCCGCCTCAATTTCGGATGGAATGCAGGTCCCGCCGCCAATGGGTGAAAAGTGGTGCCCTCTCCGCGGGCACGAGGAGGGATGTTTCAGAGCCACCAGTCAAGAATGGTCTGCAATTCGTTTTCAAGGGCCTGCTGCTGGCGGGAAAATGCCTCTTTTGGCCCCTTGACGATCCCCACCACCCCGCCGCCGTGGTAGGAGAGGCCGAAGAGGCAGATATTCGGGTCACTGGGGGCGATGCCGTTGACGTAGAGATAGCTGTACTGGGCCGCATCTTCGTCGGCATCCTCAAGAGACGAGGCCACGACCAGCCCGTCGCGCGTGGCGATGGTGCATGAGGCCAGGGAATATTTCCCGCAGAGCGCCTGCAGACTCTCTGCAATTGTTTCCCGTCCATGGATCACATCCCCGTCCGATTTCGCACCGGGAACGGTGCGGGCTGCAGGCATGAACCGGAACGACCGTATGGGCCGGCCTTCTTCTTTTTCGAGGATGCGGTAAATGCGCAGGAGGTAAATGCCAAGAACAACCTGTATCATGAAGAGGACGAGGACGAAGAGGAGAATGAAGAGATCGGGCTCACCCATGGATCTCACCACCGTTACGGCGCTCGTCGGGATCCTTGTCCCTCGCGTCGAGCAGGTACTCGAGATCGAGCCGGGTGAGCACGTCCTTGAAATTGTCCCTGAACTGCTCGGTCATCGTATCCAGGTCCATGCTCTCGAGGGCCAGTATCTGCTCCTCGAAATCATCGACAGCGTCAGCCCTTTCACCCGGGGAATGCGGCTTGCCCCGGTCACTCCCCGTGCGGACCGTCCTCTCCGGGATCTTCTGGGGCTTCATCTTGAAAACCGGCGATTTCGTACTGATGCTCACCCGGTAATCCCTGTTGAATTCCAGTGCCAGCTGCATCTGGGCGGGCGTCAGCGTGTAGAGCTCCGCGTTGATCTCGTCCTCGAGACTCGTCTGCATGATCTGGAGGGCTGCACTCCCCCGTTCGGGGTAGAAGTCGACGAGCAGGCATATGCCGTCCTCTGCCACGAACGTGATGGATTCCTGGTTCATGGCCAGGTTACAGTACCCCGAAAAATGGGTCTCCCGCATGTCATCGATAAGGTCGGAGAGGGTAATGCCGCGTTTGATGGAGTGGAACCTGCCTCGCGGAAGCTGGAGCGGAGGAACGCGTGCATCGGTGCGCGCCTCTCCGCCTTTCCCCCTGCGCTCCGGCCTCGCCCCCGTCTGCGACGGCGCGGCAGGGCTGTGCCGTGGGTGCACAGGCGCAGCTGCGGGCGCAGGCGCACCCTTCATTGTCATGGACGGGTTGAACTCTTGCGTCAGCTGGATCTGCTTGGGGGTGAGAGTATAGAGCTCTGCACTGGCATCGACCTCACCCATCCCCTTCAACCGCTCGCGAGCAGTCAGGCCCTCGTCATTTCCGCAATGGGCGAGGATGCACGCTCCTGCCTCGAATACCAGAAACGCCGGGGCATCATCGAGGGTGATCATGCAGTACCCGGTGAACGAGGAGTCTGTCAATTCCCCGAGAAGTGAGGCAATCGAGATACTTTTTTTTAGGGAATGAAATGTCCCCCGAGGCAGTTGCATTGTTATTAAAAAGTATTGCTGTTATGTTATAACTTTGTTGATATGCAGCCTATCCCACGTGTCCGGGGGATTCGCACCACAGGAAACGGGCAGTCTGCCAATTCACAAAACATTACACATTTATATGTTCATATGGAAACTAGAGATGATCACTGTTGAAATCTTGAGGTAATTCACTGATGCCTAAACACGGTCCGCTGAAAGAGAAAATACAGGGCCTCATTGATGCTGTCATGGCGCTCGACGGTGTGGTTGGCTGTGCGCTGATCTCCCGGGAGGGGCGTATGCTGGGGTCAACCCTCGGCGAGAATGTACCGGGCTCGGTACTCGCCGCAATGAGTGCAACGGTCGCCGCATCCACTGATGCCGCGGCGAGCATCCTGCACATGAAAAACCCTTCATTGGTTCTGTGCGAATCAGAAGATGGAACGCTCTCAATAGCCAGTGCGGGTGAGACCACGCTCATCGCCGCCATCATTGATCGGTCTGCGGATGTCAATGCACTCAAAGTTCAGCTGGCGAATATCGGACGGAGAGTTGGAGAGGAATTGTAATGTATACGATTTTGGTTGTTGACGATAGCCCGATGATTGTCGATGTGTTCGTCGCAATGCTGGAGCGGGGAGGATTCAGGCCAATTGCAGCATATTCCGGTGAAGAAGCGCTTGAAGTGCTGAAGGATGTTACGCCTGATCTCATCCTGCTCGACATCATGATGGAACCGATGGACGGCTGGGAGACGCTGGAACGCATTAAGACGAACCCGGAGATAAAAGATATCCCCGTCATGATGCTCACCGCCAAACAGCTCACTCCCGACGAGGCGCAGGAGTATGGCGTGTACCTGGAAGACTATATCATGAAACCCACCACCCACCGCCAGCTCTACGAGGCCATCGAGTACGTGCTGAAACGGAGGGAGCGGATCAAGCAGGAGATCTCGAAGGCTGAAGAGGGCGGCACAGAAAAGCGCTTCATCGAGGAGTACGAGCGTCTCTCCAAGAGCGTGGATGTTTCCAGGCGTTTGCTGAAAATCCTCGAATCAACCTACAACATCAACGATTCCCGGGTCAAAGTGGGAGAAAATATCTCCCACGCGATCAAGAGCATGGCAATGAGCATCAAATTCCAGGAGGAGCGGCTCGATCAGCTCCAGCAGGAATTCAGCAAATAATGTAGCGGGACAGCCTCCCGGCAACAGCCCGGAATCCACTCTCTTTTTCATTTCTTGTCGAAACACAGGAGCGCGGCCGTATCTTTCCGGGGTCGGCCCGGTGGCGCACCATGGCGATACGCCCGGGACACCGGGAGGGAGCCGATGCAATGTCTCCGCGTCCTGGTGCGGAAGCCCGGGGGAGCGCCATCGCAGACCGGCTGGGCCTTTCGAATGCCGGTCACGGCCGCCCCGGAAGATTCCGTGCGATGAAGAAGGAGAAGCGGCATCGGATGATACGTGCCATCCACCAGATGGCGTTCCCGCTCCATCCGACCGGAGATGTTCCGGAACAATTCTTATCATGTGGGTTCCGGAAACAGATAAAGCCACCAGCACCCGCAGGCGATTTTTAAACATTGCGCACGATTTTGCCCTTGAATGCGCAGGGGGTATCGCCGCAGAGCCTCCCGTGCCCCCCAGCCCTTATATACTATCAGTAAATTTATGTAGTAATACCACATTGTAATAATGCTACTTTGCACGATCCGCGGGGCCTGTAGCTCAGTTAGGCAGAGCGTCTGGCTTTTAACCAGATGGTCGGGGGTTCAAATCCCTCCGGGCCCGTTGCCACAGCAAGTGGCGGATTGGCGAACTCTGAATAACAACTCTTGGTTTTTAACGGTGATGCATCTGAGAATCAACCCATTTACAGGCAGGGGATGGAGATGAGCACCACATTTGACGTATTGCAACATGTAATGGTGCCAGACCATAAAATTATGAGCGAGGAGGAGGTTTCCGATCTATTCTCCACCTACCAGATCACCCACGAGCAATTACCAAAAATCTACCATGATGATCCGGCAGTGAAGACAATCGAGGCAACAATCGGGGACGTGATCAAGATCGTTCGCGTCAGCCAGACTGCAGGACGGGCTGAATCGTATCGTCTGGTCGTACGACGACCGAAAAAATAACTAAAAAAAGGGGTGTTCTATCTGCTGGACAGAAATGTAGTATCTCGATCATATTTTTCGCGCGACCATGTCGCACGCCACCAATTGGATTCTTTTAACCATTTTCTCCAGTTCAATCTTCAAAAAGTAGTCAATGAACAGCGAGTTATTGAAACTGACATTGCAAGCAGGGGGAAAAGCAACCAGCCGGTCTGGGTTGAACTGGGCAAGGTCGAAGTCTTGAAGCCGGTCGTCCGTGAAGCAGACGGATCGGTCTCCGATCTCTTCCCCAGTGAAGCGAGGCTGCGCAACCTCACCTACGCGGCACCCATCCAGGTGGAAATGATCCTGGTCCAGGGGCTCGACGAGAGTGGCAATCCCATTAAAAGCGAGCCGGTGATCACCACGATCGGCCAGCTGCCGGTGATGGTGGGCTCGCAGGCCTGTAATCTCCACGGGCTTTCCGACGAGGAGCGCATCGAGCACGGCGAAGACCCGCTCGATCCGGGCGGCTATTTCATCATCAACGGGTCCGAGCGCGTGCTCATGACCCTCGAAGACCTCGCCTCCAACAAGATCATGACCGAATTCACCGAGCGCTACAATGAGCGCATCTACGTGGCAAAGGTCTTTTCGCAGTTCCGGGGCTACCGGGCGCTGGTCATCGTGGAGCGGAACCGCAAGAACCTGCTGGAGGTGTCGTTCCCTTCCGTTGCCGGGCACCTGCGGTTCGTCGATCTCATGCGGGCGCTGGGGCTCGTCGGCGACCACGATATCGTGGAGGCCGTGTCCACCGACGAGGACATTCTCACCTTCATGATGCAGAACCTCGAGGAGGGGGAGTGCGATACCGTGGAGGAGGGGATCATGTACGTGGGCAAAAAACTCGCCCCCAACCAGACGCGGGACTACCAGAAAAAGCGGGCCGAGTTTGTGCTGGACAACTACCTCCTGCCGCACCTCAACTACCTCATGCCCCCCGGCATCAAGGAGGAGGACCCCGGCTACCGGCCGGCGGTGGAGAGCGTGCGGCTTGCAAAAGCGCATTTCCTGGGACGTCTGGCGGAGGCGTGCTTCGATCTCGTGCTCGAGAAGCGCAGGATCGATGACAAGGACCACTATGCCAACAAGCGGCTGAAACTGGCGGGCGACCTGATGGAGGACCTTTTCAGGATCTCGTTGAACAGGCTTACCCGGGATATCAAGTACCAGCTGGAGCGGGCGAGCATGCGGCACCGCGAGCTCTCCGTGGGCACCGCTGTCCGGGCGGACGTGCTCACCGAACGCCTGCTGCACCCGCTGGCAACCGGCAACTGGGTGGGCGGGCGCACCGGCGTCTCCCAGCTGCTCGACCGCGTCGATCACATGGCCGTGATCTCCCATCTCCGCCGTGTGATATCCCCGCTCTCCCGGTCGCAGCCGCACTTCGAGGCGCGAGACCTGCACCCCACGCAGTGGGGCCGGATCTGTCCGAGCGAAACGCCGGAAGGGCCGAATTGTGGTCTCGTGAAGAATTTTGCACAGATGGTGGAAATCAGCAGGGGTGTCGAGGATGAAACTGCAATCCCCCGTATCCTCTATAACCTCGGTGTCGAGGAACTCAAACGAGGAGTCATATGAAAAAGTCACGAGTGTTCGTCGACGGTGCCCTGATCGGTCTTGTCGAGAACCCGACGGAACTGGTGAGGCGGCTTCGCCAGATGCGGCGCAAAGGCGAGGTCTCCAGGGAGATCAACATCTCCTTCAAGGAGTACAACGGCGACGTCATCATCCACACCGACCGCGGGCGTGCACGAAGGCCTCTCGTCGTGCTCAATGAAGGAAAACCGCTTATTACGGAAAAAGATACCGACGAGCTCAGGAACGGCGAGATCGCGTTTGAAGAGCTGATCACGCGCGGCCTTATCGAGTTCATCGATGCCGAGGAGGAGGAGGATCTCCTTATCGCCATCACCGAGGAGGAGGCCACCCCCGAACATACCCACATGGAGATCGATCCCGCTCTTATCCTCGGCATAGGCGCGGCGCACGTCCCCTTCCCCGAACACAACGCAAGCCCGAGGGTCACCATGGGAGCGGGAATGGTCAAGCAGGCGCTCGGGTTCGCCAGTGCCAACATGAAACTGCGGCCCGACACACGCGGCCACCTCCTCCATTCCGTGCAGCGGCCCCTTGTGCATACCCAGACCTCCGAGGTCATCGGCTCCGACGAACGGGCGGCAGGCCAGAATTTCGTTGTCGCCATCCTCTCCTACGAGGGGTTCAACATTGAAGATGCGCTCATCTTCAACAGGGCATCCATCGACCGAGGCCTTGGCCGTTCCCACTTCTTCAGGACCTATGACGGGGAGGAGCGCAGGTATCCGGGCGGCCAGATCGACAAGATCGAAATCCCGGACGAAGAGGTTTCCGGGGCGCACGGGGCGGAATACTACCAGAACCTGGATTCGGACGGGGTCATCAACCCCGAGACCATTGTGCGGGAAAAGGATGTGCTCATCGGCAAGACCTCGCCCCCGCGGTTTCTGGAGGAACCGAGCGGCGAGCTGATCACCGTGGAGAAGCGCCGGGATACCTCCGTGACCATGCGCAGCAACGAGCACGGCATCGTGGACACCGTGATCATCACCGAGGGCGAGAACAGCTCGCGCCTCGTCAAGGTCCGTACCCGCGACCTGCGTATTCCCGAGGTCGGCGACAAGTTCGCCTCCCGGCACGGCCAGAAAGGGGTGGTGGGGCTCATTTCCCCGCAGGAGAACATGCCCTTCACCGAGGCGGGCATCGCCCCCGACCTCGTCATCAACCCCCACGCCATCCCGAGCCGCATGACCATCGGCCATATGCTGGAGATGCTCGGCGGCAAGGTGGGCGCGCTCGAGGGGCGCCGCATCAACGCCACGGCGTTCTCCAGCGAATCGGAGGAAGAAATGCGCCAATCGCTCAAAGCGCTCGGGTTCGCCCACAACGGCCGCGAGGTGATGTACGACGGCATCACCGGAACGCAGTTCATCGCCGATATCTACGTCGGGGTCATCTATTACCAGAAACTCTACCACATGGTCTCTTCCAAGATGCATGCACGCTCCCGCGGGCCGGTGCAGGTGCTCACCCGCCAGCCCACCGAGGGGCGCGCCCGCGAGGGAGGTCTGCGGTTCGGCGAGATGGAGCGCGACGTGATGATCGGCCACGGGGCGGCCATGGCCCTCAAAGAGCGTCTGCTGGACGAATCCGACAAGGTGGAGCAGTATGTCTGCGCACGGTGCGGAACCGTGGCCATGCTGGACCGCAAGCGCAATATCACCCGCTGCCTGGCATGCGGCAGCGAGACCGACATCTATGCGGTCGAGATGAGTTATGCCTTCAAGCTCCTGCTTGAAGAGATGCAGAGCATGGGGATCGCCCCCCGCCTCCACCTGGAGGATCAGGTATAAGGAGGCAGCCAGAGTATGACAAGCCCAAAACGTATTGGAAAAATTGAGTTCGGCCTGCTCTCGCCAAAAGATATCAGGAAGATGAGCGTCCGCAAGATCATCTGGGCGGACACCTATGACGACGACGGGTTCCCCTACCCGCAGGGGCTCATGGACCTCAACCTCGGGGTCATCGACCCCGGGCTGCGGTGCAAGACCTGCGACAACCGGGCAGGCGACTGCCCGGGCCATTTCGGCCACATCGAGCTGGCAAAACCGGTCATCCATGTCGGCTACACCCGCCTGATCCGCAAGCTCCTGCGGGTGACCTGCAGGGGCTGCAGCCGGCTGCTCCTCTCGCCCGAAGAGATCAAAAAGATCCTCGGGCCCGCCGACGAGTTCTCCGAGGATCTGATCACCGAGAAGGATATCAAAAAAGAGCGGGTCTGCCCGCATTGCGGCGAACAGCAGCTCAAGATCAACTTTGAAAAACCGACGACCTTCTCCGAGGTCTGGACCGAAGAGGGCAAAAAGACCGAGCACAAGCTCACCCCCGCGGACATCAGGGCCCGCCTGGAAAAAATTCCCGACGAGGACCTGCGCCTGCTGGGCATCAACCCCGTGGTGGCCCGCCCCGAGTGGACCATCCTCACCGTGCTCCCCGTGCCCCCGGTGACCATGCGCCCCTCTATCATCCTTGAAAACGGGCAGCGGTCCGAAGACGACCTCACCCATAAACTGGTGGACATCATCAGGATCAACCAGCGGTTCAAGGAGAACCAGGACGCGGGCGCACCCCAGCTGATCATCGAGGATCTCTGGGAACTCCTGCAGTACCACGTCACCACCTATCTCGATAACGAGGTGGCGGGCTGCCCGCCGGCGCGCCACCGCTCCGGCCGGCCCTTAAAGACGCTCTCCCAGAGGCTCAAGGGTAAGGACGGGAGGTTCCGGGGCTCGCTTTCCGGCAAGCGCGTCAACTTCTCTGCCCGTACCGTGATCTCGCCCGACCCGAACCTCTCCATCAGCGAGGTGGGGATCCCCCTCGCTGTCGCCAACGAAATGAGCGTCCCGGTCCAGGTGACCCCCTTCAACATCGAGGAGGTACGCCAGATGGTGCTCAACGGGCCCGAGCGACCCACCATCAACGCCCCCTGCGGCGCAAATTACGCCATCCGTCCCGATCGGCGCAGGCTGCGCCTGACCGACATCAATAAGGAGACCGTGGCGGAGATGCTCGAACCCGGCTGGATGGTCGACCGGCAGCTGCGCAACAACGATATCGTGCTGTTCAACCGTCAGCCTTCCCTGCACCGGATGAGCATCATGGCGCACCGCATCGTCATCATGGACGGCAAGACCTTCCGCCTCAACCCGGCGGTCTGCCCCCCCTACAACGCCGACTTTGACGGCGACGAGATGAACCTCCACGTGCCGCAGACCGAAGAGGCGCGTGCTGAGGCCTATATCCTCGCATCCGTGCAGGAAAACATCCTCTCCCCCCGTTTCGGCGGGCCGATCATCGGCGGCATCCACGACCACATCTCCGGGATCTTCCTCCTGACCCACGGGAAACGCTGGTTTACCAAGTCGGAATCGATCGCCCTGCTCAAGCACTGCACGCCCAGCCACCTGCCGGACCCCGAGAAAGTGGAAATGGGGGTGCCGATGTGGTCGAACAAGCAGGTCTTCTCCATGATCCTCCCCGACGGCCTGAACATGGTCTACAAGGCGAGTTCCTGCGCCAACTGCGAGGTCTGTAAAAAAGAGCTCTGCGAGCGAGACGCATACGTGAAAATTTTCGACGGGCAGCTGATCTGCGGAACCATCGACAAGAAATCCATCGGGGCCTTCGACGGCGCGATTCTCAACCGCATCATCCGCCAGTACGGGATGGCGAAAGGACGGCAGTTCATCGATGACGTGACCAAACTCTCCATCCGCGGCATCATGCACGACGGGTTTTCCTTCGGTATCGATGACGAAGACCTTACCAGGACCGAGTACGGCCAGATCGACGAGGTGCTCGACACCGCGGACTCGGATGTGGAGCGGCGGATCAAGATCTACCAGGAAGGGCAGCTCGAGCCCATGCCCGGCAGGACCCTCGACGAGACGCTGGAGATGCAGATCATGCAGGTGCTCGGCAAGGCCCGTGACCGCACCGGCGAGATCGCGGGGCGCCACCTCGGTCTCTCCAACAGCGCCGTGGTGATGGCGGTCTCGGGAGCGCGCGGATCCATGCTCAACCTCACCCAGATGGCCGGCTGTCTCGGCCAGCAGTCGGTGCGAGGCGAGCGGATCGTGCGCGGCTACGACGAGCGTACGCTCCCGCACTTCAAGAAAGGCGACCGCGGGGCGGACGCCCACGGGTTTATCAAGAACAGTTACAAGAGCGGCCTGACGCCCACCGAGTTCTTCTTCCATGCCATCGGCGGTCGTGAGGGTCTGGTCGACACGGCCGTGCGTACCTCGCAGAGCGGGTACCTGCAGCGGCGCATGATCAATGCCCTGCAGGACCTGAAAGTGGCCTATGACGGGAGCGTGCGGACCACCGGCGGCAGGATTATCCAGTTCACCTACGGCGAAGACGGAACGGATCCTGCACGAAGCGCATTCGGGGACCCGGTGGATGTGAAGGGCATCGTTGAGAATGTCCTCAAGGAGGAGGTATAATGGACGGAAACCTGGAAGCGCAGATATGGCGCGCCGATCTGCCGGAAAAAACGAAACAGGACCTGATGAAGTACCTCCAGGACAGGGAGGTATCCGAAGAACAGTTTGCCCGGATCCTCTCGGACGTGGAGACGGAATACCAGAGAACCAGGATCGAAGCTGCGGAAGCGGTCGGCGTGGTCGCGGCACAGTCGATCGGCGAGCCGGGCACGCAGATGACCATGCGAACGTTCCACTATGCGGGTGTTGCCGAAATCAACGTCACCCTCGGTCTCCCCCGCCTGATCGAGATCATGGATGCGCGCAAGAGTCCCAGCACCCCGACCATGACCATCCATCTCCTCGACCACTATGCGGTCAACCGGGACCTCGCGCGGGAGGTGAGCTGGCAGATCGAAGCGGCACCGCTGCACGAGTTCGGTGATATCACCATCGATATGGTGAATATGCAGGTGCTGGTCCAGCTCAATACCCAGGTCTGCGAGCGCCGCAAGATCACGGTGGACGAGATCATGGAAAAAGCGCCCAAAAAGATCCGGGACCGCCACCATTACCGCGATTTCGATTTTGAGACCACCCCGAAGGATGCAACCCTGATCTTCTTCCCCAAGGACCGGGAGAGCTACCAGAACCTCTTCCAGCTGGCGGAATTCGTGCGCCATGTGATCGTCCAGGGCATCGATGATATCGAGCGTGTGGTGGTCAGAAAGGAAAACGGAGAGTATATTCTTTATACTGAGGGCTCCAACCTTAAGGATGTCTTCGAGGTCAGGGGTGTTGACACCACCAGAACACGATCCAACAATATCGCGGAGATCTCCGAGGTTCTCGGAATCGAGGCGGGGCGCAACGCCATCATCGATGAAGCGCTCAGCACCCTCCGCGAGCAGGGAATCTCCGTCGATGTGCGCCATATCATGCTGGTTTCCGATATGATGTGCATGGACGGCGAGGTCAAACAGATCGGCCGTCACGGTATTGCGGGCGAAAAGGAGAGTGTGCTCTCACGGGCCGCATTCGAAGTGACTGTCAACCACCTGCTCGATGCAGCGGTGGCCAATGAGACGGACATCCTGCAGGGTGTGACCGAGAACGTGATCGTGGGACAGCCGATTCACCTCGGCACCGGTGACGTCAAACTGATCGCCAAACCTTTCAACTAGGAGAATACAACAATGGATTTCGAAACTTCTCTTCGAAGGGCAATCAAATCTGGGAATGTCCTGTTCGGACAGAACTCAACCCGGGACGCGGTTGAGGAGGGAAAAGCCCAGATGGTCGTTGTGGCAGAGAATTGCCCGGGCAATTTCAACCAATTCATGCATGAGCACGAGAACGTATTCAGCTACACCTACAAAGGTTCGAGCATGCAGCTGGGAAAAGCATGCGGCAAACCCTTCATGGTGAGCGCACTTGCGATTGTGGATGCGGGGGAATCCGACATCCTCAATATCAAGAGGGAATGAAATGAACGGCGTAGTTCTCAATGAACAGTCCCTCCAGCTGATGGCCCAGTTCGAAGAACTGACCGGCGCGGGAAGCAGGGACTGCATTGTGGATGACCAGAATGGCCGGCTCATATTCGTGATCAACCCCGGCGATATGGGCAGGGCCATCGGCAAACAGGGTGTGACCATTAAAAGTGTTTCCGACACCCTTGGAAAGCGCATCGAGGTTGTCGAGTACTCGTCTGACCCCGCACAGTTCCTGAAAAACTGTTTCCTCCCTGCAAAAGTCCTCGACGTGGACCTCAGGGACGAGGGTGAGGAGGGCAATGACCGGCGCGTGGCCTACGTCGATGTTCAGGAAGAGGACCGGGGACTCGCCATCGGCAAGGCGGGCAAGAATATCATCAAGGCAAAGCAGCTCGCCCAGCGCCAGCATAATATTACCGACGTGAAGCTCGCCTGAGACCGGCCACGGTCTCCAGGCAGGCCTCTTCTTTTTAATTGTGCGGCTCCGCACCCGATGAGCCACGGCGTTGTGCAGGAGTGGCCCCGGCGGGGGGCGCTGCTGCACACGAACGGCATCTATGGTCTCAGGATCCCGCCGACCGCCCCGCCGACCGCCCCCAGAATCGCACCCCAGAGGGCGAAGAACATCAGCACCAGTCCTGTGCCGAGGCCTGCAAGAAAGCCGATGCCCCCGAGCAGGAAGGTACCCCCGATGATGATGATGATCGCGGCGATAAGCGAGCCAAGAATACCGGAAATAAATCCTGCAACGGCGGCGTTCCACATGCCCCCGCGGGCGATGAGCCCCGCTGCAAAGCCACCGATTACGGGCCCGAGGAGAGGCCAGATCCCGTTTGCAAGGGCGGTCACGATCCAGCCCGCGACGACCCCCAGCCAGAAATTCCCCGCGTTGCCTGTCATACTGCCATTCTCCGGAGGGAGGATAAGGGCACGCCGCTATATATACATCGTGGCGTTTCCGGTGCCAAAAAAAGCAGGGGCGGGGCTATACCTTTACCCGTTTGTCCACCATGGAGATCTGGCCGGCATGCTCTTTTTTCGGCCGGTATTCGGTGAACTGCTTTAAGGAGACGGTCAGGTCGCGGGTGAAGGCGAAGTAGCCGATCTGGGTGTTCCGGCAGAGGTTCATGGCCATGTCCATGAGCCCGCGGGGATCGGGGCGGGCCTCGCCCAGCCAGATGTGAAAGATATTGCCGCCGTCCACGATGGGGAAGAAGACGTGCTCGATCTCCATCCGCCGGGTGAGGGAGACATCTGCGGCGGGCGTGACGTGGGTGCCGTTGGTGTAGTAGATGGGGAGGTCGTAGGTCGTGCCAATCTGGTCCAGCGCCCCCTCCACGTCGCCTTTGACGACGGCGAGTGCGTGGTTTCTGAAGTGGTGGTCGATGAGGTCGGCGACCGAAAATCGCTGCCCGGTGGTCTCGGCCGGGGTGCGTGCGAGGGCGAGGGTCATCCCGTGCTTCTCCGAGAGCTCCCTGGCATAGACCTCCATGTGGGTCATCGCTTTGATGGCCATGTTGAACGCCTCCGTGCTCTCGTGGAGCTGCGCACCTGTATGGTGCTGGACCATCTCGTTGACCCCCACCACGCCGATGGTATAGACGAGCCCCTCGAGGTCTACCGCCACCGCACCCCGCTCGCCGGTGTTGGGGTCGAGGGGGCGCTGCATGGCGAACGGCATGCGCCCGTTGGCCCGGATATGGTTCATCCAGCGCCGCTTGATCTGGAAGACCTCCACGGCTACGTCCATGAGTTTCTTCAGTTCGGCGATGAGGCGCCCGTCGTCGCCCTCGGCGCGGTAGGCCGCCCGGGGGCAGTTGACCGAGATCACCTGCCACGACCCCATGGAGAAGTGCTTTCCTCCCGAAAACTGCAGTTTTTCATCGAATTCATCGTCCTCCCCGGCGACGGTGGAGAACTGGTAGGCGCAGCACTGGTAGCAGGAGATGCCTTCCCCGGCGCCGCGGTAGGGGGGGATCTGGTTGTCGTAGTAGGGCGTGCCGAACTTGGAGGCGAGCTCGAAGGTCATGAGGAAGAGGTCGCGAAACGTTGGCAGATCGGGGTGTTCGGCGTTGAACTCCTCGTCTTCCGCCATGAAGTCCGGCTCGACGCTGATCTCGGGCTTGGGGAAGTTGAAGGGTTTGCCCCAGTGGTCGCCCTCCAGCATCACGTCCATGAGCGCCTTGAACAGCAGGCGCACCTCCCGTTCGAATTCGCCGTAGCACCGCAGGGGAGCCTGCCGGCCGTTCCAGATCTTGCCCTTGTAGACGCAGGGTTTGTCCTTCCAGAGTTTGGGCACGCCCGGCGAGAGCTGCACCGATGAAAAGACCACCTGCCCGCCGCGGGCCACCATCATCTGGGTCATCTCGTAGACGAACATCTGCATGTGCTGCTTGATCTCGTCATAGGCCATGCCCTCGAAGTAGGGAGCCATAAAGGTGAGGAAATTGTAGTAGCCCTGCCCCCCCGAGAAATTGGTCTGGGCGCTGCCCAGCGCCTTGACCGCGTGCAGCACCGCCACCTCGGGCCGCTTGGCGGGCCCCGCCACCGACGCCTTGGTCCCGTTGCCGTCGGGCATCAGCCCGTAGTAAAAGAAGTAGCGGAGATCCCAGTCCTGGCAAAACGGGCGCGTCCCGAGGTATTCCAGGTCGTGGATATGCAGGTCGCCGCCCATGTGGTAGTCGGCGAGGGCGGGGGGCAGCTGGAGGAGGTACTGCTCCTTGCTGATCTTGTCGGCCTTCTTCTTGTGCGAGGTCTCCGCGTTCTCCTGCAGGTTGGCATTGTCGTGCGCCTCGAATCCCCGCCCGACATCGATCAGGTGGGCGTCGTAGACGGGGGTTCCCACCCGGGTGCAGACGTTGCGGTACTCGACGAGTCCCCGCTCGAGGAGGGTAATGTTGAGGATCTCGCGAATCAGCGGCCCGCTGAGGGATTTCAAGTTCAGGCGCTGGATTTTGCTCTCCACCTCGCGCGCGATATCGCGGGCAAGTTCCTCGTCCGCACCGTCGCCCTCGTAGAACGACTCGACCAGTTTCGTCTCATCGAGGATCTGCCGGACGATCTTTTCCCGGTCCCAGTCGAGGATGAGGCCCCGCGAGGTCCGCACCTTGGGAAGCGAGGGAACGACAAACCCGTCAAGTGTCTTCTGCTGCGTGGCGATTCGGGACTCCCTGGCCACGCTCAATCACCCTTGAGCAGCGGGCTGACGACCTCATTCCTGACCGATCCGGCGGCGAAAAGGTCGGCTGACGTCAAGAACGTCTTGTCTTTCTGCAGGACGGGGGCTTCCCTGACGAACACACCGTTGATCCTCATCTCGGTGAGCGCTTCAGCGCTCATCATGTCGCGCTCCTGAAACGCCGCACCGTGCGCGGCGAGGTATCCTTTCAGGAGTTCACAATTTGGGCAGTTTTCAAGCGTATATACAATTAGCTCCGCTTTATTTGACATGAAAAATAATCCCCCTATGTCTATTACCATTAGTCGTCGGAATTGATAAAAACTGTATCGGAATCTCATTCAGGGCGATTCCGGGGAGATTTTCAGGGGATACTCCGCCGGAGTCCTCTCCCGCCGGCCCGCCCCTCCGCCTTCTGCGAGCGAATCGCATTTGTAGGACGATCGCCTATACGTATCCTATGACGCGGGTGTTTGTCGCCATCGACCTTCCCGATGCGATCAGGGAGCGGATCGCGAAAACCCAGACGGTGCTCGCACAGAGCGGTGCGCGGCTTACGTTTGTCGCCCCCCGGAACATGCACATCACGCTCAAATTCATCGGCGAGGTCGATGACGAGACGCTGAACGAGATCCGGACCGCGCTGGAGGGCGTATCCGCCGATCCCTTCGAGATCGCCGTCAGGGGCGTGGGGGCGAACAATCTCCGCCGCCCGCGGGTCGTCTGGTCGAATATCGAGGATGCGGGAAAGACAGGGGGTCTCAACAGTGCCATCGAGGATGCCCTCGCCCCTCTCGGGATCGAGAGAGAGAAACGGGCCTATACTGCGCACATCACCATCGCCCGTGTCCGCCAATTCGACCCTTCCCTGCTCGGGGCGATGGAACAGGTCGCCGCCACGGATTTCGGGTCGTTCCGGGCCGACCGGCATGTCCTGAAAAGAAGCACGCTTACCAAACAGGGCCCGATATACGAAGATATCATGGAGGCCGTGTGGTGAGGCGGCTTCCCTGCGAGGAAGAGGTGCTCAGGCAGATCCGGCCAGGTCGCGAGGAGCACAACCGCATCTGGGAGGTGGCCTGTGCCCTCGTGGATGCGGTGGATAAAAGCGGCGTGGCGAAGGGCATGGTGGTGGGATCGGTCGCGCGGGACACCTGGATCACCGGCGACCGCGACCTGGACGTCTTCATGCTCTTCGACCCGGCCCTTCCCCGCGCCGAGCTCGAACGCCGGGGCATGGATCTCGCCCGGAAGATCGCCGCACAATTCGGCGAGGGGATGCGGGAGAAATACTCCGAACATCCCTATATCAACACCACCGTCCGGGGGCTTGATGTCGATCTCGTTCCCTGCTATGCCGTGAAATCCGCGACCGGCATCCAGAGCGCCGTCGACCGCACCCCGTTTCACACCCGCTACATCCGCGAGCATATCGAAGGGTTCGTGGACGATGTGCTCCTCATGAAGCAGTTTGCCAAGGCCGGGGGGATCTATGGATCGGACCACATGACCGAAGGTTTTGCGGGATACCTCTGCGAGCTCCTCGTGATCCACTACGGCGGGTTCACCCCGCTGATCGAGGCGGCAGGATCGTGGCACCCCGGGCTGGTCATCGACAGCGCGGGCCACCAGGCAAAGGAGTTCGACGACCCGCTGGTGGTCATCGACCCGGTCGACCCGAAGAGGAACGTGGCGGCATCGCTCTCCATGACCCGTATGTTCGAGTTCGTGGAACTCGCCCGGGGCTACGCGGCACACCCCCGGATTGCGTTTTTCATGCCCCGGCGCGATCCTGCGCTGACCCGGGAGCGGTTCTGCGCCCGCCTCGAGGCGCGGGGGACCCACCTCTACGCTCTCGTCTTTCCCACGCCCCGCATCCTCCCCGACGTCCTCGTTCCCCAGCTGCGAAAAAGCATGGAGGCGATCGGGGGGATGCTCGACCGCTACGGGTTTACCGTCAGCCGGATGGAGTCGTGCATGGAAGAGGAGCACTGTATGCTGCTGTTCGAACTGCTGGTCAGGGATCTCCCCCCCCTGAAACGCCACATGGGCCCCAACATCTGGAATACGGCAAATGTCGAGAATTTCCTGGAGAAGTACACAGCAGGTGTGTTTTCAGGGCCGTACATCGATGACGGCCGGTATTACGTGGAGATCCCGCGCAAGCACACCCTTGCTGCGGAGGTGCTGCGGTCCGCGAGCCCCCTGAAGGTCTCGCTGGGAAAGCACGTCAAATTGGCCATGCAGGAGGGCTGGACGCTCTATCAGGGCAGTGATGTCTGGCAGGATGAGTTCGTCCCCTTCCTGAGCTCGTTTTTCCTGAAACGGTCACCGCTGCTGCGCATCCGCGGGGAGGAAGCGGAACCGCCCTTCCCGTAACGGCATCGGAAGAAAGGTTATGTGCCCCGCGCCGCCTTGCGGGCGGCGAGGCGCTCTGCCGGGGCAAGGGCTACCTCATCAGAGGTTTCCAGTGCGCCGGCAGCGATGGCGCGGTTCACAAATCCCATCCCTGCGGGGGTGCGGACGATGAGCGTGGTCAACCCCTCAGGGCTGCCCACGGCGCCTGCGGAGATATCGGCATCAAGGGCCGCAAAGTCGGTGCAGGTTGTGCAGCCTGCGGGGATGCATGATGCCAGCTCGGCGAGCGGGATGGAGACGATCGTGCCGTCCTCGAGGGTGGCCTCCAGCGCCCCCTTCACGTCGAGGCGGCGGACCGTCCATGGCTCGATACGGCGGTCCCTGCGCAGTGCCCCCTCCACCAGCCGGGCATAGTCAAAGCTCTCCGTGCAGAAGAGCCCGATAATCAGCCGTATCGAACGTGCAAAGGGGCGGAGGAGGTCGAGGTCGCTCTCGCGGATCGTGCGGGCGGCCTGCACGGCGCACGGGACCCCCACGACCGCAATATTCCGGTACTTCCGCTCCACCACCGCATCCTTGAGGGCGGCGAGCAGGGGCACCTGCCAGTTGTAGCGGCTGCCCGCGTGCGCTGCCAGCACCCCGGCATCGGTGATCACCGCGGAACGGGGTTTCAGGGTCCACGGATCGGCGGTCACCGTGACCACGGCGTCGATCGTCCCCTCCTCGAGAGCGGATTGCAGGATGGCGGTGACCGCCCCCCCGCTCTGTTTTCGCGGCACCGGGAACGCAGCCCGCGCGGCGACGACCGCACGCGACTCTCCCAGCAGCGAACGCCCCGGGATGCGGTCACCCGCCCGGGGGCAGGCCCGGTAGCACGCCCCGCAGGGCACCCCGTCGGTCTCTCTCTTGCAGTAGCCGGAACTCGCCGGGGAAAGGGGGGATCCCCCCTCCCCTGCGGGCGGGAAGAAGAGGGCGTCGGCGGGGCACACCGCCACGCAGGCGCCGCACCGGGCGCACAGCCCGGCATCCCAGACCTCCCGCTTCAGGTCGACGTAGGATCTCTCTGTCATTGTGCTCACTCCCATGTATATTTCCCCGCAAAGGGTCTGGCGCTGGCAGGCCCGATCCTGGTGTACTCCTCCTCCAGCAGGGCATCGGCATCGCAGCCGAAATGGCCGGCGAACTCGACAATGAGGGGGGCGATAGTGCTGCGCTGCTCCTCCCCGAAGGATTTGATCATCGCCCCCACGCCGAGCAGCCGCGCATCGACCGCACCCCGCACATAGATCTCGCCGCCGTGGATGCCGCTGCCGATCCCCCTGCCAATGCACACCTCCCTGTGGTCGAGGTTGAGGGCGATGGCAAGACCGCCGGCCATATACTCGCCGAAAAAGGCACGGGGGCAGCCGCCCACGACGAGGGCGGGGCGCCTGTCACGGTACTGCTTCATGTGGATGGCGCCCCGGTAGCCGATATCGTCGCGGACGAATACAAGACCGCCGCGCATGCTATGGGCCACGGCATCGCCGGCGCTCCCGTGGATGACGATCCTCCCCGCGTCCATGGTGTTGCCCGGCGCGTGCTCGCAGTTGCCGTGGACGATGCAGGTCGGTCCGCTCATGAACATGCCGAGGTCGCCGCCGGGCACCCCGTGGATGGTGATGGTCGTCTCCCCCCGCAGGCCATCGGCGATGAACCGCTGGCCGAGGACGTTCTCGAGAACGATCTCCTCCGCACCGCCGGCGACCGCGTCGCGGATCCGCCGGTTGAGGGGCGTGTAGTGGACGCCCGCCGCATCGATACGCACACATGCTCCCATCGTCCTCACGCTCCCACCGGTTTGACGTCCAGGACCTTCAACAGTCCTTCGTCGAGCATGTAGCCCCGCAGGCGGTCGCGGTTGCCGCGGAGGCTCTCGATGCTGTTGATGCCCGCCGCCCCCATCAGCTCGGAGAGCTCCAGCGTCCATCCCCGGATCAGGTTGGCCACGTGCTGCCATTCCACCTCCGGGTCGAGGCGCGCCACCAGGTCGGGGCGCTGGGTGGCGATCCCCCACGGGCAGAGCCCGCGGTAGCAGTTGCCGCAGACCCGGCAGCCCATGGCCACCAGGGCTGCGGTGCCGATGTAGACGGCATCCGCCCCGAGGGCCACCGTCTTGGCCACGTCGGCGCTGCACCGGATGCCGCCGCTGGCGATGACGGATATCTCGTTGCGGATGCCCTGTTCTCGGAGTTTTCTGTCCACCGAGGCCACCGCCGCCTCGATGGGGATGCCCACGTGGTCGCGGAACACCTTGGGGGCGGCCCCCGTGCCGCCGCGGAACCCGTCGAGCACCACCGCGTCGGCCGACGAGCGGGCGATGCCGGCGGCGATGGCAGCGGCGTTGTGCACCGCGGCGATCTTGACGAACACCGGCTTCTGCCACCCGGTGGCCTCCTTGAGGCTGCGCACCAGCTGGGCAAGGTCCTCGATGGAGTAGATGTCGTGGTGGGGGGCCGGGCTGATGGCATCGCTGCCTTCCGGGATCATGCGGGTGCAGGAGACGTCCATGCAGACTTTTTCGCCGGGGAGGTGCCCGCCGATGCCCGGTTTAGCGCCCTGCCCGATCTTGATCTCGATAGCCGCGCCCCGCTCGAGGTAATCGATGTCCACCCCGAACCGGCCCGAGGCCACCTGGACGACCATATGGTCCTGGTAGGGGTGGAGCGCCTGGTGCAGTCCTCCCTCGCCGGTGCCCATGAAGGTTCCGACGTCGGCAACGGCGCGGGCCAGGGAGAGCTGGGCGTTGAGGCTGATGGCCCCATAGCTCATGTGGCCGATCATGATCGGCGTCTCCGCCTGCAGGTTGGGGGCAAGGCGCGTGAGGAGCTCGATGTCCCCGGCCGCGTTGCGGCAGAATTCCAGTTTGCGCGGCTTCTTGCCGATCCAGGTGCGCAGTTCCATCGGTTCCCGTAGGGGGTCGATGCTCGGGTTGGTCACCTGGCAGGCATCGAGGACAAGCCGGTCGAAGATGACCGGGTAGTCGAGCGCATTGCCCATGCCGGCGAGGATGATCTTTCCTGTCCGCGCCTGGTTGTAGATGTCCTCCCGCACGCCCCGCGTCCAGAGCGGGTGGGTGCGGTAGTCAACCGGCTGCTCCTCGAGGCTGATGGCATCGCGGGGGCACATGGCGATGCAGCGGTGACAGGCGGTGCAGTTCCTCGAATTCACCAGGATGCGATCGCCCTCGCGGCGGAAGGTGCCGTAGGGACAGCTCTCGATGCACCGCTCGCAGAGCATGCACCGGTCATGGTCGATGCGGATTTTATATCGCGGGGGCAGGCTGCCGATGGCCATCGCTACCGCACCCTCCCGATGACCGGCTCGCCGGCGGCGGGCATGTAGACCCTGTCGAGCCCGGCCTCCATTGAGCGGATCGCCGCTTCTTCGCTGGAGATATACAACCGGTCCCCTGCCTCCGCCGCGACGAGCGGGCGGAGCTTGACCCGGTCGGTGAAGCCCACGATGCCCCGGGGGTTGGCCACGACGATGGCGAAGGGGCCGTTCATCATGGCCGGCCCGTAGGTAAGCCGGATACGGCGGTTGATCTCCTGCTCGGCAGGCGGCATGGCATCGATTTCATCCCAGAAGGGAGGCGCGAGCGCCCGCACCGCGAGCGCTTCGTCGAGGCCGTGCCGGCGCTGGAGCAGATCGATGAGGTACGCCACCACCTCGGTGTCGGTAAACATGCTGCACTGGTAGCCGAAACTCTCGATATAGCGCCGGTTCGTCCCGTAAGAGGTGATTTCGCCGTTGTGGATCACACTCCAGTCCAGGAGGTTGAAGGGGTGCGCCCCGCCCCACCACCCCGGCGTGTTTGTCGGGTAGCGGTTGTGGGCAAGCCAGATGTAGCCCTCGTAGTCCCGGATGCGGTAGAAATCGGCCACGTCTTCGGGCCACCCGGCGGCCTTGAACACACCGATGTTCTTGCCGGAGGAAACGATCAATACCCCGGGCAGGCCGGTGTTCGCCTTCATGACCAGAGACGTGACGATATCGTCCTCAGGGCAGACGCTGCCTGCCATCAGCCGGGCATCCGGTTTGAAGAAATACCGCCACGGCGTGTGGGTCTTTTTTAAGCCGGGAAGCGGGAAGGTGGGGATCTCCTCGTCGTGTACCACCGCCCCCCAGGTCTCGAGCAGGGCATCGAGGGCCGGTTTGGTCTCGACGATGCTGTCGAAGAAGACGTGGATGGCAAAGCAGTCGGCAAATTCAGGATATGCCCCGTAGACCGCGTATCCCGCACCCTCGCCGCTCCCCCGTTCGTTCATGAGGGCGAGGGCCTGTTTGATGGATGATCCGTCCATCGGCTGACGGGCGCGATCGATGACACTGATAATTCCGCACATGACAATCATTCGACCAGAGGTCTGGTCTCCTCCTGATACCTTGCCTGAAGGGTGTGCTCATAAACTATATATAATATAGGATGGAACCTTCTTTCTGATATGAGCGACATGACCGCGACAATGCTGGAACGCATTGCAAAGGATGACATCAAATTCATCCGGCTGCAGTTCTCCGATCTTATGGGACAGCCCAAGAACGTGGCCATCCCGGTCAGCCAGGCGGAAAAGGCATTGACCGACGGCATCGGGTTCGATGGCTCCTCAATCGAGGGGTTCGTGCGCATCGAGGAGTCGGATATGATCCTCAAACCCGATCCTGCGACCTACACCATCCTCCCCTGGAGGCCGGCGGAATCACGGGTGGCCCGGTTCATCTGCGATGTGCACACGGCAAATGGCCAGCCCTTCGAGGGCGATCCCCGGTACGTGCTCAAACGGGTGCTCGCCGATGCCGCAAAGGACGGGTTCGTCTTCAACACCGGCCCGGAGCTGGAGTTCTTCCTCTTCAAGATGGTCGACGGCAAGCCGACCACGGAATTCCAGGACACCGGCGGCTACTTCGACCTCGCCCCCACCGACCTCGCCGAGCACGTC
>DSDF01000041.1 GCA_011048835.1 Methanoculleus sp. | reverse complement strand
GAGCACCCGCACCGCGATGTAGGCGGCGATGAGGAGATAGGCGATGTAGAGGAAGGTGCCGATATCGATATCCTTGATAGGCAAATCCGTCCAATCGACCTGTATTTCGTTCACCATTTACCACACCATCCGTATTCGCTTGAGGTAGTTGCATACACAGTTGAGCGCCTCGGGCTTGATGCGATAATATCCCTTCTCCTCTTCGACGAGGTCCTGCTTGATCAGCCGGTGGAGATTCTGGTCGATATTGATCTCCGGGCTCGCGATCTCGACGAGATCCACGAGCTGGATGGATTCCATGGAGAGAATGATATTGAGGAGGAATTCCTCATTGATGGAGAGATCGAGGGCGCAGGGTCTGTCCGGGAGGTTGCTCATCTTCATCGTGGGGTATTCGAGATACCGGTCCCAGATTCTCTGTGCAACCCCGTAATTGCCGTCTGCAAGGGTATTGATCCTCCTGAACACAGCGTCCTCGGCCTTGACCTCTTCCCCCTTTGTCGCCCCGACGTTGAATGTTATCCACGGGATGGTTATCGGCGCGCTGGTAAACGGAAGGGTGACCTGGCGTTTAATAACCTCGAACCCGCTATTCTTTTCGACCTCGCGATCATCGATACATTCAATCTCGTTGTTTTCGTACCGCGACAGGATAAGCTGTTTGAGTGTCATGTCGTCAATTTTCGGCAGCCGGATAATCTCGGGGAAAAATCCCTCGATACGTTTCACGGCATTCAGGTACGACCACGAGTAGCTGTTCCAGGTCGTTATGAAGAGTTTTTCCGATGACGAGATGAAATCGAGAAATTCGTCGAGCATCACGAACCCGCCAATTTTACGCAGTGCAAGGAAATGGCAGCGCTCCATGACGACCACGTCCTTTGCGGTGTAGAGGTTGGGGATGAAGTCTTTGCCTGTCACCACGGAAAAGAAGGGAAGATACGAGATCGTGTCCGGGTACCGCCGCTTGATTTCTTCAATGACTAATTGCTGACCTGCAAAAGGATCCGCTATGATGGCGATATTTTCGTGAGTTTTCTTGCCGTACGATTCGATCGCCGCAGTGATGGTCTCCAGTTCATTCTGGAACAGGGATGCGGCAATGCTCCCGGCAGATTCCTGCGGCCCGTCAGGCATAAATAATTATGAATGCCCCCTGCGAATTTAGTGTTATTGTTCATTTCCCGGGCCGTGGCAATTGTCCGGCGAACTCCTCTCCCTGCCCATGCCATTGAGCAACTCCCGCATCCCTCGCATCGATCCTTCTCGGTGCATTTGCTGCGTTTGTTGCCCGGAGCGCTGCCGGATCGGTGGGATCAGAGGTGCCGCTGCTGTGATGAGTTCCAAAGAACCATTCGCGGCTCTCCCGCAAAGGCGCACATGTGCAGCGTTGAAAAGGGATAAAATGTGTGGTAATCCCGGTGCATCTCACTCCGGGGTTTCGGTTTCTTCTTCTGTCATTTCCTCGGTGACCTCTTCTGTCATCTCTTCAGTTGCTTCCTCCATCTCACCGTCGGTCGCCGCCGGCAGTTCGACACCGATCGGCACCAGCACCTCGTCAATGACATGGATGACGCCGTTGCTCGCCTGTATATCCTGATCGATAACCTGTGCACCGTCCACCATCACCGTGTCGCCGTCGATGCTGATGGTGAGCATGGTCCCCTGAAGGGTGTCAAGCGACACGGAGTTCGCCAGATCCACGGCGTAGTATTCGCCCTCCACGACATGGTAGGTCAGAATCTCAGTGAGCTCCTCATCCGGTGAAGCGAGCAGTGCATCCAGGGTCTCGGCCGGAATCGCCGCAAAGGCAGCATCAGTTGGTGCAAAGACCGTGTATGGCCCGCCGGTGCTCAGTTCTTCGCTCAGCCCCGCGGCCTCGATAGCCGCAACCAGGGTATTAAACTGTCCGGCACCTGCAGCAGTCTCCACGAGGTTTGCCGTCGGTTCTGTCACTTCTTCTGTCGGCTCTTCCGTCACTTCTTCTGTCGGCTCTTCCGTCACTTCCTCAGTGGGAGGCGTGGTAACTTCCTCTGGTACTGTCTCTGTTGCTTCGGGTGTTTGTGTCGGCAGCACTTCACCATTTTCTTCGGTGGTGCATCCGGCGATACAAACCCCTCCCGCAACGAGCAGTACAAGGAGTAAGGTCAATTTTTTCATCACATGAATCCCCCCTGATTTAGGGATATAGCCCTTATCTGCAACATTCTAAAATATATACTTTCTTGTATATTATACAAATAATAGTATTTGGCCGGGGAATTTCTCGTTCTACGGCCCATTGCTGGCTGATCGGATAATCACTACGAATGAAACTCCTGCGTGCAGATCGAGAGAGCGATTTCGCCGGTATCATGGGGGGGCGGACGCACCTTTGGATGCAATGCCAAGCTCATGCAGTTTTTCCTCCGAAGGCACTCCCGCGGCATCCCAGCCGCGCAGGGCGTAATAGTCCTGCAGCATCTCCTCTCCTCGCCACACGCGGGCCTGCACTCCCCCGGCCCCGAGCGGTTCGCAACGGAGGCGGGGGGGTAGGGTGTCGTCTTTTTTCCCGAACCCTGCACGGATATTGAAGAGTCTCTGGAGGTTCCAGATCCGCTCCCCGGTGCGGATCAGCCCGGTTTCGTCGAGTCCGAATCCGCATACGGCATTGAGCATCGCGACATAGTCGGGAATCCACATGACCTTGAGCGTGAAGGTGCAGATGCCCGATGCATCAACAACCGCGGCGAGATCCTGGAATGTTTTCGTCCACGTCGCCTTGCCTTTCGTGGCATCGGGATCCAGCTTGACCGGCGATCCCCCGATCTCGGGGTACCCTACGTTGCCGTAGACATGACAGCCACCCCTGACCGACGTGGCATAGTTGAGCCCAAGCCCCTGCAGCCCCCGGGGATCGTACGCCGGCAGCTCCTGCCCTTTGACGCTCATGGAATACTCCGGGTGGCCGTGGCGTGCGGCGAACCGCAGTGACCCCTCGGCGAGCCGGTCACCGATACCCTCGCGACGCCCCATCTGCTCAACCAGCCGGACCATATGCCCGGCGTCGCCGAAGCACAGGCGCTCGTCGATGATCCCCCTCTCGGAGAGCTCCATCGCGCAGGCGATGGTCGCCCCGGTGGAGATGGTGTCGAGCCCGAGTTCGTTGCACCGGTAGTTCGCGCGTGCGATTGCCTCGATGTCGTCGATACCGCAATTGGGGCCGAAAGCCCAGATGGTCTCGTATTCCGGCCCCTTTCCCTCTTCCGGACCGACCGCGGTCATTCGTCCGCAGCCCACGGGGCAGGCAAAGCACGCGGTCCTCCGCACAAAAATGGTTTCGGTCATCCGCTCCCCGGCCACCTCGTCAGCGTGCGCAAACCTGCCCTCCCTGAAGTTGCAGGTGGGCAGCACGCCGAGTTCGTTGACCCGGGTAAGCATCGATGCGGTGCCGTGGATGCGCAGGTCGCCGCGCGTAATCCCGCTCTGCTTGAGCAGTTCCCTGATCCGGGCCTTTTCATCTTCAATAACCTCTCCCCCGGCAAATTGCGCATCCCGGCAGCCGAGGGCGGTGATGGCCTTGAGCAACTTCGATCCCATGACCGCCCCGACGCCGCCGCGCCCCGCGGCGCGTCCCCCGTCATTGATCATGCAGGCCATCCGTGCGAGGCGCTCACCGGCAGGGCCGATGCATGCGATCCTGACCGCCGCACCACCAAGGTCGCTGCGCAATGCGGCTTCCGTCTCCCCTGTGGTCATTCCCCACACGGCCGACGCGTCGTGCAGTTCCGCCCTCCCCTCGTGCAGGTGGAGCGTGACCGGCGCAGGCGATCGCCCGCGTACCAGCACTGCATCGAAGCCCGCCCGCTTCATTGCAGTACCGAACATCCCCCCGCTGTTTGCGCTGGTGATGGTGCCCGTGAGCGGCGATCTGGTGATCACGTCATACCGGGAGCCCAGCGGAATGCCGGTGCCGGTGAGGGGGCCCGCGGCGAAGACCAGCAATGTGTCGGGATCAAAGGGATCGAGGCCGGGATCTCCACGGTCGTGCAGGATCTGCGCGCCGAGCCCGCGTCCCCCGATGCAGGTGCGTTTCCATTCTTCCGGGAATACGGATGCCGTCACCTCGCCGCGCGAGAGATCGACGGAGAGAATCCTGCCCGCATAGCCGTCCATAGGCATCGTCGAGATATCTCCCTGAACGTTCAAGAACATATCCTCGATCCCGGCGAACACTTTCACTCCCTCCATCCTCCACGCTTATCTGCACCTGTCGACACACGGTGAATCTACAGGAGTGAACGAAGAGTATGGGCAGAAGTTTTGAGAGCGTCCGTCTCGGCGTGAAAAACACCGCCGACCGCTGGATGCGGGTGCAGAAGGCGATGAAAAAAGAGGACCAGGCATACGCCGGGAAGCTTGCGGAAATGGCAAAGCGCCATTCCAGCGAGGGGTTTTATGCCTTCGACGATCCCCTCGAGGCGGCGGTATTCTCGGTGCTCGTGGAGATGCTCAAGGAGATCGACGGCGCACGGGAAGAGCGTCCGGCGGGATCGGTGTGGGACCGGGGACGCGTCGAGGAGGGCGGGGAGTCCCGCACCCTCCCCCACTTTCTCGGGTGATCGCACACCATCAGCGTCCGCCGGCGCCGCCGCCGCCGAATCCGCCGCCGCCGCCGAATCCACCGCCACCTCGCCCGCCGAACCCGCCACCGCCGCTCGCCGGCGGGGCATATGCCACCACGGGCACGAAGGCGAAGTGCAGGTACGAGTAGCGGGGCATGCCGGTCTCCCGTATGTTGATCTGCAGCTCCTTCATCGCCTCCTCCACGCGGTCGCCGACGCCGAGGGCGGTGCCGTAGACCAGCCACTCCCCCCACATGGAAAGGTCGGCTGGCGAGTACTTCCTGATGAGCGCCATGTCCGAGAGAAACGCTGCAAAGGCGTTCCATTCCAGTTTCTCTTTGTAGTGATCGCCTTTCCACGAACCAAAGAGCGTCGTGGGAAAGAGTGCTGCCGCGCCGACCTGCAGGATGACCATACAGAAGAGCACTGCGGCGGGCATGAGCAGAGGGGCGGTCCCCGTCGCCCGGATGAGCAGGAGGACGGAAAGCGCACAGGGTATCGCTCCCAGAAACGCGAGCGGCAGGAGGCGCGGCCGCCCCTCCACAAGATAGGTGCGGACAATCGACCGGTCGACCGTGTCCGATAATGCCTTGAGCGTTGTCTGGAGGCGCATGATGGAGAGCTGTGCGCTGGTGCTGTGATCGGCGCGCTGCGCAAGCGTCTCCAGCCTGCCGGTATCGAGCTCGTCGTCTTCGCCCGCGTTCCTGACAAAGGCGATGATGCGCTGTTCGTAGGGATCACCGGTCCGGTCATCGAGGATGCGGATGATCACCCCCTTCCCCCCTTCCTTTTCGGAGATCTCGAGATGGTTGCGCCGGTGCATGTCGAGCAGGGTGGCGTAAAACCCGTTTTCGTCGAAATCGACGGCATCTCCCTTGAAGAGGAGGTTGACCTGCCATGGCCTGAGATCGGGGTCGGGGACAAAACTCAGGTAGCGGGGGACGGTGAACGCTTTTTCCCGGCCCCATCGCCGGTACGCGAGGTAGAGGAGCAGCGGCATGACGAGAACGGCAACCCTTGCAAGAAAATTGAGCACTATCGCTGCAGAGAAGGGCAGCGAATACCAGAGGTTGGCCGATTCGGTCTTGCCCCGGACATCCTCGACTGCGGTCGGAAATCCTGCGAGGGCATCAAGGCTCTCGCGGGAGAGCAGCATCTCAACCTCGACAAGGTCGTCGCGGGGGGCGCTCCCCCTGATCACGAACGATTCACCCTCACGCGTTGCGGTGAGTGTGGGTGGATGCGGGTACAGCTGCTCGATGGGGGCTGCAGGCACGGTGATGGCGACGCTCCGGTAGGGCACGTGCTCGCGTGCCAGCTGCAGGTTGATATGGGCGAAGGACTCGTCGTACTCGATGGGCGGGCGTATGCGAAAGACGTACTCGACGGTGTACGTCCCTGCCTCGAAGTATGCCGGGTTGTAGATGCCCGCCTCGTTGGGGTAGGCGAGGCCTGCAATGGTTGCCTGATATGCCGTACTGCCGGAATCGACGAGGGTAACCATGCCGAGGTGATCCCGGTAGTAGCCCACCACTCCTGCCGGGGCGGTCATTTCGACGAATTCGATGTGCGGTGCATCGAGGGCCTGCGAGGCGAGCGGCGCGTCCCAGACGCGATAGAGCATGCGGTACCTGCCTGATTCCTTCACCTCGTAGGTATAGCGCTCGATGAGCGTGCCGTCCTCCTGCCATACCGCCTCGTAGCTGTCCACGACGAGGTCGCCCTCGAGGAGTGCCGGGAGGGCGGCGAGGGCGGCGAGGGCGAGCACCGCAATTGCCGCGGTGATCAGGATCACCGCTCCGATCTGGCGCGTTTCGCTCACGGCATCGACCCGTTAGAATGCGATTTCAGGCGGTCTTTCAATCTCTTCCTCGAACTCAAGGTAGCGCAGCTTCTGCATCCCGATGAGGGACGCGACGATGTTGGAAGGAATCGTCTCGGTCATGGTGTTGAGCTGCTGTGCGATGTTGTTGTAGGTATACCGCTGCCGGGCGATCTCGTCTTCAACGCCCTTCACCGACTTCATCAGGTCGGTGACGGTGGCGGATGTCTTGAGATCGGGGTAGTTTTCAACGACCGCAAAGAGGCGCCCGAGGATGGAGCGCGTCTCGGCTTCGACCTCGTTGAGATCGCCGGGGCCCGCGCTGCCCACGCTGCTTCGCATCGCGGTCACCTTCTCCAGTGTTTCCTTTTCGAAGGCGGCATAACTCTTCACTGCACCGAGCAGCTGCCCGACGAGATCGAGGCGCTTTTTCATGGCCACCCTGATCTGGCCGAGCGTTGCTTCGGCGGAATTTTTGAGGTTGAAAAACCTGTTGTAAATGGACACGAACATGCCGCCGAGGACGACAAGCACGATGAGAATGACAATGCCGATAATCCAATCGACCACTACAATCACCGGGACAGTATACTCCAGTACAGGATAAATAGCCTGTGAAGTTGTATTCGGACGATGTGAGGGGGCTCGCCCGCGGGGATCCGCCGAACCGGGATTTTCGAGATCGTGACTCTCAGTCTGCGGAACGCTCTCGAAAGCGGCGTTTCAGGAGCTGCTGCATCGCCTCCTTCGCCATGTCCCGCACCGCTTCCGACTCGTCGCGGGCGAGGCGGTGTACGTAGGGCGCAGCTCTCGCATCACCAATCCTCCCGAGCGCCCACGCTGCCTTTAGCCTGACCCGCCAGTCGGGATCGTGTAAAAGGGGTATGAGCGCATCGACAGCTTCCGGGTCTTCCATCCGTCCCAGCGCCTCTGCGGCACCCCACCGGTACGGTGCTTCGGGATGGTCCAGATTGTTCAAGAAGAATGCACGTCGTCTCTCCTGCCTCGTCGTTTCACCGTCATCAGGCGCACCATCCATCCTCATCACCCTCTGTCTGCACGGGGAACAATCAGCCGCGTCTACGTCTCCACCCGATAGATATCGCACTGTCTTTGCGGACGTACGGGGCGCAACGATACCGCGCAGGACTGTACGAATGTGTTTTCATAATGTTCATATATTCAAAAAATAATTGCTATATTATCAAAGAGAGGTTCATAATGGGGTTATTTGATTTCATTCAACAGCAGAAAAACGGTCCCTCTCATCAAAAAACCATTCCTTCACTCATCGAGGATCTCGGCCAGGACAAGCCGAAAAATGTTCGTCAGGAAGCGCATGACATCCTAATCGCACGCGGACAGGAATCCATTCTACCGCTCTCGGAGGCTCTGGACAGCGAGGACTGGCGCGTGAGGGAGGAAGCCGCAAAAATTCTCGGTCAGATCGGTGACGAACGGGCGGTAAAAGCGTTGATCCAGCTTTTCAAGGATGATAAAACGCGGGTGCAGCTCTGGGCGACCGATTCACTTATAGCCATGGGGAAACGTGCGGTACCACCGCTCATCGAGGC
Source organism: Methanoculleus sp. (assembly GCA_011048835.1). Taxonomy (GTDB): domain Archaea; phylum Halobacteriota; class Methanomicrobia; order Methanomicrobiales; family Methanomicrobiaceae; genus DSDF01. The sequence goes on along the minus strand of DSDF01000041.1, from coordinate 25,560 downwards.
CCTCAGCGATGAAGATCGCCGTGTCCGCATGGGTGCGGTCGTGGCGCTGGGCGAGATACAGGATCTCGAAGCCAAAGAGTACCTGAGAAAACTTCTCGATGACACTGACGCCGAAGTGCGTGCGGCGGCGACCGAAGCGATTGATGTAATCGACGAGACTGTTTCGGCATAGCCCCACCCTCGTGGTCTTTTGCGGACCGGACCCGAATTTCGCGCCGTTCCCGGCGAGAGCACCGGCCGCCGTGGCCTGCAGCCCCTCCAGTAACCGCAATCATTAATTTTTCCTGAAGCCTTTGCACTCTCAGGGAGCTTGTGCGATGGCTTATTTCAATCCGGAAATCGAGACGCTCGCCCGGGGCGATCTGGATGCCCTTGTCGACGAGCGCATCTCCTATACGGTCCGTTATGCTGCCGAACATTCACGCTATTATCGCAGGATGTTCGAGAGGGAAGGAATCAATCCGGGTTTGATCCGGGAGCACGAAGACCTGTTGTCACTGCCTGTTATCGGCGGGGAAACCATCAGGGAGCACCAGCCGCCGTTCATCGGTGATTTCGAATTAAAGAGCGTTGACTGGAACAGCATCTTTAGCATTCATGAGACCAGCGGGACGAGCGGAATCCCAAAAGCCTTCTTTCTGACATGGGGGGACTGGCTGCGGTACGCGGAAAAATACGCGCGCATTTTCACATCGCAGGGGTTTGGCCCTGACGACCGCGTGGTGGTCTGTGCAAGCTACGGCATGAACGTGGGAGCGAACACGATGACCCTTGCCGCCCGCGACGTGGGATTCTGTGTTATTCCGGAGGGGAGGTGCACCTTCCCCCCCCGGGTGATCACCAGTTACCGGCCCACCGCAATCGTCGGGAGCGTCTTCAAGCTGCTCCGGCTCGCCCGCCGCCTCAGGGATATGGGCATCGACCCCGCGACGAGCGGCATCCGGAGGCTGGTTGTGGGCGGCGAGAGTTTTGCTCCCGAATCAAGGGCATATCTCGCCGAAGTCTGGGGTGTCGATGTCTACAACACCTACGGTTCAACGGAAGGGACGATGTGCGGAGAATGCAGCGAGATGAACGGGCTCCACGTGCCCGAAGATCTGGTGCACATGGATCTCTACGACCCGGGCATCAGCGGATTCGTGGAGGAGGGCGAATGCGGGCGGATAGTACTTACCACGCTCGTCCCGGTCGGCGAAAAGGCCGGGATGGTGCTGATCAATTACGATACCGAGGACACCACCATGGTACTGACGAGGGAGCGGTGCGCCTGCGGGAGGACTCATATGAAGATCCTTAACCCCCAGCGCGAGGCGGAGACTTTCTGGATCGCCGGCGTGCCGGTGAACCGCGTCGACATCGAACGGGGGGTCTTTTCCCGCGACAACATGGAGTACCTCACCGGCGAGTACGAGGCGTTCTTGTACGGAGGAGGGGAGGAGAGCGGGACCGTACTACGGGTGAGCGTGGAATGCGAGGACACGTCCGCATGCGACCGGGAACTGGTCGAGCACAACTTTATCACATCCTTTTTCGGATCGAAGCGCCCGCTCTTCGACCAGTACAACGACGGCACGCTCGACGTGATCTTTCATTTCGCCGATCCCGGCGCCCTTGAACTCTACCGGGCGAAAGGCCGCCCGAAACGGTTCATCGACCGGAGATAGCGATAGGAAAAGTGGCCCCCTTCAGTCCCGCTCGACTTTAAACTCTTCCGCCTCTTTTTCGAGGAAATAGCCGAGGACCGACCTGATGACGACCACGGCGCCGAGGAGGATGAGCTCTTCCTGCGAGGGGGCGATGAGCGTGGTGAGAATATCGGAGGCGATAAAAAATTCAAGGCCGAATACGATTTTATTGGTAAAATTCAGCCTTATATCATTGTATTTAATGGGGTGGTGTAAGACTTCGCGCTGGACGATCCTGACGAGGGCAAACACCCCCCCGTAGATGGTGATGAGCGCTCCCGCCCAGCTGAATACCACTGCGGCGTATTCGACGATCCAGGTGCCGAGGATCAGATCCGCCATGGAGAGCAATGCCGGTTGAGGGTTGAAATAGATTGCGAATGCAGGGATATGTCGACGCGGGCCGTCCCCATTGCCTCCCGAATCCAGAGTGCGCAATATATTTGACTATCCGGCTCCTATCGCCATTGATTACGGTCAAACAGGTGGCAGATGCCGGACCACATCCTCAAACCGGAGCGATCGCCCGAATCAGCGGTGCTCAGGGTGGCGTTCCTCTCCCTCGGGCTCAATATTGCCCTCGTGGCCATCAAGCTGGCGCTCTCGCAGGTGTCGGGAAGCCTCACGCTTCGTGCCGACGCCATTCACTCGCTCGTCGACGTCTTCGCTTCCGCGGCACTGATTATCGGACTGCACCTGTCAATGAGGAAAAGCGCGGAGTTCCCGTACGGGCTCTACAAGGTTGAAAATGTGGTATCGGTCGCCATTGCGTTTCTCCTTTTCCTGACCGTGTACGAGATCCTGACGGAGGCGGTGATGGGCGATCCGTCGGTGGTGTCATACAGCGGGTGGGTGCTGGTCGCGGTTGCCGCTCTCATTCCGGTGCCCTACCTCTTCGGCGCGTACCAGGAACGGGTGGGGCGCAGGTTCAATTCACCGAGCATCATAGCCGACGGTATCCAGCACAAGGCCGATGTATTGTCCTCGCTGGTCGTCTTTTTCGCCCTTGTCGGCCAGTACCTGTCCCTCACCCTCGACCGCATCGGTGCGGTCATCATCTCGATCTTCATCCTCCGGTCGGGATGGGACATTCTCAAGTCGGGCATGCGGGTCCTTCTCGATGCATCGGTCGATCACGAGACTCTGGAGGCAATCCATGCGACAATCCTCGCCGAGCCGGGAGTGACAGAAGTGCGGCGCGTGACCGGGAGGAATTCCGGCAGGTATATCTTCGTGGAGGCGGACGTGGTGCTGCGCCTGGGTGACCTCGAGCGCGCCCATCTGGTCAGCCAGCGGATCGAGTCCGCCATCAGGGCACAGGTGCCCAATGTCGACAGCGTCATCATCCATTACGAACCTCGCCAGAAAACGGGCATCCGGTATGCCGTCCCCCTCGCCGACCACAAAGGCACGATAAGCGATCATTTCGGGGATGCTCCGTATTTTGCTCTTGTCGATATCGACCTGATTGGAAAAAGGATCGAGCGGCAGGAGATTGTCGAAAACCGCCATGCAGGCAACGAGAAGGGCAAGGGCATCAGGGTTGCCGAAGAGCTGCTCGCCCGCAAGGTCGACACCGTCGTCACCCGGGAGGATCTTGAGGGAAAAGGCCCGGGCTACGCGTTTGCAACCTCGGGCGTCCTCACGGAGATGACAGACGCCTCAACACTCCCCGACCTCCTCGACGGGCTGATCCTGCGCCTCGACGAAGCGTGAACCTTCGCATTGCCGCAGCGGGGGGCCCTGTCCGCATGGCACAGTGATATGCTGCCAGCGGCCAATAGTAAACCGATGAGTGATCCGGAAATCCGTGAAGATCGACCATTGCGCGACATCTGGAAATACCGGCCACGGGATTTTGGCGAACCACCGGTGATTGTCGACCACATGGATCTCGAGATCGACATCTACGACGACCATACCCGCGTCGGCTCCCGCCTGCATTTCACGACGCGAAGCGAGCCTCTCGCCCGGCTTGCGCTGAACGCGAAAAACCTCGATATTCTTGACGCGGGCTGTGAGGAATGCGAAACCGCGTGGGAGTACGATCGTGCGAACAGCCTCCTGCACATCATATTCGCGGCCCCGCTTCCGCCCCACACGAAGGCGACTGTCCGCACCGATACCGTCTGCCGCCCCTCCGATCATCTCCTCGAGGGGATCTACTACGACAGAACCCCGCCCGGCGCACCGCCCCAGCAGATATCGCAGTGCCAGCAATGGGGGTTCCAGCGCATCGTCCCCTGCATCGACGACATGGCGGCAAAGTGCACGTACCGGAGCACGATTTCCGCTGATGAGCGCTACACCCACATGATCACCAACGGCGACGTGGCGGTGCCCCGCCACCCGGTAGGGGGAGGGCGAGATGCTGTCACCTACTCCAACGAGACCACGCCCATGGCCCCCTATCTCTTTTTTGTCGGGGTGGGGACCTACGATGCGTTCGGCCGCCCCTTCGAGTACCCCGACGGGAGCACGTTCGATCTCGAACTGCTTCTCCCTCCCGGTGCGAACAAGGAAAAAGCCCGGCAGGCGCTGGAGATGCTTGCCGACGCCATCCTGTGGGTCTACTGCCATACCGGCCCGGGGCGCTACGAAGCGCGGGAGCTGCGGGACGAGATATACCGTCTTTCGAAAGAGCGTGACCTGCTGCTGCTGGCAGGAAACGGCGGATCCCGTATCAACGATCTCCGCGCCCGTCTTGCGGATCTCTCACGCCGGATCCGCCCCGGGTACCGGTACACGGGGACGGTGTACCGTGAAATCGCCATGCAGAACTCCGATTTCGGGGGGATGGAGAACGTGGGCAACACCACCATCACCGCAAACCGCATTATCCCCTTTGCACAGGCAACCGATCCCGGTTACGAGTACATGGTGCGGGTGAAGGTCCACGAGTTCTACCACAACCTCAACGGGTCCGAGGTGACCGGAACGACCCCGTTTGAGCTCTGGCTGAACGAGGCGGTGACGGTGCATGTTGAAGATTGGTACCACGCATTCATCTTCGGCGAAGACTACAGCAGGCTGCAGACGGTACTCCGACTCCTCTCCCCCGACGGCGGGACCTTCTTTTTCGACCGCGGTGCAGGGTCCATGCCCATCGAGCCGGATGGGTTCAATGATCCCAACGAGCTCATCACAAACGTCACCTACGTCAAAGCCCCGGAATTCGTCCGCATGATCGAGACACTGATGGGAAAGGAACCATTTGTCAGGGGCCTCGACCGCTACCACACCGTCTTCCGGCACCAGAACGCTTCCCGCGGACAGTGGATCGAGTCGATGGAAGAGGCCGCCGGATTGTCGTTTGGGGCGATGGCGGCGCAGTGGCTCAAGCAGACCGGATTTCCGACGGTGCACGTGAGCAGAGAGGAAACCGGTGAGGAGGGCGGATTCTCGCTGGCGCTCAGGCAGCATTCGCCCCGTGAAGGGCAGTTCTGGGAATTCCCGTTTGTCGCGGCGCTCGTGGACGAAGAGGGGAACGATATCGAGGAACGGGTGGTATGGGTGCAGCATCAGGTGGAACGGATCGCGTTCTCATATTCCGGCACACCGGCGTTTCTCTCGCTCAACCGCGGCGGATCCTTCTACGGGCAGGTTGCGTATGATGCGGCCGATGCCGAGCTCCTCCTTCAGGCAAGACTCGATCCCGACGTGATCAACCGGTTCATGGCATTCAACCGCCTGTTCGATCGCCAGAAAATGCGCCTGATGGACGGTGATTCCGCAGAAGTGCCGGAGGCCATCACGCGTCTGTATTTCGATCTGATGCGCGATGCAGCGCTCATGGACCGTGCGGGGGGCCAGTTTCTCACCATATTCGAGTCGGTTGCCGACGGGAGGTATGCCCACCGCTACGGGGATATCTACGAGGCCAGACAGCGGATCCTGCGTGCCATCGCCCGGCGGCACGCCCCGGCGATCATGGACCTCTATGCCCGCACCAGCACTGCAATCAGCGACCGTGACGATTTTGCAGCGCGTCGTGGCGATATCAAGAAACGGCAGCTGAAGAACGCCTGCCTTTCCGTGCTCTGTGCGCTCGACACAGAAGAGATGGTCGCCCTCGCACGCCGTCAGTTCGAGGAGGGCCCCAACCCCACGGACCGGTTTTTCGCCTTCGCCTGCATCATCAACAGCAGCGCTCCCGATCGGCTCTCCGTTCTCGACCGGTTCATGGAGGAGAGCAGCACCCACCCTGTGTCGTGGGAGGCATTTCTCTCCTCGGTCGCGGGTGCAAACAGCCCCGATGTCGTCGATCTGGTACGACGCATCGAACCATCGCCGTATTTTCAGATCGAGCAGGCGAACGACCAGCGGGCCCTCTATGTCCGGTTTGCCCAGAACAAAAAGAAGTCCCTGCAAACGGCCGAAGGCAGGGCGTTTCTCGGCGAGGCACTCTGCCGTCTCGCCCGGATCAACGAATACAGTACGGTCAGCGCTCTCTCCGTCTTCGGCAATATCGACTGCATGGACGAGATGTTCCGGGCAGCGGTCGCCAGGGTCCTGGTGAACCTGCTGGAGCACACCGACCCCGAATCGACGCCCAGCGTGTACAATACCACCCGCAGGCTCCTGCGCGGCTCTCCCGACGCAGTGCGCCGCTACCGCGAGGAGACGGGCGAGGATATTTCCTCGTTGCTGTGATCCCGCATCCACCTGCTCCCCGCAATTTTTATGAGTGAAGGGAAAATATGGGTGTGTATGTCGAGCGCTTCTGATGTTGAAATTCCTCTTGATGTGCCAAAAAAAGCACACGATATCTATCGCAAGAATTTTGAGTTGATTACGCACGGCACCGGCAGGCTGATGCTGCTTGCAGGAGACCAGCGGGTCGAGCACCTGAATGATGATTTCTACGGCGAAGGGATCCACGAGGACGATGCCGACCCCGAGCACCTGTTCCGCATCGCGCAGCAGGGCCGTATCGGGGTGTATGCAACCCAGCTCGGCCTTATCGCACGGTACGGCAGGCAATACCCCGACATCCCCTACCTGGTGAAACTGAATTCGAAGACCCATCTCGTCAAGACCGCACAGCAGGACCCGATGAGCAACCAGTGGTTCACCATCGACCAGATCGTCCGGTTCAGGGAGCAGAGCGGGCTGAAGATCGCCGCAGTCGGCTACACCATCTACCTGGGAAGCGAATTCGAAGCCGAGATGCTCCACCAGGCCGCACAGGTGGTCATCGAAGCCCACCAGCACGGGCTCCTGACCGTCCTCTGGATCTACCCGCGGGGAAGCGCGGTGAAGGACGAAAAAGACCCTCACCTCATCGCCGGAGCAGCCGCAGTGGCAGCAACCCTGGGCAGCGATTTCGTCAAGGTGAACGCTCCTAAAAAGGACGGGGTTTCGTCCGCCGACATGCTGAAAGAGGCGACGACCACTGCCGGGAAGACGAAGGTGGTCTGTGCAGGCGGTTCCAGTATGGATGTCCCGGCGTTCCTGAGGCAGCTCCACGAGCAGATTCACATCGGCGGAACGTCCGGCAACGCCACGGGCCGCAACATCCACCAGAAATCCCTCGAAGAAGCGGTCCGCATGTGCAATGCCATCTCCGCAATCACCATGGACGATGCAAGCGCGGAGGAAGCGATCCGGATCTACGAGGGATCCTAAAAACCCCCTTTTTCCCCGATCAGACCTGACAGCTCGTGTCGCTCTTCAGCGTGAGGAACGTTTTCCTCCCCTTCTCGGTGATAAGGACGGTTCCGAATGCATAGGGTTCCCGGGGCGCTTCATCTGCGAGGGTGAGCATTGCCTGATCGCGCAGCAGATCCACGGCGCTGTTGAGCTCCTGCGGTGACATTTCAAGTTCCATCGTCAGTTCTTCACCGCTGTACGGCCTCATTTCTGTCCCGAGAAGGGCAAGCATCACTTTATTGGCATTTTCTTCTACCTGTTCCATGCGTTGGAGTACCTCCGCACCGCAGTCGGGCGCAGGACGCAATATAGTTTGCGGCGGGGGGTCCACGTCGCATGGAGGATCCCCGGCCGATGGGGGGTTGGACGGGCGGGCTGTCTGCTACAGCCCCAGCGATTCCAGCACCCAGAACAGGGCGAGTATCAGTACAGTGAGGGGGACTATGACCACCCAGGGATTCACGCGGAGCATGGCGGGGATGGTCTCCGACGGGAAGGTTCCCACCCCGAGGACGCGCCGGTGCAGCGCAGGATAGATGACGGCATAGATCCCGGTTCCGATGAGAATGCCCACCGCCCCGCCGAACAGCGCATCGAGTGCTCCCTGCCCCACGGCACCGGCGACCGTCCCGGGGCAGTACCCGAGGACGGCGAATCCGGCGCCGAAGATCAGGCCGCCTACGACGGTCGATCCCACCGATCCGGTCTTGGCGTGCAGGCGCACGAGTCCCCTCCCCTTCATGAAGTAAACGCCGATCATGCCCACCAGCACTGCCGAGAGCATCACTTTCACGACGGTGAAGTCGGTGAGAAGGAGCTGGGCGATGATGATGTTGTAGTCGGTGACGCCGCCGGTCTGCAGGAAAAACCCGAAGGCGATTCCCATGAGAAGGCCCAGTACCAGCTGGGCCCCCGTATTTGCGTGCAGCTGATCAAACATCCCCGGTCCTCCTCTTAACGGCGCAAACACCCCGTACATGACCATCGCCGTGGCGATGCCGGCGATGAAGAAGCAGATGACGGCGATCCAGCTTGCCACCGCCAGCTGCAGCGCCCCGCTGATCCCGTGGCCGCTCGTACATCCCCCTGCCCAGCGCGCACCGATGCCCATCAGCACCCCCCCGATCAGGGCGACGATGAGCCTGAGGAGGACACTCTCGCCGAATGTGGCGCTGAATGTGGTTGGGACCCAGAGCAGGCCGAATTCTCCCGAGAGGGTCGCGGCAAGAAAAGATCCGATCACCACCCCGGCCACCAGCATCCACTGCCAGTCGATGGCGGGCGTCACCTTCTGCCAGTAGGGCCTTTTTCGGGCGGCGGCACCCCTGATGCGGTGTTCGATCATCCCGAACGTCTGTGCGTACGCGGTCGAACATCCGAGCGGCCTGTCAGAGAGCAAAAACGCAAGCCAGCTGAGTGCGCCGATACCGATTCCCGCAAGATAGGGCGTCATATCCATCTGTTACATCTCCTCTGCATGTGTGAACCGTAATGTCACGGTTGAAGGATATCAGAGGTATAATATATAAATGAGCACGACGGCCACCAGCAGGAAGAGCACGGTCATGATGCTCCCCGCACGCAGATAATCGCGGTTGGCGTATCCCCCCGGCGCCATGAGGAGGGCATTGACCTGATGAGTGGGGAGCACGAAGGAATTCGAGGCGCACACGCCTACGAGCAGCACTAGTGCCAGCGCACTGATGCCCGTCTCCCGTGCCAGTACGAGCATGAGCGGGACGAGCAGCACGGTGGCCGCCACATTGGTCATGAAGAGTGAAAATACGGTGGTGAGGAGCCCGAACGCAAGCAGGATGACCAGCACCGGCTGGCCCGCGACCACATCGGTCACCATGGTTGCAAGAAATGCCGCCGTGCCGCTTGACTCCATGGCGATGCCCAGCGGTATCAGTGAGCCGATTAAAAAAATGGTCCGCCAGTCGATCGAGCGGTACGCCTCGTCGATGGTGATCACGCGGAGCAGCACCATGGCGATCGCCCCCGAAAAGAAGCTGATCGAGATGGGCAAACCCGTGAACGTGAGTGTTATGGCTCCCAGAAAGCAGATTACTGCACTCAGTGCCTTCGATTCCCTGAACGGCTCTCCCTCCACCCGGGTAATAAGGACGAAATTCCCCTCGTCTCCAAGTGCTCGGATACGGTCCCACAACCCGTAGACCACGATGGTGTCGCCGGGCTGGAGTGGAATGTCTGAGAAGTCCGCCGTTTTTCTCTCCGCGCGCGAAAGAAGGAGGAGCGGTTCGACACCGTAATTCTTGCGAAGGGCTATCTCGCGGGGGGTTTTCCCGGCGATATCGGACCTTGGTGGGATGATGACCTCGGCAAAGCCTGCGATATCCCCGCTCAGGGATTTCACGATACGCGGGTCTCCCCGCACCATCTCGAGACCGTAGTCGTCTGCAAATTTATGAATCTCTGCTTTATCGCCCATGATGGCCAGTTCCTGTCCTGCAGCAAACCGGGTGTGGCGCCATGGCGCATAGAGGATTTCCTCTCCGTCGACGAGGGCGACGAGGTGTATCCCGTACCTCTCGATCAGGTGCACATCCTCCCGTGTGAGCCCGTCGAGCCTGCCTGTATCCGTGATCGCTACATAACTGATACTCTCCGGGAGCTGCCAGGTCTCGATCAGCTCCTCCTGCACGCCTGCAGGCATGGCGCTGCCCTTATCAGGCAGGACATAAGGGCCCAGGAAATAAAAATAGGCCACGCCGGTAAGGAGGAGTGCGATTCCCGCAGGGGTGACCACGAACAGCCCCAGCGGTTCGTATCCTCCCTGCTCGAGAAGGTCGTTGAGCACGATAAGGGACGAGGTCCCCACCATGGTCAGTGATCCACCGAGGAGTGCCGCATACCCCACGGGCATGAGGAGCCTCGATGAGTGAATACCGGTTTTTTTCGAGATCCTCATGAGTGCCGGAAGGAACAGCGCCGCAGCTCCGATGTTTTGCATGAACCCTGAAATGGATCCCACAAAGAGGGAAGTGACGCCTATCAATCGTTTTTCAGTGGTGCCGGCGGTACGGATGATCCAGGCGCTCAGCCTCAGCATCACTCCCGCCCGATCGATGCCGTATCCCAGGATCATCACCGATAGCATGGAGATGACCGCGTTGCTGGCGAAACCGGAGAAGGCCTGTGCGGGCGTCACCAGTCCGAGCCAGGTGATGGCGACCATGACGACGATGGCCGCCACATCGATGCGAAGCGCCTCGGTGACGAAGAGGATGACGGTTGCGGCCAGAACAAGCAGCATCAGGAGAATTTGTACATCCATCGTCCATCCCTGCGTCCGGGCGCCACGGCCGGATGATACTGTGTGGTTGTGTCATGACATAAATAGATGGCTGGAAGAGCACTCCGGGGAATGCGCCCCATGTACCGTGCTCAGATGTTCACGCCGTCAAGCACGAGGGATATGGGGCAGTGGTCGGAGCCCATGACCTGCGGATGGATGCCGGTTCCGGCGACGCTGCCTGTAAGCCCCTCGCTCACGAAGAAATAATCGATCCTCCACCCGACGTTTCTCTCCCGCGCGCGGCTTTTTTGGTCCCACCAGGTATAGTGGCCTCCCTCGCGGGAGACCATCCTGAAGGTATCCACAAACCCCTCCGCGATCAGCCGGTCGATCCAGGCCCGTTCTTCGGGGAGGAATCCGGAGACCGTCCGGTTCTGCATCGGGCGCGCGAGATCGATTTCCGCATGGGCGGTGTTCACGTCGCCGCAGAGCACGACTTCCCTGCCGCCTTCGATGCTCTGTTTCATCCGGTCGAGGCAGGCGTCGTAGAAATCGAGCTTGTAGCGCAGCCGCTCGTCCGAGGCCTTTCCGTTGGGAAAATAGATGGTATAGAGGTCAAAGTCGGGAAACCCGGCGATGAGGATGCGGCCTTCGGTATCGAAGCGGCTCGCGCCAAACCCCCTCTCCACCCATGCCGGTGCGGTGCGTGAGAGCAATGCGACGCCGCTGTACCCCTTTCGTTCGGCGGATGCCAGAGAGATCCGGTATCCCGGCAACCCGCTCACTTCGGCAGGGAGCTGCTCCTCCTGGAGTTTCGTTTCCTGGATGCAGAGGATATCGGGTTGTTCCCGTGCAACAAATTCGAGGAATCCTTTTTTCAGGATCGCCCGGAGGCCGTTGACATTCCAGGAGATCAGCCTGACGGAGCGCTCCTTTATCATCGAGCCTTCCCCGGGGCTATCAGGATCGATTTGATGTTGCTGTAGTCATCAATCGACCCGTACCCGTTCTCACGCCCGATCCCGCTCTCCTTTGTCCCTCCGAAGGGCACTTCCGGCGGTATCCTGAGGTGCTGGTTGACCCAGACGATGCCTGCCTGCAGCTGTTCGCATGCGGTGGTGATCCGCCGGATATCATGCGTCCATATCGAGGCCCCGAGGCCGTACCGGGATGCATTCGCCTGTGCGATGGCGTCGTCGAGGTTTTCCACCCTCACCACGGGGAGCACCGGGCCGAAGACCTCCTCCCGGAGGAGTGGCGATTCGGCAGCCACCTCGGTGACGAGGGTGGGGGCGTAGAAGTTGCCGCGGGCAAATTCCTCTCCCTCCAGAACCGCTCCCCCGACAACCACGGTCCCCTCCCCGCGTTCCTGCACGCCGTCCACGAGGGCGGTGATGGCGCGGTGCTGCTCTGCATTGTTCAGCGGTCCCATGTCCACGCCGTGGTCCATGCCGTTGCCCACCCGCAGTCCTGCAACCCGCGCCGCCAGCTGCGTCTCAAAATGTTCGGCGATGCTCTCGAAGACGTAGAGGCGTTTTACTGCGGTGCAGACCTGACCGCAGTTGAAAAACCGCCCCCGGACCGCGCCCGCCACCGCCGTCCCGATGTCGGCGTCGTCGCATACGATCATCGGGTCGCACCCTCCCAGTTCGAGCGTCGTCCGTGTGAAGTCCCGGGCGGCCAGTTCGGCGATGCGTCTTCCGGTCTCCACCTGCCCGGTGAAGGAGACCTTTTTGACCGTCGGGTGGAGCACCAGCGGTTCTCCGGCCGCGTGCCCGCTCCCCGTAACGACATTGAGGACGCCGGGGGGAAGTCCTGCCTCCTCGAAGAGACCGGCGAGTGCGAGCGTGGTGAGCGGGGTGGAGGTGGCCGGTTTGAGCACCATGGTATTGCCCGCTACCAGCGCGGGGCCGACCTTCCACCCCATGAGCAGGGCAGGCATATTCCACGGGATGATCGCCCCCACCACCCCGAGCGGCGTGTGCGTCACCATGGCGCTGCCGTAGAGGCGCAGGTTGCGGTATTCGCCGGACACAGACCCCGCGATGGAATGGTAGTGTTCCAACACGTGGGCGAGTCCCATCAGCTCTCCCGTCGCCTCGGCAAGGGGTTTTCCCTGCTCTCGGGTAAGCACGGGGGCGAGTGCAGGGATCCGCTCCCTGAGCAGGCGGGCGCAGCGGCCGAGGACCATCCCCCGTTCGCCGTAAGACCGGCGTTCCCAGCCGGGGAATGCGGATTCGGCTGCGGTTACCGCCGCATCCACATCGCGTCGGTCGCCCGCGGGGACGTGGTCGATACGCTCCCCGGTGGCGGGGTTGGTCACCTGGACCCATGCGCCGCCGGCGGCTTCCGTCCATTCGCCGCCAATTTGCATCTTCATACAGTGCTTTTTCTCGTTCCTTGTATTTCCTATCTCCTGCCCGGGCCGCGCCGACCTATCCGCCTTCCCCGTTCCCGCAGTGGCATGGATGTGCGCCGGGGAGGTCAGATCAGCGGCCCGGCGAGAATTCCGCTGCAGAGAAACAGACCGAACAGGAAGTGAAGCTGGTAGCAGCGGGCGTTTGCCGAAGCAGGCATGCAGGCTTCGTGGAGGTGGTCGCGTGTCTGCCGGACGATCAGGACGGCCAGCGGGAGGGTGAAAAACGTGATGAGGACAGTCGGCGGCAGGCTGCCGAGGGCGACCGTCAGCGGTACCAGCAGGAATACGGCGGCGAGCCCTGCATGGTGGAGGTTCAGCGCCTGCAGCGTGCCCAGCCTGACCACGAGCGTCCGCTTTTCTGCACCGATATCGGCCTCGTAATCGGGGAACTCGTTGATCAACAGGAGCAGCCCGAGCAGCAGCCCGGGAAACATCGATGCGGCGATCGCCGCGGGTGACGGCGCTGATCCCTGTGCACGGCAGGCGATAGCCACGATCAGCGGCCCGAAAGCAAGGACATTCACCAGTTCGCCCGTGCTGCGGTAGGCGAATTTCAGGGGTGGTGCGGTATAGAAATAGCCCGCCAGCACCCCGGCAATGACCAGTGCTCCAAGGAGGATGCTGCCGGTGAGCCATGCCAGCAGGAGCCCCACGATGGCGCCGGTCCCGTAAAAGAGAACCGCCGCCGAAAAGACCTCCCCGGGTGAGAGCTGGCCGTCCGCAATGACCCTACTGCCACCGCTGAACGCGTTGAAACCGGTGTTGATGAGGTCGTTTTCCGACTGGAAATCGAAGAAATCGTTGGAGAGGTTGGCGCCGAGGTGGATGAGGGATACCGCCGCCGTAGCGAGCACCAGATGGACTGCGTTGAATGCACCGGTTTCATGCCATGCAATGATCGTCCCCAGCGCAACCGGGACGAATGTCGCCGTCAGGAACGGAAGCCTCAGGGCTTTGATCCAGATACCGGCATTCGGCATACCGTGCACACCCTCCTCGTTGACAGGGGGTGGTTGTGCTGCACGCAATTAATGGTTATGGCGCCGGGCGGTTTCATTATGATGCATGGCATGGTGAACCCCCCTGTAGAGGTCCGGCATGCCGGATGATCATCGATGCGCACCAGCTTCTCAGGGATCTCTTTGCCGCACAGCCACTTGCGGTGCTCGCTACCAGAAGCCATTCAGGAGCATATGCAAACATCGTTGCAATCACGGTGCTCGAAGACCTCAGTGCCGTGCTGTTCGCAACCACGCGCGCCACGAGAAACTATGAAAATCTCGCCGCCCACCCTGCAGTGGCATTCCTCATCGACAATCGCAGCAACACCGTCTCCGATTTTCGTGATGCCATCGCTGTAACCGCACTCGGGAAGGCCCGCCCGGTCGCCGGGAGGGATCGTCTTCTCTTTCAAGGACCGTACCGTGCCCGCCATCCGCACCGTGTCGATTTCCTTCTCTCCCCGACGACGGTGCTGTTCAGGGCCGATATCGAACGCTATAGCATCGTGCACCATTTCCAGCAGGTGATCGAGGTGGTCGTCGATGGAGAAAATCCTCCTTCGCCTTGACGAAATCGGTCCTGAGGACCGGGCGGTCCTTGAGGGAAGGAGACGGCTTTGTGATAGCGGGATGGGAGATGCGGACCGCCTGCCGGCAGAAGAGGTCGGGCCGGCATTCTGCGTTGCCGGCTACACCCCCTCACTGCAGGAAGTTCCCCCGCCACCCCCAGATGCCGGATCCCGTCGGGTGCGGCAGATGATGGGGCAGCCGGCGAGCAGGGGCTTTGCCCGAGGGACTGCGCGCGTGGTGGGCGGACCTTCCGACGCGTTTGATTTCCGGCAAGGAATGCTCCTCGTCTGTGATTCGATCGATTCGACCATCACCTTCATCCTGCCGCTGTATGCCGGCATCATCGAGAGGCGGGATGCTGATTCACGGCGCCATCATCGCACGGGAGTACGGGATCCCCTGCGTGACCGGAATTCCCGGAGCAACGGCGATCATCGCAACCGGGGATCAGGTGAGTGTCGACGGCTACGTCGGCCTGGTGAGCATCACGAAGCTATCCGAGAAGGGATCGCCAGTGGCGACCGCATGAACGACCGTAACCTATGGCGTGCCCGGTCTCTTCATGATACGGTTCAGGACTCCATCTCGTCCCGGAACGGCATCAGCCCTGCAATAAGCGTTTTTGTTTCGGTTTCTCCTTTCGGGATGTACATGCGCACCGCGGTGATCTCGATGGCGATGGGAATGTCGGCCAGAAGCTCGTCCACCGGTTTGGGAAACATGGCATAGGTCTCCGCGAAAAATTTCAGGAACGCGTCGATGGTGATAAACGGCCTGTTTTCTTCGGCGAGGTGCCCGTTATCCGCCAGATCTGATTCGTAATCGGCTTTGCGCCCCATGTCCTCCTCCCAGTAGAGAACGACATTGATATCTCTTTGCACTGAGATCCGCTTCAGGGTGCGAATATCCACCTGTGCACCGACACGTACTCCTTCATCTGCGATTGCTTCTTTGATGGATGACATGCTTCTCCTCGATTCTGCTCATCTCGTTTTTTCCTGATGCCATATACATGGTGGCATTGATCGCGGCATATTCCATTGCCAACGAAATATATTTCTAATGGTATGATCTATGGGGGTATCCTCGAAGGGAGGTGATTCGATGCCTGAATTTTCGAGTGCATTTTCCGGGCTCGCAACAGAGAGAACATTAACCCACAATGAACTGGTGCGGGCGATACGGTACAGCGTCGCTGCCGAATATGAAGCCGTGCAGATCTATGTCCAGATCGCCGACTCCACCAACAATGAACTGGCCAAAAAGGTGCTATGGGATGTCGCGAACGAGGAGAAAGTCCATGCCGGGGAGTTCCTGAGGCTTCTCAAGGAACTCGCTCCCGAGGAGGGGGAGTTCTACCGGGAAGGCGCCGAGGAGGTCGAGGAAGAGATCGCGAAACTGAAAAAATAGAGAGCTGGCGGTTCGCCGGCTCCATCCGAACGGTCCTGCGCCGGAAGCCATCTGCTGTGTGAGGGGGCCTGCATGAGGCCCCGTCACCGGCAGTCAGGAACGGGGACGCATCCGTGCTGCGGCAGTGCGTCATGCCGGCCCCTGGGGCCGCGTTTTCTCGCCTTCATGACCAACGCGAGTCTGCTGCAGATCCTCGAAGCGCCTGATCGAAAGATCGAGGTACGCCTGGTCGCTGTCGATGCCGATGAACCTGCGGTGCATTGCATACGCCGCAAGCCCCGTTGTCGAACTCCCGGTGAAGGGGTCGAGGACGCAGTCCCCCTCGTGTGTGCAGGCACTGAGAATGCGCCGCAGCAGGAGCAGGGGTTTCTGGGTGGGGTGCCTTCCGTGTGCCTTCTCCGCCGGCCTGGGGGCGGAGATGCTCCAGACCGACCGCATCTGTTTTCCTTCCCGTTTGAGCATGTCCGCCTCGTGCCAGTCGCCGCATTTCATGGCCTCGTAGTTGAAGGTGTGTTTGCCTTCGGCGTTCTTGCGGGCCCAGATAAGGGTCTCGTGGCTGGCGGTGAAGTACCTCCGGCTGAGGTTCGGGGGTGCGTTCGGTTTGAACCAGCAGATGTCGTTGAGAATGTGGAACCCCGCGACCTGCAGGGCATAGCCGCACGCGTAGATCGAGTGATAGGTACCGCTGATCCAGATGGATCCGTCCGCCTTGAGCACACGCCGGCAGGCGTTGATCCATGCCAGGTGGAAGGCAAAATTCTCTTCGGCGCCGCTGCTCACATCCCAGTCGCCCTTGTGCACCGGCACTCTTCTCCCCGCATGGCAGGTGAATCCCCCGTTGGAGAGATTATAAGGGGGATCGGCAAATACGAGATCCACCGATCCTTCGGGGAGTTCTTCCATGCAGCTGATGCAGTCGGTAAGGTGGAGTTCGAATCCGTCTTTTGCGTAGTAGGGGGGTGATGAGATGGTGGTTCCTCCTGCACGGTGTTCTTTCCGGGAACACGGATCTATCCAGTACAGGTGTGTTGGTGGAGCGTTGCATAGTAGTTTTCTGTTCTGACCGGACAAAGCGGCCTTCCACTGCATCAGGATATTCATGGGGGCTGAATTTCTCAGTAACGCCAGATTTAGCCGTTTTCGTCATCCGCCATCAATATTCTAAAGTAGTTCCCGATGCAATCATACTGTGGCAATGAATGAATGTATCAGTGTACAGGAAATGATGCGGCTGATGGGCAGAAAGATTATCTCCACCGCCACTCTGATTTCAGATGCCGAGGTGCGGGGTTTTATCTCCGAAATACTCGATGCCCAACGCATCTACGTGGTTGGCGCCGGGCGGTCGGGCCTTGTCGCAAAAGCATTCGCCATGAGGTTGATGCACCTCGGGCTGCAGTCCTACGTGGTGGGTGAGACGATTACGCCGTCGATGAAGAAAGGCGATATGCTCGTCGCCTTCTCCGGTTCGGGCCAGACGAAGACCGTTGCCGAGCTCTCGGAAACCGCCAAGGCGATCGGCGGCAGGATCTGTCTTGTCACCTCCAAGAAAGAGTCGAGAATCGGCAAAATTGCGGACAATATCGTGGTGCTCGAGAGCCAGCGCGATGAAGTGAAGGACGAATCCGCCGAGTTCGAGATCCGGCAGATGAAAGGCGAGCACAAATCCTTTGCCCCGATGGGGACGCTCTTCGAAACCACCGCAATGGTCTTTGCCGATGCCATCATCTCTGCACTTATGGAGATAACGCACTGCGACCTGGACTCTCTCAGGGACCGCCACGCAAATATCGAGTGACCGGGGGCTGGTGATGGTATGCGAGATATCCACGTTGCGTCCCGGGTTGCGGGAATCGAACTCTCCGGGATACGCAAACTCTTCGATGCGGGCGGCCCTGACGCAATCAACCTTGGGATAGGGCAGCCCGATTTCGACACCCCTGCCCATATCAAAGAGGCGGCAGTACAGGCCATCCGGGACGGGCACACGGGGTATACGCCCAATGCCGGGATACCCGAGCTTCGCAACGCGATCGTAGAGAAGTTTCGCCGTGAAAACGGTCTTTCCTTCGGGCCGGAACAGGTACTCGTGACCGCCGGGGGTAGCGAAGGCCTCCACCTCGTCATGGAAGCGCTTGTTGAGCCCGGCGACCGTGTGCTGGTCCCTGATCCTGGATTTGTCTCCTACGCACCGCTCGCCCGCATCGCAGGCGGCCGCGTGGAGGGTGTTCCCTGTGACGGAACAATGCATATCGACGTCCAGCGTGCACAGGAGATGATGGACGGCGCACGGCTCTTCGTGCTGAATTCCCCGTCGAACCCGACGGGCATGGTGGAGAGCGAGGAGTCGATCCGGGCGATCGTCGAATATGCCATGGACGCTTCGGTGACGGTTGTCAGCGATGAAGTGTACGAGCATTTTGTCTACGAACGGCCCCATTTCAGTGCAGCCTGCTACGGGGACGACGTGATCACCGTCAATGCTGCGAGCAAGACCTATGCCATGACCGGCTGGCGCATCGGGTACCTCGCCGCCGACGAGCGCTACGTGAACCAGTGCCTCAAGATTCACCAGTATTGCCAGGCATGCGCAACCTCCATCGCCCAGTACGCCGCTACGGCTGCCTATTCCGGGGACCAGTCCGCGGTTGTTGCGATGCGCGAGGAATACCGTGCACGCCGTGATCTCCTCTACGAAGGTCTGGTTTCGCAGGGATACGAGTTTCCGAAACCCGAAGGAGCTTTCTATATGTTCGTGCCCATGGGCCAGGATCGCATCGAGGAGGCGGTCAAAAGTGGTGTCCTCGTTGTTCCCGGCGCATCGTTCGGGGAGAACGCCCCGGATTACGCCCGCATAAGTTATGCCGCGTCGAGAGAAAAACTTCGTGCAGCCGTTGAAAGGCTTGCAGCAACAGGGTGATAGGTTATGGTACAATCGCTTCTCAAGGAACTTTCAAACCTCCATGGCGTCTCCGGACGGGAGGGAAACGTGACCGCGTTCATCAGGGCCCAGCTCGAGGGGCACGTGGACGAATTCCGGACCGATTCCATGGGCAACCTCGTGGCCGTCAAGCGCGGCGATGCATTCAAGATCATGATCGCGTCGCACATGGACGAGATCGGCCTCATGGTGCAGTATATCGACGACGACGGGTTCCTCCGCTTCGTGACCCTCGGCGGATGGTTCAACCCGACGCTCTATAATCAGCGTGTTGCCGTCCATGGCTCGAAGGGTATGGTGTACGGCGTCATCGGGGGGAAACCCCCGCATGTCATGGACCCGGAAGAGCGGAAAAAGGAGATCAAAATCGAGGATATGTTCATCGACATCGGGGCAGGAAGCGCCGATGAGGTGGCGGAGATGGGCATCGAGATCGGCACCCCGGTGACCATCGATCGCGAGGCCGTCGAGCTTGCCAACAACCGCGTCACCGGCAAGGCGCTCGACAATCGCGTCGGCGTCGCCATGCTCATCAAGGCCCTGAAAGAGGTCAATTCCCCGCACACCATCTACGGGGTCTTCACCGTGCAGGAGGAACTGGGGCTGAAAGGCGCGAAAGTGAGCGCATTCTCCCTCGATCCGGACTGCGCCATCGCCACCGACGTGACCATTCCCGGCGACCATCCCGGCATCAAGAAAAAGGACTCGACGGTCGTGATGGGAAAAGGGCCGGTACTCGTGCTGGTGAGTGCGAGCGGCCGTGGACTGATGGCCAGCGAAGCGATGACGGCGTGGTTGCGAACGACTGCCGAGGCGCACGACATCCCCTACCAGCTCGAGGTGGGAACGGGTGGGAACACCGACGCCACCATCATCCACCTCGTCCGGGACGGCATACCGAGCATTCCGCTCTCCATCGCATCGCGCTACATCCATTCCCCCGTGGAAGTGGTGGACTGCGGGGATATCGAACAGGGCGTTCGACTGCTCGTCGAGGCGCTCAAGAGCAAGCCTGATCTCTGATCCATTCGCATATTTTCTTTTCTTCGCATCAGTTAGGTGTATATAGTGCAACGACCATTGGGGGATTATACGTGATGGTGCGCGGCAAAACGGAGTTAGGCCCGGTCAACTGCCTCTACCCCCTTCCCACCACGCTCGTCGGGGTGAATGTCAGCGGAAAACCGAACTACATTACCATTGCCCATGTCGGGATCCTCGATTTCGGATCCATTTCCCTGGGCATGTCGAAGACGCACTATACCAATGCGGGGATCAGAGAGAACGGCACGTTCAGCGTGAACATTCCGTCGGTGAATATGGTCCGGCAGACAGACTATTGCGGGCTGGTATCCGGAAAAAAGGTCGATAAATCCGCGTTGTTTCGCAATTTTTACGGAACGCTCGGGACGGCGCCGATGATACACGAGTGCCCGGTGAATATGGAATGCAGGCTTATCAGGACCGTGGATTTCCCAGCGCATGATATATTTATCGGAAAAATTGAAAATACCTTCTGCGACCCTGTCGTGATCACCGATGGTACGGTGGACGTGAACAAAGTGCAGCCCATTCTCTTTTCGATGAACGACCGGAGCTACTACCGGATCGGAGCGCGGATCGGCCGGGCATGGGAGATTGGAAAAGAGTTAATGCGGATCGCATTGCGGTACTAGAGTATGAAAACCTCCCTCGGACCCCGCACCCTCCTGTATCCCCACCCCATGCTGATCATTGGTACCTATGATGCCGAAGGACGGCCTGATGCCATGGCCGCAGCCTGGGGCGGCATCTGCAGTTCCGATCCCCCCTGCGTCGCATTTTCAGTCCAGAAATCCCGGTACACCTGCACGAACCTGAATGAAACCGGTGCTTGCACGGTGAATATCCCCTCGTCGGCCCATGTGGCTGAAGCAGACTATTTTGGCCTGGTATCAGGCAGGGACACCGACAAATTCGAAGCCTGCGGGCTTACCCCGGTTCCCGCACCCCACGTGCATGCCCCCGCAATCGAGGAGTTTCCGGTGGTGCTCTGCTGCAGGGTTATCACTACGGTGGAAATCGGGGTGCATGTGCAGTTCGTCGCCGAGATCCTCGATGTGCTGGTCGATGAGGCGGTGATGGGGAAGGATGGCAAACCGGATGTGGAGAAGATCAGCCCCCTTGTCTACGATTCACTTCGCAGGGAATACCGGACCGTCGGCGGATATGTTGGAAAAGCGTTTTCCGCAGGATTGGTATTCAAAAAATGAATTTCAGAGCTTTCGTTCCCGCAGGCATAGCTGCGTTGCCATCCTGCGCCGCACGAATGGCACGACCCCGGTGCATCGTGGGAGCATGAATGCATTATCTGCATTCATAAATTCGATTCTCCGATCGAGGACTATTTAGCCAGCGTTTCCAATAGTACCTTTGTGTGTGCAGGGGTGCGGTGCGTGCATTGTTCACCTGATGCGGGAAGTGTGCGGTGCGCCACTCTCCCTACGTGCCGCTATCGGTTTGAAGGGGCGATACAGCCATTTTTGCCGAATTCCACACCGTTCCTGCCATCGTTTTATAGAAGGTTGTGGCATGAAAAGTACATCCCACTATTACTCCCATATACCGGAACGGCTCTCGGGTCTCGTGGATCTCTCCTATAATCTCTGGTGGAGCTGGAATCCCGATGCGAAGGCACTGTTCGACGAACTGAACCCGCAGGGGTGGATGGATAGCGGGCACAACCCGGTGAGGATGCTCCGGCAGCTCCCGGATGAATTCCTGCACCGCGCCCTGAATGATCGGCAGTACCTGCGCCGCTACGACGCGGTGATGGAGGAATTCCTGCGCCTGAAGCAATCGGAGGGCACATGGTTTGCGGGCCGCATGGCGGACCCTGGAAACCGGCCCATCGCCTATTTTTCCGCAGAATACGGGCTGCTCTCAACACTGCCGTTTTTTGCCGGAGGGTTGGGGTTCCTCGCCGGCGATCATATCAAGGAATGCAGCGATCTCGGGGTGCCGATGGTCGCCGTGGGACTGCTGTACTCGAACGGGTATCTCCACCAGCGCATCGGGGAGGAGGGGTGGCAGCAGAACGCCGAAGAGCGCATCGATTTTTCCTCGGCGCCGGTGAGGAGAGTTCTCGACGAAGAGGGATGCCCCCTCGTCGTCGAGCTCCCCTTCATCGAACCGCGGATATATGTTTCAGGGTGGCGGGCAAAGGTGGGACGGGTTGACCTGCTCCTCCTCGACACGGACATCGAGGAGAACGATCCCGCCATCAGGAACATTACCTCGCGGCTGTATACCGGCGATGCGCAGCGCCGCCTCCTGCAGGAGATCGTGCTCGGCATAGGCGGGATCCGCATGCTTGCGAGGTTGGGGGTCGATTTTTCCGCAGTCCACCTCAATGAAGGGCACCCTGCATTCGCCCTGCTGGAATGGATCCGCATGCTCGTTGCAGACGGCCGCTCGTTCGACGAGGCGGCCGGACTGGTGATGCGATCCTCGGTGTTCACCACCCACACCCCGGTTCCCGCCGGGCACGATGTCTTCCCCTGCAACCTGATCGGGCACCACTTCGGCCGGTTTTACCCGGAACTTGGCATCGGCCGGGATCACTTCTTCGCTCTCGGCGATCAGCCGGTGGGAGGACATGGGGGATTCAACATGACGGCGCTCGCACTGCGCCTCTCCGCGCACAACAACGGGGTGAGCAGGATGAACGGGAGTGTATCGAGGGAGATGTGGCGCGCGCTCTGGCAGGAGATGGCCGAAGACCGCGATCCCATCGGCTACATCACCAATGGCATCCACATCAATACATGGCTCAACCCGGATCTGCGTGCGCTCATCGACCGGTACATGAATCCCTACTGCCCCCGGTGGCTGGAAAATCACGACAATCCTTCATCATGGCGCTATATCAATCGCATTCCTGACGAAGATCTCTGGCACGTGCACCTTGCCCTGAAGCGCAAGCTGATCGACCGTATCCGTGAATACAAACGGCGGGACTGGGCGAACCAGCAGACGCATCCCGGGAGCGTGCTTGCGGGAGGAGCCCTGCTCGATCCGACCGTGCTGACAATCGGGTTCGCGCGCCGGTTCACCACCTACAAGCGTGCAGGGCTCATCTTTTCCGATCCAGAACGCCTGAAATCGATCCTCAACAACCCCTACAAGCCGGTGCAGATTATCTTCGCCGGCAAGGCCCACCCGTCCGACGACGAGGGCAAACGCATCATCCAGTCCATCTACCATCGTGCCCGGCAGCCTGAGTTCGGCGGCAGGATCGCGTTTGTCGAGGATTACGGCGAGGAGATAGCAAAATATCTCGTTCATGGCGTCGACGTGTGGCTGAACAACCCGCTGCCGCCCATGGAGGCGAGCGGGACGAGCGGTATGAAGGCCGCGCTCAACGGCGTGCTCAACCTCAGCATCCTCGACGGGTGGTGGCTCGAGGGCTACAACGGGCGCAACGGATGGGCGTTCGGTGACGGGAGCAGCGTTTCGGACCGTGATGCGGCTGATGCGGCTGCGATTTACGATATTCTCGAACAGCAGGTGGTGCCCCGCTATTACGCGGTGGCGGGCGACGGGGTGCCCCACGAGTGGGTGAAGATGATGAAGGAGAGCATACAGAGCAACTGCCCCGCGTTTTCCGCCCGCCGGATGGTCAAGGAGTACGTGGCCCGCTATTATAACCCCGCGATGGGCTGCGAGGAACGCTGCGGCCGCGGCGATGCGCCCTCACGTGCATGCGAATCCGTGAAATATGCGGCCGGGGAACCCGGGTATCGCTGATGGCACACCACTGCCTCATCGACGACCGGGATCCCCTCCAATCCATCACTCGATCTCGATACCAGCACCCCGTACGGCATCCGTGATGCGTTGCCGGAGGGCCTTATCGCCGGTCGCATGATCCAGCATGGGGTAGCCCCCGACGAGCGGGAGAGGCTTGAACACCACATGGGGGTTATCCGGTGCTTCTTCCGGTTCTGAACCGGGCGTGACCACGTTCATCGTGCCGTCTCCCCATACTACGAGATTCCCGTACCCCTGTGCGTCCCACAATTTCCTGATAACCTCGTCTGTGCTGAGCATAGGGCGATCATCGCTTTCCAGCTACTTGTCGGTATCGCCGGGTTCGGGGGGGCGCCCCGTCCGGCCGGTGCGTGTACCTGTTCCGGATACCGGACTACCAAAACCGGTCAGTATATGAAGTTCCCGGTTGAAGGTTTCTCACGAAATTTCCTGCCGCGCTACCACTCTCCCATCCCCCCATGTGCCGCCGCCCGGAGCTCTTCCATGTTTGCGACCGTCCTGATCCCCACTGATTTTTCCGACTATTCACGTGCGATTTTCGACACTATCGACCAGATCCCCGGTATCGACGAAATCGTCCTGCTTCACGTGCTCGACGCCCCCCGTGCAGCCACGCAGTACTGGATCTCAGGCAGGATACTCGAATCCCCGCTTGAATCGGCGCGAAAAGGCCTCGAAGCCCTGCGGGAGAGCCTCGAAGCCCGGGGCATGAAGGTGCGCACGCGGCTTGAATTTATCGAGCATGGCGATGTGCCGCAGGCCATCAGCGCCGTTGCCGATGAGGTGGACGCCTCGCTCGTCGTGATGGGAGCCAGGGGACGGGGGATCATCAGCGGTCTGATTTTGGGGAGCGTCTCGTCGGGCGTGCTGCGCAGGATCCGGAGAAACGTGCTCATCATGCACCCCCTCCGGGGCGGGAACGGAACTATCAGGCCGCTTTTTTCCCGCGTTCTCGCTCCGGTCGATTTTTCCCGGCCTTCCGAGGAGATGATGGTATTTTTGCGGCATAACGTCGATCCCCGCGAGCTCATCCTGCTGCATGTCATCAGGAGCGCCGAGTCGAAAAACGAACTTGCATTCTTTGAAACCACCGCACAGCGGCGTCTCGAACGGATGGCAGTCGACGCCGGAGAGGACGGGAAGCAGATCACGACGCTCGTGTGCACGGGCAACCCGGTCGACCGGATCTGCGAGGTTGCCGATGCGCAGGACGTCTCCCTGATCATTGTGCCCCGGTGCGGCAAGGCCGATTACGTGCGCAATGTGCAGCTGGGAAGCACCACGGCCGGTGTGGTGAAACGAACCCGGCATCCGGTGTTCGTGCTCTCTCCCGACATCGTCCTCGAGGTGCGGGCACGCGAGCTCGGCCCCGACGAATTCCACCTCGCAGAAGAGGTGTGGCTGCACTACCGCCAGCAGACCGCGGACCCGGAGACCGACCGCATCTTCGGGGTGTTCGTGGAATCCATTCTTGCCGGCGTCGCCCGCTGCAAACAGCATGCCGACGGCCTCGAAGTCGACGGCGTCTTCGTCCTTCCCGAGTTCAGGAACCGGGGGTATGCCCGGGAGGCCATGCAGGCGCTGCTCGATGCCTGCGGCCACGAAACGCTCTACATGCACTCGACGCTCGAGCTGATCTCCTTCTACGAGACCTTCGGGTTCGTCCCGATTCTCGAGGCCGAGCTACCGCCGAACATCCGCAAGCGCTTCCGGTTCGCGCTGGGGGAGATGGAAGGCATGAACGTGCAGCCGATGCGCAGGGTTCCGGAACCGGGATAAAAAATGTGTGCTGGTTTCGACGCCCCGGCCGG
>DSDF01000067.1 GCA_011048835.1 Methanoculleus sp. | reverse complement strand
GTTGTTCTTCTCCATCTCGCTTCGCTCGCACATCGAAGAACGTTGTTCTTCTCCATCTCGCTTCGCTCGCACATCGAAGAACGTTGTTCTTCTCCATCTCGCTTCGCTCGCACATCGAAGAACTCCGTTTTTCTCACACTCGTTGCACTCGTGCCCGCAGGCGATAAGCCCCCGAACCAGCGTATTCTCATAGAGCGGGGGACCGGGAGTGAACCCCCCCGTCACAGATATCGTGAGACACGATTCCTGCAGAGGGCGCCATGATCCTTCGGCTCATTGATGAGCATGAAAAACGGTTATAGGCGCGCCACCAGTTCCGGTGGGTACTCTGCATACGTGCAGAACGTTTTTCATACCAGCCGATAACAATTCCTTCAGAGAACGGAACCGGTGGGTATTTGACGGGAGGGTTGCAGGACTCCTCCATCCAGCGCTTCCGGGAGATCGGGCCGATGAAAACCTACATCGCGGCACTCTTGCTTTTGCTGTTCAATCTACTGGTAAGCATCCTGTGCGGGATGGGACTGGTTGCGGTTGTGGGCACGGGGGGACAGGCAGGCATCGCCGATGCGGTTGCCGCCGGACTGGTACAGAGTACCGTTCAGCTCCCCCTCTTTCTCTCCTCTCTCGGGCTCTCTAAAACATTCGCCGGCCTTTTTGCATTTGCCACATGGTTTGTCTATGCCGTGGGCTTTTTTCAGCTGGTCACGGTGCGGGTCATCGGCCTGGAAGATTGAGGGCGTCGGTAACTGCCCGGTGCCCTGGTTCCTGACACCTCCCGGGTCGATGATGCGGCATCCTTCCGGTTGTATGGGGTCGTGGCGAAAATTTGCGTAAATCGAAAGGTATAAAGTTTTCAACAAAAAAAACGACTATTATGTGTGGTTTTTTTGACCGGTTCCGAAAGTTAAAACCAAATATTGTGGAGAGCCCCCCTCCCCCGTTTGTCGGAACCGGTGCCGGTATGAGAATGCCTGAATATCGTGTCAAACCCTATTTCATCGTCGCATCTGTTGAAATGGGAAATACCACCACCAAATGTATCCTGACCGGGACCAACCTGGAAACAGGGCGGTGTTTTATTATCCATAAAACGGTGAGCATGAGCCGGGATGTACGGCCGCCCAAACCCGGCGAGGAGGTGTTCGGGGAAACGCTTGTGGGGACGCCAATTACCCGCGAATCGGTCACCGAACTTGTGAAGGATACCCTTCTCCAGTGCCACCGGGAAGCAGGGTTGAGCATCAAGGACGACCTCGATTTCGTGGTGCGGAGCACGGGCGTCGTGGCAGCGATGGAGTCTCCGGACCAGGTGGGGGATTTCGTCATCGCGCTTGCCAACGGGTGTCTTGACGCGGGCGTCCCTCCCAAAAAGATGACACCGCCCATGTCCATCGAGAACCTTCCAAAGCGGCTCCAGAAATTCAGCTTTGCCGACAGGGTGACGTTCTGCGGCACGGTTGCCGGTGTTTCCCCGCCCATCGGGAGCTCGGGCGTCGAAATGGTGGCAAACGAGATGGAAGGGGAGCTGGCCATGGCCGGGATCAAGGAAGGGGCCAAGTGGACGACCGTCGACTTCAGGAATCCATGCATATCCATCGACTTCGGGACGACGCTCGACGGGCGTATCACCAGTGACGTGGCGAAGGATGCGCCCACACCGTTTGCAAAAACAATCGGCAATTTCTGCGGCCTTGCCGGTGCCATCCCCGATGCAATCGTGCGGGGGACCGGGCTGGTTTCGGATGCCACAGGAACAGCGCTGGACATCTTCGGAGAAAAAAGCAAAATCAGTCCTTTTTCAAAGAAGAAAAGTTCTCTTGTGCATGAGTATGAGGAGCGGTGCCATTCGCATATCGATATCCGCATCGTGCCGCCAGAGAGGAAGCGTTTCGGTCGCGTTCCGGTATTTGCCGATATCGCAAAAGAATCGGGGGTGGCGATGATCGGCTCTGACTGCGGTGTGAATAACAGCGACGCAGACAAACTTAAGGAGATCGGGGCTGAAATATATGAGAACTATGGCATGGGCATGCTCAATGAGGTCGTCGATCACGTCTGTGCGCGCATGGCGCTGCGCCTGATCGATGTCGCGATTGGCGAGGGCCTTGTGCCGCCGAATTCATCCATCGGATTTACAGGCAGGGCGGCGATTTCGGGACGAAAACCGCAGATCATTCTCGATGGAATCGCCGAGAGAGGCATTTATGAACACCCCGAGGATCATGTGGTGTTCGTGGATGACGGCCTTGCCCGCGGTGCCGCCCTCATGGGGCGGTGCATGAACTCGCTCGGCAAACCGAAGAATCCCATCGGCGGAGTCCGGGGTGGCCCGTGCATTATGGGCCGGAGAATAAAAATTGGCAAATAAGGAGTGAACATACCATGGCAGAAGAAGAAAAATTTGATATGCTGATTCCGCCGGGAACCCCCCGGACGATCATCGCCGACGTGCTGAAAAATTTCGATGTGGAGCTGGTGTCTCGCAGAGAACGCCTCTATTATGCGAATATGGAGGGCGACGTCAGGGAACTGCTCGCCTTTCGGGGGTCGAGACCGGTGGTCGAGGAAGTGGAAACCTACGTGTTCAAAAAATTAGAGGAATATATCGGGGAGGATTAATCCAGCGTTTCCTGTTTCCCGATAAGCCGGACAAGCAGCGCTTTTTGTGCGTGGAGCCGGTTTTCCGCCTGGTCCCAGATCAGGCTCTTTTCTCCTTCCATCACGTCATCCGTGATCTCTTCGCCGCGGTGTGCGGGCAGGCAGTGCAACACGACGGCATCGTCCGCCGCCTCGTCAACAAGATCCCGGTCCACGGTATATCCGGCAAATGCGGATACGCGTTCGTTTTGTTCGTCTTCGCTGCCCATTGAAGTCCACGTGTCGGTGTAGATCACGTCGGCGTCGCGTACGGCGTCGCGGGGGGTGGCGGCGATCGAGACCCGGCCCCCGCGTGCGGCCGCCTCCTCCACCAGGTCTGCCGGCGGAAGGTAGCCTTCCGGTGCGGCGACGCGCACTGCATAGCCGGCCAGTGCGGATGAGAGTATGAGCGAGTTGCAGACGTTGTTTCCATCTCCCACCCACGCAACGGTGAGATCCTCGGTAGCCCCGAAGTGCTCGCGGAGCGTGAGGATGTCGGCGAGCAGCTGGCAGGGATGCTCCCTGTCGCTCAGGGCGTTGATGACCGGAATTGTCGCATACCGGGCCATTTCTTCGATGGTGTCGTGCCGGTAAGCCCGGATCATGATCGCGGAGACATACCGGGAGAGGACGCGTGCGGTGTCCCGTATCTCCTCGCCCCTGCCGAGCTGCAGATCCTGGCTGCTGAGAAAGAGCGCGGTTCCGCCCAGCTCGTACATGCCCACCTCAAACGAGATGCGGGTTCTCGTGGAGGCCTTCTCGAATATCATGCCGAGCGTCCGCCCCGGGAGATAGGGGGCCGGTTCGCCGCCCGCTCTCGATGCTTTCAGCGAGGCCGCACTATCCAGCAGTGATTCGAGCTCCTCTTTCGAGAGATCGAGGATGGAGAGGAGGTCTCGTTTCATCGCAGTTCCCTCATATGATCGATACGCTGCTGCAGCAGATCCGCCGTGCCGATATCCCTGCGGTGACGGACTGCGCCGCGCACTGCCGCCGCCGCTGCTTCGGCCACGCGTTCCGCTTCTTCAAGGGTATCGCCGAGGCCAACGAATGCGAGGGTGCGCGAGGTCTGGGTGTAGAGTCTGCCGTCCTGCTCGACAACGTTAGCATAGTAGCGCAGTGCAGCACCCGTATCTCCGATACCGAGCGGCTCCCCCGATCTCGGGGCTTCCGGGTAGCCCTCGGGTACAATATATTTGCAGACCGATGCCTTCTGCTCGAACGTCACCGAGGAGGCGGAGAGGGATCCCTCGACCATCCTGCAGATAATCTCCGTGAAATCGGAGGAGAGGAGGGAGAGGACGTTCATCGCCTCGGGATCGCCGAAGCGGGCATTGAACTCGATCACCTTGGGCCCTTCGGCGGTGTTCATGAACTGGCCGTAGAGGATGCCCCGGTAGGGGAACCCCTCGTGGTACATGGACGTGACCGCGTCCTTCATGATGGTAAGGGCCTGGTCGTAGTCCCGGGCGGATACAAACGGCAGCCGGTGGTCCGCCATCGAATACGACCCCATACCGCCGGTATTCGGCCCGACATCACCCTCAAAAGCCCGTTTATGGTCCTGCACGAGCGGCATGGGGACCAGGTGCGAGCCGTCCACGAACGCCTGCAGGGTGAATTCCTCCCCGATCAGTCTCTCTTCAAGCACGACATCGCCGCCGAGCGAGCGGACGTATTCCTTTGCACCATCCCGGTCAAGGTGCTCGCCCATGATCCTGACACCCTTGCCGCCGGTCAGCCCGATGGGCTTGATGGCGAGGTCACCGTCATACGCATCGATGAAATCACAGGCATCCTCCCAAGCGGCAAAAATCCGGTGCCGGGGGCAACCGGCGATCCCGTGTTTTTCCATCATCGTCCGGCAGAACCCCTTGTCCGTCTCCAGGCGTGCGGCAGCACGCACCGGACCGATGCACGCGATATCCCTGCTCTCCAGGCTGTCTGTCAGGCCCGCCTCAAGGGGCGCTTCGGGACCGATAACCGCGTAATCGATTCCTGATGTTATTGCAAAATCGGTTATTTCCTTCACTCGTGTCTCTTTCGCCAGGAACACTTCCCTGGCAAGAGCGGCAATGCCGGGATTGGTTTTTGCCATGACCGAATAGAGGTGCACATCCGGATTGCGGGAAAGTGCCGTGGTGATTGCGTGCTCTCGGCCTCCACCACCGACGACAAGTATCTTCATGTCCAGTAGTATGTCGTTATGGCGTAAAAAAATTGATTATTGGGTGAGAATGTCCGAAGCCTTCACCAGTGCGGTCAATTCGATCCCGATGTCCCGCAGCGCTGCATCGGCGCCCTGTTCCCGGTCTACAACGCAGACCACCCGCCGTATCCGCGCCCCGGCATCCTGCAGGGACCGGATGCCGTAGAGAACACTGCCGCCGGAGGTTGTCACATCTTCAACCAGAAGGACCTCCTTTCCTGCCACATCCCCGATGATGTTCCCTGATTTGCCGTGCCCCTTTTCATCCCTCCGGATGATGGCGTAGGGTTTGCGGGCTGCGAGAGAGACTGCCACGGCGATCGGCACCGCTCCCACCGCGACCCCGGCAACCACATCGAAATCACCCGTGGCGGCGATGGCATCGCCGATCGCTTCCAGCAGATCCGGATTCGTGGCGGCGGTTTTAATATCCACGTAGTATCTGCTTTTCGCTCCCGATGCCAGCGTGAAGTCCCCGAACTCGATGGCGCCGCAGCGGACCAGTAGTTCTGCGATATCATTTACCATGGAACATCCTTCATTCCTGCAAGGTATCCAATGATGTTTGCTCCCCTGTGCAATAGCGGTGTTGCTACGATAATCCAGAACGCCACTGGGAGGGTGATATGTGCGGTCAGCCAGGGGAGGTCGAAGAGTGCGACCATGAAGAGCGCTCCGGCGACCAGATCGTAACTGTCCGCAAGAAACCATTTCTCTCCCCGCTTTTTATCCAATCTCCTCTTGAAAAAACTTTTCACGAGATCGCCGATCAATGCGCCGGTGGCGAGCAGCACCACCGAGGAGAGGGTGTGAATGCTGAATCCAAGGATCCCTTCGAGCCAGATGAGCAGGATTCCTGCAAGGATCCCCCCCAGAATGCCCCCAAACAATCCCCGGAATGTTTTCCCGTCGCCCAGCACTCTCCTGCCGTCGCGGAAGGTTGTGCCCAGATCGATCGGCGTGCCTCCCCCCGCGACCACGGCGATGGGATTTGGCACATACGCCGGGATCATGATCCAGAGTGCGGTCAGGAGTGCACCGGCAGCATAATCTATAAGAAGGGAATTACCAATCAATACTTCATTGGTTTGTTAGAATAGGAGCATTAAAGTATCGAAAAAGACGAAAGGGAATCACAATTCGTATATTTGAGAGGCATTTTCGTGAAAAAGACAAAGAGTATATGTCCTGTGTGTGCCAGAACACTCCCTGCTGACGTGACCGAAGAGGATGGCAGGGTATGGATTTCCCGGACCTGTCCGGACCACGGCGAATTCAAGCACCTCTACTGGTCTGATGCGAAGATGTACCGGCGTTTCGAGGCATTTGAGTCGATCGGAAACGGCGTCAAAAACCCTCAGCGGCATGCGAGTGCCGATGAGTGCCCCCATGCATGCGGGCTCTGCAACAACCATGCATCGGGAACGCTGCTGGCAAATATCGATGTAACGAACAGGTGCAACCTGAACTGTGATTTCTGTTTTGCAAATGCACGCGCCTGCGGGTACCTGTACGAACCGGATTTCGACCAGATCGTCGAGATGATGCGGATGGTCCGGTCCCAGAAACCCGTGCCCGCCCCTGCGGTGCAGTTTTCGGGCGGCGAACCGACGATGCGCGATGATATCTTCGATCTCATTCGCATGGCAAAAGAGGTGGGCTTTTCACAGGTGCAGCTTGCCACCAACGGGGTCAATATCGCCAGAAACAACGGCTATGCCCGGGAGCTCAAAGATGCGGGTCTCAGCACGATTTATCTCCATTTCGACGGCGTGACAAAAGCGACCAATCCCCAGATCGCGGTCCACGAGAGGGCGGTGAAGAACTGCTGCGATATCGAGATGGGGGTGGTGCTGGTACCCACCGTGATCAACGGCAGGAATGATCATGAGGTCGGCGCGATCATCAAGTTCGCCGCGAACCACATCCAGGCGGTGCGCGGCGTGAATTTCCAGCCGGTGGCGTTCACCGGCGCGGCGAATGACGAGAATATCCAGCAGGAGCGGGTCACCATTCCCGATCTGGCGGAGAGGATCGAGTTCCAGACCGGCGGCGCCGTCAGAAAGGACTACTTTTTCCCTGTCCCCTGCGTGATCCCGATTTCCGATCTGGTGGAGGCCTATACCGGAAAACCGCAGGTGCGGTTCACCACCCACCAGCATTGCGGGGCGGCCACCTACGTCTTCGTGACCGAGGAGGGGCTGGTGCCCATCAACAGGATGCTTGATGTGAATAAGTTTTTTGACGCCATTTCCGCGATTGCCGAACACATCAACCAGAGCGGTTCCCTCAATAAGTACATGGCACTGCTCGACGGCGTCCGCCAGATGCACACCTCGCTGAAAGGTTCCGAGACCGGGAGCACCACAACCTTCTGGAAACTGCTGGCTTCAACGCTGATTCACCAGGATTTCAAGGCATTAAAGGATTTCCACTGGAATGCCCTCTTTATCGGCACCATGCATTTCATGGACAACTATAATTATGATCTCGCACGGGTACAGCGGTGCTGCATCCACTACGCCACGCCGGACGGACGCTTGATACCCTTCTGTGCCTATAATAGCGGTCCGGTGCACAGGGAGGAGGTCTGGAAAACGTTCTCCCGGCCGATCCCTGCACCCGATCGCAAAGAAATGAGTTGATCAGGGGAAGGGCAGATCCAGCCCATCGCCGTTTTCCAGGGCTATTTTTGCGATTGCCAGATCCTGGAGGGCCAGGCCGGTTGAATCAAAAATGGTGATCTCTCTGTCGCTGTTCCGCCCTTTCTTCCCGCATACCACCTCTCCCAGCGTCCCGGCGATATCGGCGGGCGAATACAGCCCCTGCGAAATGGGGACGTTGACCTCTCCCGAATGGGTCGCCTGCTCGTAATCGTCGATGAACACCCGGGCCCGTGCGAGAATGGCGGGGTCGAGCTCCTGCTTTCCCGGTGCATCCGCACCGATGGCGTTGATATGTGTCCCTTCGGAAACCCACTCGTCGCTCACGAGAGGAGCGGTGGAAGGGGTGGTGGTGCACAGCACATCGCAGTCGCATGTCTGTTCGAGGGACGTTGCCGTTCCCTCGTACTGTGAATACCGGGAGAGGAAGGCTTCCTGGTTGCGTTCCTTCCTGCTCCAGACACGGATCTCGCTGATGTCGCATACCCTCGCAATGGCTTCCAGCTGCGTTTCCGCCTGCCTTCCGCTCCCGACAAGCCCCAGCACGATCTCGCGTTTCGGGCAGAGGTATTTTGTGGCGATCGCCCCTGCCGCACCGGTCCGGAAATCGGTCAGATCGGTCGCATTGAGGAGCGCTGTGGGCTCACCCGTCTCCGCATCGATGATCACCGTGAGCGCCATCACGGTGGGGAGCCCCCGCGTGCGGTTGCCGGGATGCACGTTGACGATTTTTACCCCCGCAATGTCGAGGCCGGGAATGTATGCCGGCATGGTCCTGAAGTCCCCCGCATCGAACGTCACGTAGACTTTCGAAGGCATCTGCACATTGCCCCTGCAGTGTTCGGCAAACGCTTCTTCGACGGTGGAGATGATCGCATCAAAAGAAAGCCCGGATTCGGGATGATGGTAGTAGTGCATAGGAGACTATGTAATCGTTTTTCAAAAAAGTGTGTATCGAATTGTCCCCGCGGGACCGGGGAGCCTCACCTGAAGGTGCATGCCGGGATGCATGGCAGTTTCGGATGCTTTTTTGCCCTGACAGCCATATGGTGGTATGCGAGAATCACTCCACACCACCGACGCAGGGAGCGTGGCATACCGACATGATCCACATCATTCAAAAACCGACCGACACGCCGGACGACAACTCCACGGGCATGGTCGCCGCGGAGCTCATGCGGCTCGGGGCATCGTGGCGCTACCTCGATCTCGAGCGCATCGATCCCTTTGCAGGCGATCTGCGGGGCGAGCTGATCTGGGTGTGCGGGATGCGGCAGGACCCGGCATCGTTTGAGCTGCTCAATATTCTCGCCATGGACAACAGGGTCGTGAACGCGCCCGACGCCATCGCCACCTGTGCCAGCAAAGCGCGGACCACGGGACTGCTCCTCAAAGCCGGCGTCGCAACGCCCGACACCCTGTTCACGTCCTCTCTTCCTGCAGCGGAATCGTTCATCGAACGCCACGGCACGGTCGTCTACAAACCCCTGTACGGCTACGACGGCAACGGCATCTTCCCGCTCACCTCGCCCGAAGATCTCCCCGCCCCTCCCTTCTACCTGCAGGAATATATCGAAAACGACCGAGATTTCCGCGTCTTTGTCATCGACGGGAAAGCCGTTGGTGCTATCGAGCGCCGATCGGACGGGTTCGCTCACAATATCCACCAGGGAGGCGCGGGGCGGGCGGTGCCGGTATCCGTGGCGATGGCGGCGATCGCCGGCGCCGCAGCACGCGCCATCGGGATCGACTACTGCGGCGTCGACCTCCTGATGCACGAGGGTGGCTTTACCGTGCTCGAAGTCAACGGCACGCCCAACTGGCACTGTATGGACGTGCCCATCCCCCGTCTTCTTGCCCGCTATCTCGTCGAGCAGGAGAAGATCCGCTGCGATCGGTAACGGGGCAGGCGGGAGATCAAAATCCCCTGTATGGCCCGGAATTCATGATTACGAATTTTTTCGTAGTTTCAGGTGAGTATTTATATCATTCTGTGCCATTTTTTCCCATGCGATCAAGAGTGCTCGGTATCCTCACGCTTCTGGGTGTGCTCATCTGCTCCTGCGGGTGCCTCTCCGTTCCTTCTGCAGGTGATTTCTCTGTATCCGACTTCTCTACCGGGACTGCCGGCAGTTCTCAGGAAATCGCCGTCCCGGCCGCGTATGACCGGAAAGCGGCGGAGGCATTTCCCGGGGCCGGTTCTGCGTCCGATGCAAAAATCATCAGGACCGCAACAGTCAGCCTCGAAGTCTCCGATTTCGAAGGAGTCCTTGAGGATCTCGAGAGCATCGGCGCACGGCAGGGAGGATACGTGTCCTCGACGAATGCGGGCGTTCCCGGCACCGGGAGCGCGTACGCCACGGTAATCCTTCGCATCCCTGCGGACGGGTTTGATGCGGCGATGGATCATATCCGGACCCTCGGGACAGTGCGAAGCCAGACGGTCAACGCACAGGAGGTGACCGAGGAGTACGTCGACCTGCAGGCGCGCCTCGCCGCACTGGAGCACCAGTACGAGCAGTACTCCCGCATCATGGAGACGGCCGAGACGGTCGAGGACATCCTCCGCGTTCAGGTCGAGATGGAGCGTGTCCAGGTCGAAATCGAGCGTATCACGGGCAGGTTACGGTACTTTGACAACCGTATCGATCTGGCGACGATCACGGTGAGCCTGCGGGAACCCACCCCGGTGGGCACCGGCATCGGCCACGACTTCGCTGCCGTGTTCAATGCGGCAATTGAAGCCTTCCTCTTCACGGTCGATGCAATTATCATCGTTTTCTTCCTGCTGCTCCCCCTGATCCTGGTCGGCGGAGGATTGTATGGCGTCTACCGGTTCAGGAAACGAAAAAAGAATGGAAAGAATGAGCCCGGAGAGCAATGAATACAATACTCTTTTAATGGAGATATTCTATCTCTTTCTGGGTTTTTTCGGCAAGTTCCTGCATTCTCGCCGCAGTTCGTGACGTGGCCGAGTATTCCACGCCGTTCATGCCCTTTGCGATATCTTTTCCGAGCACGAAGATGGCATGTTTGTGCTCCATTTTGCTTTTATGGATCTGGGTCGGTTCGACCTTGAGATTGTAATAATCGGAGAAGGATGCATTTGCTTCGGTGCGTTCAAAAAAGTCTTTGATCTCAGCCATGATCTGGTGCAGGGTAATCAGTTCTTCTTTATGCATACAACCACTTCCGCGAATCACTTTGGATAATCACAATTTGCAGAAGTATGTATAAATATATTTTCACAAAAATTATTTATCTATGGTATTTTCAGCAGCTTGACCGACACAGGCTTTTTTATAATACCCTGAAAGTCACGCGCCGCAATGTACTCAAACCCCTGCGCGGTCAGCAGATCGAGCAGGCGCTGGTTCACGATCCCGTCGGTCACGAGGCCGACGGCTTCATTCTCCAGCGCCTCGATCTCCTTTTCCAGATCCTCGATGTGCGCTTCCTTCACCATATCGTAGCCTGATGAGAGAAAACGAACGTTCGTGGTGCCCTTGACGGCGGCGGCATGGTCAACGAGGGTTTTCGGCCCGTAAGGCTGGCCGGCATCCTGTTTCTTTCGGACCACGGCAGCGGCACGTGAGTGCCTGATGTCCTCGCCGACCGGGACGGGACGGGGGATGCTTTTCTGGTTCGCATCTTTTTGTTTCCCCATATCCGCCTGCTGTTCGGCGACAAATTCTACCGGCACCTTGTTGCGGAGCGCTTTGACGATCTCTTTCCGGGTCATCTCCTCGACGCTCCGGCCGCGGGGGCTGATCGCCACATAATCGATGTCCGCAACCTGGAGCAGTTCCGAAAGGATGAGATCGCCGCCGCGGTCGCCATCGAGAAACGCGGTCGCCGTCTTGCTCTCGCAGAGGTTGATGATCGTTGCGGGGACCTTTGTCCCCTCCACCGCAACCGCGTTTTTGATCCCGAACCTGAGGAGATTGACCACATCCGCCTGCCCCTCCACCACAATTATGGCATCGGAATCGATCACGTTTGGCCCTGCAGGGAGTTTTTCCTCCCCGATCGTACCTGCCTTTTCAATGCGGGAATATTCCCTGACGATGTCGATCAGCTCGTTCGAGTCGATGGCCCCCTCGTCAAACCGCTCGAGGAGGATCTCCTTCGCCCGGTCGATGATGATGCGCCGTTTGGTGATGCGGATGTCCTCGATCTTCTCGATGGCGACCCGTGCATTGCAGGGGCCGACGCGGTCGATGGTCTCAAGCGATGCTGCGAGGATGGCCGTTTCCGCCTTATCAAGGGAGGAAGAGATCAGGATCTCGCCACTGGTCTCTCCTTTTTTGCTTGCGATCTGTACATCAATCCTGCCCACTCTTCCCGTTCTCTGTAAATCGCGCAGATCAAGGTCTTCGCCGAGTAATCCTTCGGTCTGGCCGAATATTGCCCCGATCACGTCGGATTTCTCGACCACCCCCTCTGCTTCAAGGTGCACGTGAATAAGATACTTCGTAGTTTCTGGTGAGTACAATAATCATCGCCTCCGGATCCCACCGTGCAGTCGCGGTGGTGAATACAAAGCATGATAAACCTGAACATAGGTCAGATGTCTATAGTTGCTAAAATTATTTAAATCGATTCATCACTCTGCGCCGTAAAAAATCGCAATAAAGGCTATTTTAGGAAAAAGGACGTCTCAGGGGAATACGGGCAGCGGGTGACGGCCTGTCGTACACCCTCCGCGCTGCAGCATGGCTAGGGTGCGTGCCCGGGTGCAAAGGCGGGGGAAAGCCGTGCGATCACCTCGTCCTTTGTCATCATCTCAATCCTGACGCGCTTCTGTGACGATGTGGCGCCGCTGATGATGGCGACATCCGCCTTCGGCACGCCGAGCGCAGACGCGACTGCCGCCTGAATTGCCTTATTTGCTTTGCCTTCGACCGGGGGCGCCCGAATCTGGCACGAGATGCTCTTCCGCCATTCGTTGTATCCGGCCGGAAAACGGTCTTTCCTGGCTCCCGGACTCACGTCAAGCGAAATGATTGCGCCAGTTTCGTCCTCCTGTATGGCCTGTGCGAACATGGGCGGTTCTCCGTACGGCGAACGTCATGAAAAGGGTGTCGCCCGGCATTAACAAACATGGATCACGAGTGGCTGGCGCCGTTCTTCACCTGTTTTTACCCATTGCCGGGCGTTGCCTGTCGCATACCTGGGTTGTCCCGAAGTTCATATCCAGGCATCTGCCAATCGATCACCCGGGGACCTATAGATGTGCTGTATCGGCATGTACATGTACGTCGCCTTCGCATATATATCCACGTCCCGGGAGCCACGCGCCCCGTATCCCGGCATACTCCCCCTTCTGCAGGGCGAGGTGCCCGCCGGCGATCACGGTGACGGGGAACGCGGCCTGCATGCCCTCGTAGGGCGTCCACCCCGCTTTGCTGTGGAGCAGGTCTCCCCGGATGGACGAGGCTTCTTTCGGGTAGAGTGCGAAATCCGCCCGGCACCCTTTCGAAAACCCCGGGGCCTCTATGCCGAGGATCCTCGCCGGGGCATGGACGGTCTTTGCAAGCAGGGATGCGAGGGTGACGGTCCCCCTGTACACCTCCGCAAGCAGGAGCGGCATCATCGTCTCGACCCCGGGGATTCCCGAGGGTGCGGCGGAGAATTCCCCCGCCTTCTCCGCGAGGGCGTGGGGCGCATGGTCGGATGCGATGACGTCGATCCGGTCCCAGCGTGACCAGAGGCGTTTTCGTTCCGGATCGCTGCGCAGCGGCGGGTTGACCTTTCCCCGCGCATCGGTGGGCGCGAACCGTTCCCGGGAGAGAAAGAGGTGGTGGGGTGTTGCCTCCACGCTCCCCCGGGCGGCATCGACCGATCCGGCGGATGAGAGGTGGCAGAAGTGAAGGGAAAGGGTCTGTGGCCGCATCCTGCTTATCTCCTCCACGATTTTCCGCTCTCCGTGAGCCGGGCGCAGGGCATCGTGCGCGGCGAGGGTTGCATCGACACCGGGAAGGCTTTCCTCCGCATGGACGGTCATGGGTGCGCCGAGTGCGGCGATACGTCCCATGAGGATGCGGAGATCCCCCATGCCCACGGCGTCGCCGTAACTCGACGGTGCGGCGAAGGTCTCCCCGAAGGCAAGCGCTCCCGCCTTCCACATCCCCTCGATATCGGCAGCGGGGGTGACCGCGGCGTTGACCCCGAAGTTGCAGAGACAGGCTGCCGCTGCCTCCCGCACCCGCGCCGAGAAGAGGTCTTCGGTGGTGAGGGGCGGGAGGGTGTTCGGCTGGTCGACCACGGTGG
The DNA here is from genome assembly GCA_011048835.1 of Methanoculleus sp. Lineage (GTDB taxonomy): Archaea > Halobacteriota > Methanomicrobia > Methanomicrobiales > Methanomicrobiaceae > DSDF01. Next base: position 23,759 of record DSDF01000067.1, on the reverse strand, counting down.
TGACCCCGCCCGCAAGGGCGCTCATGCTCCCCGTGCGCCAGTCTTCTTTGTGGGCCTGGCCGCCGCCGCGCATGTGGACGTGCATGTCGACGGCGCCGGGAAGACAGAGCAGGCCCGAGCAGTCGACGACCTCCTCCGCCCGGGTCCCTGCGCCCACGTGGATGACCTTTCCTGCGGCGATGAGGATGTCCGCTCTCCTCCCTCCCGGGAGCAGCGCACCTTTCAGCAGGAGTTCGCCTCCCTGCACCTCCATGTCCGATCGACTCTCCCGGGTGTCTCTATCCCCGGATGCATTCCTGCGTCTCATGATTTATACCCTGATCTCGTCTCTTTTCACATAATAAACTTCAACAAAATGACTGGGGTGGTACCGGAGTTTTGCCTCCCGGAGGCCGGGGACCCCGAGGTCCGATTCCCTGTTGATCCAACGGGCCTCATCAAAGAGTGTTCGTGCGGTTTCCTGGTTGATGCCCTTGTAGATCCCCGGGCAGTCGGGGAGCGCCTTTTCGAAATGCACCACGGCCGTGTCCCGGTCGAGCATCTCATAAACGGCCATCGCGGAAACCTGCCCGTCAACCCGCAGAAGCAGCCCCGAGAGGTCCAGTGCGAAAAAATGGTCCATGGCGAACATGACCGCCCCCTTTTCGTTGCCAAGTACGGGATTTTCATCGCATTCCTTCCATATGCACCATTTTTCAAGAAACTCCTGCACGTCTGGAAGGTTGTCGGCCGTGATTGCCTCGACGTCATAGATGCAGTTGCTCCTGAACCTGTTCAGGTGCCGCCGGATGGAGAGATATTTTTTGCCGGGAAGGGTGGCGAGCTCGGCGGTTGCGTACACGTAATCGAAAAAGTTTCTGTCCGGATAGGCGGGTGTTGCGGAGAAGCGCCGTTCGAACACCTCTTTTGCCTTCTCGCCAAAAAGGTAGAATGCATTTTCTCCCCCCGCGCGCGCGGCAAGGGAGAGCACCTGTTTGAGAACGGCATGGTTGACCGGACCCGCCATGATCCGAAACGAGGTCTCGTTGTCGATTGTAGTGGCAACGACCGGGGTTCTTTCCACGAGCGCATAGCGGTAGTCGGCGTAATGGTTCCAGCACACCATATTGGTGAAGGTGTTGTCGCTGTGCACCGGCGGATACTTTCGCTGGATGCGCCGGAAGGTATCCCTGTCCTTGAGTGTAACCGGCTGGAAGTCATCGAGATGCAGCATCATAGCGGCTCCGTGTGCCATAGAGGAGGGGTACATGGCCGTCCAGCGGTGCAAACCCCGCTCCCCGGTAGAATCCGTCTGTGCCCGGCTCGGCAATACAGCCGATCCATCCCAGACCCGCGGCAAGGCACTCTTCGACTATCCTGTCAAGGATACGCCTCCCGATGCGCTTCCCCCGCATTGACGACCGCACCACGAGGTCCTGGATATAGGCGTCTGATACGCCGTCCGAGATCGCCCGGCCCATCCCTATCGCCTTGCCCGTCGCAGTGTCGACGGCGACCACGAAGAGAAAACTCCCTTCGATGAGCTTATCGAGACGGGTGGGATCCCAAATCTCATCCCACCACCCTCCTTCCCGGTAGAGATCGGCGATCTCTCCTGCGTCCCATGAACTGACACGCAGGATGCGCACGCTGTCCCACTCATCCGTTCGGTCCTTCGGCTCCATTGGTTAACGGTCTCAATTTGGCATGCCGCATGATATATCCCCCTGCTCCGTCCGCGGGAGATGGGATGCACCCGCGCCGGGGCCCTTCCCCGGCGGGAAAAAAGACTGCCCTGCCGGTTTCGCCGTTCAGCAGACCCGCGGCACCGGGTCGCCGATAGGAGCCTCGATAAACCGTTCGCCGCCGATCCCGGTTTCCATGATCACATGGCCGCCGCCGGTCACCGTCCCGACGATCACCGCATCCCGCCCGTAGCGGTGTGACCTGAGCGCTTTGAGCACCGATTCCGCATCTTCAGCGGCGACCCCCATGATCACCTTGCCCTCGTTTGCCACCTCGAGGGGGTCGATGCCCAGCATCTCCGAGGCGCTTTGTACGCTTCTTCGGATGGGAAACTCCTCTTCCCTGATGCGCACGCCCACGCCGCTTTTGTGCGCCATCTCGTTGATGGCATTGGCAAATCCACCTCGGGTCGGGTCTTTCATCGCATGGATCTCGCCTGCGCCCAGCGCCGTTTCGATCATCGGCCAGAGGGGTGCGACATCGGAAGTGATCTGTTCGCCGAGGTCGAACCCTTCGCGGTGGCACATGATCGCCATGCCGTGGTCCCCGATCGTCCCGCTGACGATGATCGCATCGCCGACCATAAGGCCGTTGTCCCTGATGGGCCGCTCGGCGATGCCGATTCCGGCTGTGTTGATCGCGATCTTGTCCAGTGCCCCGCGTTCGAGCACCTTGGTGTCGCCGGTCACCAGCGATGCGCCGCACTCCCCCAGCGCCTCGTCCATCGAGCGGACAATCCGCTCCAGATCCGCTACCTCGAACCCCTCCTCGAGGATCATCCCGCACGACAGGGCGATGGGTCGCCCTCCCATCACGGCAAGATCGTTGATCGTCCCGCACACCGCGAGGCGGCCGATATCGCCGCCGGGGAAGAATATCGGCTGAACGACATGGGAATCTGTCGTGAACACGAGATTGATACCCCCGATCGGGATCACCGCGCCGTCATCAAGCGATTCGAGCCCGATGCCCCCTGCGTTGTTGTGGGAAAATTTTGTCAATGTCTGGAGCAGCTCTCCCATCACTTCCCCGCCGGCTCCGTGCATCAGGTTAACTCTCATCATCATCAACTTCGATCTCGATATTGGTCACGACAATTTCCCTGCCTGCGATGACCTCGGGCAATCCCCCGCACCCGGGGCAGACAAAATATTCGCCTCCCTCGTACCCGCAGGCACACCTGACCCTGACGGCCACCTGCCTGTACTCGAGTACGGCGTTGTGGAACACGGGGTCTTCTTCCCGGATGACATCGAAAAGAAATTTTACCTGCTCGGGGTTGACCATCGTCATTTCGCCGACATCGACGAAAATTTTCCTGACTTCCGTTGCATTATGCTCGTCTGCCGCCCGTTTCGCCGTGGCATATACATCATAGGCGACACTGTATTCGTGCATCACTCCTCCATCGCCGCGTAGAACTGCCGGAACAGTTCACGCGTTTCCAGCGCCTCTTCTCTGCTGAGTTTCTGGATGGCAAAGCCCACATGGACGAGCACGAATTCCCCCACTTCAACATCGACCAGATCCAGACGCACCTCCTGCCTGAGATCACCGTAATCGACCACGCCGATGTTTCCTTCCTTGATTTCCAGCACTTCAGCCGGTACTGCGATACACATGGGTTCCTTCACCTGGCAGTACTACTTTCTCCTGCCAGATACATTAATACATTGATTGGATCAGTGTAATTCTCACGCAATGGCGTGATTTGTGTGCGGGAAGAATAAAGGGAGAACGGTGGTCTCCCCTCTCCGGCAGCCCGCCCCGGGACCGGTCAGAAGGCGACCGTGATGGGTATCATTTGAGCAGGTGAAGCCGTAGTACGCCGTTGCATGCGTTGCAGACATAGTATTCCTGTGTCCAGCACGAACTGCATGCCCATCTGCCGCAGAGGACGCATTGCTTCAGCTCGGCGAGAGGTGCCGGAGTGGTACAGAGTTCACAGGTGTACCGGGAAAAGCTGCCCTGATCACGGAGGGGGAGGTCTCCCTGCGGGCGGATGGGAGTGATCTCCCGTTTCAGGCGGAAAAACAGGTCCTTCTCCCCTCCCGCCCCCGGGCTCTTAATCGACCCCGGATTCCGCTTCCAGAACATCCAATCGCTTCTCCATCTCTGACAGTGTTGCGGTCATCTCGTCACGAAATCGCTTCAGCCTCTCGACCTTCAGCTCATCTTCCGAGAGTTCTGTCGCCTTTTCCGCCTTGAACGTATTTAATTTCGGTTTCGTGATCAGCGAATATTCTTCCATCAGCTGATCGAGGCGCCGGTCGAGGTACAGATCCACGCGGCTCTCCATGGGACGCGAGAGCGAAATCGGTCCTGAAGATCCACGGAAGAAGTAGTAGAGGAAGAACGCTATCAGGGCGATGATGACGATGACGAGAATGACGAGAAGAACTTCCAGGCCGGTCACTGTTTCGCCTCCTTCAGCCGTTCGATCCGATTCTCGAGGTCGGTCAGTTTCACATCCGCCATCTTCTCGAAGTCGTCCATCGACCGGATATCGTCCTCGATGACCCTGAGCCGGTGTTCGATGTCAGCTGTTTCGAACCGCGTGGCGAGCTGCCACTCGTCCATGATGGATGCCATGCGTCTATCGAGGTAGGTGTCCATGTACGAATCCATGCCCGTCATGACTGCTCTACCTCCTTCAGTGCTGCATCGACAGCCAAAGCGCGTTGTTCAAGCCTGTCTCTTCCGGATTCCAGCCCTTTGATCTCCCTGCTGATATCCTCCAGCCTCTTTTCGAAGACCGCGAGGTCGTGGGCGGTGACCAGCCCCCATTCATCGACGATGGCCTGCATGTGCGTATCGAAATACCGATCCAGACGCTTTTCCAGCGTGGGGAGCCGTTCTTCGGAGATTGAAGGAGTCCGGGAGATGTCAGTTGCCGGCAATTCTCGTTTGTGTCCCTTTCCATATACCGTGGAATACACACCGTTCACCTCAGTTTGATTTCCTCTTCGCGGATGCGATCCAGCATTTTGTCGTACTTCCTGTCCTTTACCTGGTTTTCCAGCCGCTGAATTCTGCTCTCAACCGTTTTCTGCTTGCCGAAGATATCGGTCTCGAGTTCGGCGTTTTCAGCCTCTAACGTGCGCAGTTCTCCCAGTTTTTCGTCGGAGAGCTTGCTGTAAGGCTCGTCCCGCATGCTCATCTCAGACCTGATCAGGTCCAGTTTCTCCCTGTCCAGATCAATCTGGGCAAGGCGCGGCTGGTTGCGCCATATGCGCAGTTCTTTGATGATAAAATAGATGATGATCAGTCCGACGAAGATGAGGAGGGCATAGATGACAGAATCATTCACCGGTAATGCCATGGCTTCTCTCCATCATACCTTCTTCTTCTGCATTGGTGTTGTTTCAGGCTCGCCGGCTTCCTCCTTCTTCCCGGCGATCTTCTTTGACACCGAACTGACGCCTTCCCCGACGCTCTGCGTCGTTTTTGCCGTGGCCGCTTTGAATTTTTCGGTAAGCGTGGGCGTTTTTCGGGCGGTAACCACGGAGCCTTCCCGCAGTCCCAGCTTCTCCATGTCGCCGGCATCCATCCTGACGACACCCTTTTCCACCATCGCATCAGCGTAGACGCTCACGCTCATCGGTTTCACGTCAGGTTCACCGTAGAGGTCGATTGTGTCTCCCTGTTCGATTTCAAGCATTCCGAGCACGGATTCGTGTACCCTCACCCTGCCGCGGCTGGGTACGGCCCGCACCTGTACTTTGAGGCCGATTCCTTCCATGGACTAGAGATACATCTTGTATTATATAACTATTTACATATATTGATAGGCAATTTGTAATATCTTTCAATTCTATGCCAGGATGGTTTTCATCTTCGAAAGAGCGCACATGCTGGCACCCTCAACCGGAGCGAATCCGGCGTGCGGCGCCCGGTTTCATCGCACCGGTGCGGGAAAGATGTCCCTGCGTCCTGAATGCAGCAACAGTGCACTGCATGGATCATTTACAATGAAAAGAAGCGCCGGGAAGGAGATTTGAACTCCTGAGGTGCCGAGCACCAGTGGCTTTCAAGGCCACCGCCTTACCGGACTAGACTATCCCGGCTCCCATAAGTGTTTGCGGTCCGGGGTAAAAAAAGGTGTTATCTCCTGAAATACATCAGGCAGGCAAGAACGACTGCGAGGAGCACGAGGGCGGCAGGGAGCGGCGATTCCGGTGTGGATGTCGCCTCGGGGGCATCACCGAAGATGTGTGCCGCTTCGGGCGCTATCGTAACCGAATCAACATTTTCGGCATAAATAGTCACCGTTTCCTCGTCATTGAACCGCACCGGATACACTTTGAGGTACACGGTCCCCCCCTGTGCGGACAGGCGGACCTCCTCGGGGTTCAGTCTGCCCTGGGTGTTGACCTTTTTGAGCGTGCCGTCTTCATCGACGTACTCGACCACCCAGTCGACCCCGGCGGAGGTGGTGATGCGCACCCCGCCGTCCTGCGTAGCCACCGCAAAAAATGCTGGATTTTCTCTTGAAGCATCTGCTGTGGCCTCGACAATGGAGATCGCAGGAGCGGAGGTCGGCTGCGTGGTCGGCGGTGCCGTCGCTCCCTTTACCGTGAACGTTTCCGTGGTGATCAGGCCGCCCGCATCGGAGAAGGTGACCTCATAGGGCCCGGTCTCGCTGATCTGCACGTCCGCCGTGAAACGACCGGAGGCATCGGTGGCCACATATGCCGGGCCGAATACGGCTCCTGCCGGTCCGACGACACCGATTTTCACCGCGGAATTCGGCTTTTTCTCGATCGTTCCCGCGATCAGGAGGGTGTCGGCAAAGCCCTGGACGAGGGGCGAGGTGACGGCGATCTCACCGGAACGGTCGATAAACGTGATCACCTTCAGCGTATCGGAACTCGAGCCGAACTCGTACCGGATATACTCGCGGTCGACATACAGCGTCTTCTCCTCGATCTCGACCTTGTAGACGCCACCCTGCAGTCCTGCCGTCTCGAACGCAACCGACCATTCGCCACCATCCTGGATGGTGAAGGATTGTCGCTCGATTTCCCGTGCTCCCCGGTACAGCACGATATCGGTGGTGAACCCCGGGGGGAGATTGCTGGTGCCGGATAGTGCAAGCGTCTCACCGACAGAGAGCTCTGTCGGGCAGTCGCAGTTGATGAGATAGGCTGCTGACGGTACCGCCAGGGCCAGTGCGACAATCAACAGACAGGCGATCTTTTTCATGAACAAACGTCAACTACTATACTGTTAATGATATCTTTTTTCAACGAGAAACCACTCGCATGCTGGAAAGGAAAGGATGTATACCGTGGATCCGTGCTCGATTGCCTGACGGTGATCTTCAAGACCGGCGGGTGTTCGTGGAACCGCTGCCGGATGTGCGGCTACCGCCACGAGCGCTATCCCCCCATGGCCCCGGCGGACCTCACCACGCGACTTGTAGCGCAGATGGCGTGGGTGCAGCGAGAGTATCCGCAGTCGGATTACCAGATGGTCAAGATCTTCACCTCGGGCAGTTTTTTTGATGCGGATGAGGTGCCTGCATCCGCCCGCCGGGCGATTCTCGCGGGCTTTCGGGGTAAACTGGTCATTGCCGAGACGCGGCCCGAGTACGTCGCTCCCGGGGCGATACGCGAGGGCCGCGAACTCATTGATGATGGTTCGTGGGATTGCCCGCTGTACGTGGCGACGGGCCTTGAGACCACCAGTGATTTCATCCGGGAAAAGTGCATCGACAAGGGGTTTCGCCTGCGGGATTTCCACGATGCGGTCGCGGCGGCGAGAGCGGGGGGCGCGGGCATGAAGACCTACCTGATGATGAAGCCCCCGTTCCTGACCGAACGGGAAGCGATGGACGACATGCAGCGCTCCATCGAGGAGGCGGCGCCGGTCTCCGACATGATCTCCATGAACCTCTGCACGGTGCAGAACCGCACCGATGTGGAGTACTACTGGAAGAGGGGGATGTACCGCCCCCCCTATCTCTGGAGCGCTCTGGCGGTCCTCGCAGCGGCGCCGGTACACGTTTCCTGCGACCCGGTCGGGGGAGGAAAGAAACGCGGGCCGCACAACTGCGGGTCCTGCGATTTCGATATCGTCAGGGGGATCCGGGAATATTCCCTTTCAGGGGACCGCGATCTTCTTGCCGCGCTGATGGAAACCGAATGCCGGTGCAAAGAAGAGTGGGAGTTCGTGCTCGCCGGCGAGAGGCCCTACTGCATGCCCCTCACCCGGTGAAATCCCCGGAGCCGTTTTTCCAGTCCTGGTCGCGAAGGTGTTTTGCGAGGAGCGGGAGGAACGCGCCCACGTCGCTCACGACCCCGATCGCCTGGTGGGTGCCCCTGTCCATGAGTTTGGTGACCGATGCGGGATTGATGTCCACGCAGATGGTTTTGACATAACTGGGAAGACAGTTGCCGATCGCCACCGAGTGCAGGAGGGTGCCGATCATGATGACCATGTCAAGATCCCGCAGGTACTCGCGCATCACGTCCTGCGCCTCCATGACGTCGGTGATCACGTCGGGGAGGGGCCCGTCGTCGCGGATGGAGCCTGCAAGGACAAACGGCACATCGTTTTTTACGCACTCGTACATGATGCCGCACCCGATGATGCCCGCATCAACCGCGTCGCGGATCGAACCGGCCCTGATCACCTCGCTGATGGCGTAGATATGGTGCTTGTGCCCTGCGGTGACGAGCGTTGCCGTGTCCAGGTTCATCCCGAGGGAGGTCCCGAAGATATTGTACTCGATATCATGGGTTGCAAGGGCATTGCCGGCAAAGAGGGCGTCGACGTACCCGTTCCTGATGATCTCGGCGAGTGCCGGCGCAGCGCCCGTATGCACGATGGCAGGGCCGCCCACGACGCCGATTTTGCCGCCCCGCTTTTTCAGGGCGATCATCTCGCGGGCGATCTGTGCGATGATGGTCTCGCTGGGACGCTCCGATGAGACCGTGCCGTGCATGAACTCGAAGGTGCTGACCTTCCGGGGGCGCTCCGGGGGAACCACCCTGACGCCTTCCTCGCCCATCACGACATAATCGCCCGTTTTCAGTTTTGACATGGGTGTGCAGACGGCGCTTCGCTCCTCCCTGTCCACCACGATCAGGCAGTCCATCTCGATGCGCTCCACGGGAGTCCAGGCGCCGGCGCATTTCACATACGTCGGGTGGTTGGTCGTCGAATAGAAGCCCTTCGGGACGACACGGTCTGCTTCTGCGGCTTCGAGCCGTGCATCCTCCACTTCGAGCAGCCGGGCACCGAGGCGGTGCAGTTCGCTCATGATGGCGTCGAGACTTGCCTTGTCGGGGGCGGTGACGGCAATGCGTGCGTAACTGGGATCGGTTTTACGCTTTCCAATGTCGAACTGCGTGGTTTCAAAATCACCGCCCATATCCATGATCTTGTCAAAAATCTGGGTGAGGATCCCCGAGTCGATGATATGGCCCTCGAGCTCGAATTCCCGGCTTCGCTCCATACCCATTACGTCGGTGATGCTCCCTAATATGACTTATTGTACCGGTAGACCGGCATTCGCAAAACAACGGAGTATACTTCGACATCGGCATCCTCCGGGAGGCCGGGGCCGGCTTTCAGCGGCAGAGGTGCCGCCGGACGGCCTGCAGCTCTTCGCGCGTGTTGACGTTGAAGGCGATCCGGCGATCGGTGATGACGAGTTTGTTTTCGTCCTGCTCTACGGCGATGCGATCCCCGCGCAGGATATTGATGCCTGCGGGGCATACCTCTCTCCCGCCGATGCGCTCGACATAGCTCGTCCGGCAGTTGTACTGCCGGCAGATGCTCAGGGGAACCCATGTCGATAGGGCGTCGTTGCCGGATCGTGCATACTCCTCGCCGATGCGGGCGATGATCCCGGGAGTGAGGCACGGGAGGTCGGAAACACAGGTGAACAGGGGGGCGCATTCCCCGAGTTCCTCCACCGCCTCGATGAGGTCCTCGACATAGCCTCTCCCCCCCGCGGCGATGAAGGGGATGCTGTGTGCCGTGCACCAGTTCCTGGTAAAGGGCGTCTTTGGCGATGCGACCACGACCGCCTCGTGACCTGCCTGCTCGAATGCTTCAATGATGTACCTTACCATCGGCCTGCCGCAGATGGTGACGAGCGGTTTTTCTCCCATCCCGAGGCGGGTGCCGCCGCCTCCGGCCATAATCAGCGCAAGCATGCTTCCAGTGCCCCGACGAGCTGCCGGTTTTCCTCGCGGGTTCGCACCGCCACCCGTATGGATTGCGGGATTCCGAACGACGCGCAGTCACGGACCACCACGCCATGGGCAAGGAGGCGGCCGGCCAGATCCGCGGCGGGCTCATCAAGATCCAGCAGGATGAAGTTCGTGGCCGAGGGGCGGTGGGCAATGCCCAGTGCGTCGAACGCATTTGTCAACCATTCCCGCTCTGCGGTGATGGCCCTTCTCGACGCCGCAAGGTCGTCGCTCCGCGCCAGGCAGCGGACCGCAAAATCCTCGGCGAAACTGTTGACCGTCCACGGTGGGCGTATCGTCTCGATCGCTGACGCGAGATCCGCGTCCCCGCACCCGAATCCGACCCGCAGGCCGGGGACGGCGAACGATTTGGTCAGCGACCTGAGCACGAAGAGGTGGGGTGATGCGATGTCAATGACCGACTGGTGCGGGTCGGCGAGATCGATGAATGCCTCGTCGATGCAGAGTATCTGGTCGTAACGTTCGGCCTGTCGGAGCAGGTCGATGACGCGGTCCCGTGAAAGGAGCGATCCTGTGGGGTTGTTGGGATTGCAGAGAAACCGCACCTTCGCATCCGCCGGATCGGCGACCTCTCCGGCACCTGCGAGCCGGGCGGAAACAAGGTATTCCCCGAAGGTGGGGTGGGGGATATACACCCCGTCGCCTGCAGACAGGGCTGCATAGCAGAAGGATCTGATAAGCTCGACCGATCCGTTGCCGACGCTGATCTCCTCGATATCCCGCGCAATCTGGTGGGCGATGGCCTCTTTGAGCCGGTGGTAACTGTCGTCGGGGTAGGATGCCAGCATGGAAGCGTCAGGGATCCACCCGATTTCGGGAGGGAACGGATTGAGGTTCGCGCCAAAATCGAGAAGATTTTTACCGGTGATCTCCCTCAGCCTTAGAATCCTGTCGCCGTGTATCACTTTGTGCGGAATATCTTTTCTCACGGTGAGACTCCTTTTTTAAAAATATAGAGTATTCCGCCATAAAATGATTGTGCGCAGGTGATCATCACAATTAATAATGTTTATATATTATGCCTGAATATGAATGCTTGTCTGATTTGGGTCAGTCGTAAGGATGTCAAGCGTCTGACATGCGACAGACAAAAAGCTGCCAATCGTCAGACACGGAGAACATGGATGAAGCGAATCACGATCCGACTCCCCCCCCAGCAGGTGTCCATGCTTGAGAAGCTGGTCGAGGCAGGCGAGTTTCCGACCGTATCCGAGGCCGTGCGATACGCTGTCCGGGAACTCATCGAGAAACACGCTCACCGTGTACTGAGAGACAGCGAACAAATCTCATTTGAGGTGTAGGAGGGTTTTGATGCAGAACATTATCAAAAAGGCTCTTGATTATTCCGAACAGGAAAAATTGACCAACAAGGATCTTTTCGGAGAAGACGAAACGTTTTCAGGACAGCCGCGTATCGTGATCGTCGGGTGCGGCGGTGCGGGTAACAACACCATCAACCGGCTCTATCACATGAAGGTGAAGGGCGCCGAGACCATTGCCGTCAATACCGACAAGCAGCACCTGGAGATGATCCAGGCCGACAAGCGCGTCCTCGTCGGGAAGTCACTGACCAAGGGGCTCGGTGCGGGCGGCTTTCCCGATGTTGGAAAGCGTGCGGCGGAAATGGCACGCACAACGCTTGAGAACCTGCTCGAATCCGCAGACCTTGTCTTCGTGACCGCGGGCATGGGCGGCGGCACGGGCACCGGTGCAGCCCCCGTGGTCGCGCAGATCGCAAAAGAGCAGGGCGCCATTGTCGTCGGGATGGTCAGCTATCCGTTCCAGGTCGAAAAGGCGCGCCTGCTCCGCGCGGAAGAGGGGCTCGAGGCGCTCTCGAATGCTGCGGATTCCGTCATCGTGCTCGATAACAACCGCCTGATGAGCTTCGTGCCCAATCTCCCCCTCGGACAGGCGTTCTCCGTCATGGACCAGCTGATCGCAGAGACGGTCAAGGGCATTTCGGAGACCATCACCGAGCCGTCGCTCATTAACATCGATTACGCAGATGTCCGCGCCACCATGAGCAAGGGCGGCGTCGCAGTCATGCTCGTCGGCGAGAGCAAGCAGCAGAACAAGGCAGAGAGCGTCGTTCACGAGTGCCTCAACCACCCGCTCCTGGACATCGACTACCGCGGCGCGACCGGTGCGCTCATCCACATCACCGGCGGCAGCGACCTTGCGCTGCAGGATGCAGAGGAAATCGCCAGTTCGCTGACCTACGAACTCGACCCGCATGCGGACGTCATCTGGGGCGCGCGGATCAACAGCGAGTACGAAGGCAGGGTCCGCGTGATGGCGATCATGACCGGCGTCAAGAGCGCACAGATCCTCAGCCACCGCAGCAGGATTGCCGAGCCCGCTCCCCGCAGCAATTTCGGCGGTTTCCAGTCCGCAGGACGAAGGTCGGCCATGGATGCCACCAGCGGCGGACTGATCGACCAGATGTAAAGGTGTCGCACGACACTCCAAGAGGTTGAAGTTTCAGCACATACGCGGTGATTGGCAATTCCGGCACATGAGATGGGCCCCCACCTCCCATATCAATTCCACACTGCCTCTTCGTGGCCATCTCACCAATACCGCACCGCATCTCTTTTTTTAGCGATCTTCCCCGGGCTCTGGCGGGTGCGCACGCGGATGCACGCGCTTCGGTGTCGGCGGAAAACCGTGCCTGGAATCCGAAATACTTAATAGGCCGGATAACATTTGAATAATAGAAATTACTGTACATCCCTTCGGGATAACCGGGAGATACAGCAATCGGGCCAGAAACACGAGGATTGCCCGGATCATGAAAGGTAGCGTCGGTTGAACATTGAACAGCCTGAAGAACACGCACTCTCTTTCTCCGGCATTTTCCACTCATCTCTGCCTCCGATGACAGAGCGCTCTGCATTCGCCGCATTCCCCTCTTCCCGAAGGACAGGTGGGCGGTATCGAGTTCAAGGATTGGTTGAGCATGTTGAACGAATTGATTGATAAACGAAAAAAGATCCTTACTGATTCTGAGAAGCACAAAGAAGAGAGAAACCGGTTGAACGCCCTTGCGAGCCAGTACGCACGGGAGCGCAACACTCTCAACAACCAGACCCGTGAATGTGTGGAAGAGGCGCAGAAGCACAAAGAGCTCCGGGACAAAAACAACGACGAAGTGCAGAAGCTCAAAGACGAGCGCAATGTTCTGAATGACCAGGCGAACGTGCTTTTTGAAGATATTGACAAATTCAAAAAGGAGCACGGCAGCATCAAGACTCGCGGGATCAAGGAGATCCAGAAGCAGATCGAGTACATGGAGTTCCGCCAGCAGACCGAGGTCATCAGCACCGACAAAGAGCGCGAGCTGATCGAAAAGATCAAGCAGATGAAATCATCTGTGCGGGAGCAGGAAGCCGAGCTCGAACAGAACAAGGAGATGCGCACCAAGCTCCAGGAAGCCCGTGACCTGCGCAAACAGGCATCCGATATCCACGCAAGGGTTACTGAGGTGGCGGATCTCGCCCAGCAACACCACGACCTGATGGTTGAGTGCTACCGCAATGCCGACAAATCGCGCGAAGAGGCCGACGAGATGCACAAGAAATTCGTGGAGGCGCAGGAATCTGCCGATGCGGAACACAACCAGTTCATCGCCTGCCAGAAGGAGCTTCGGGACTACGACAAGGTCATCGGCGGGCTGCGCAAGAAAACCAAGAAGACCCGGATCACCCGGGAACAGAAAGAAGTCCGCAAAGAGGCCGAACGGGTATTCCAGCTCTTCCGGAGCGGCGAGAAGCTCACGACCGACGATATCCTCCTGCTCCAGCGGGCAAAACTCATATAATTCTTTTGCACATCACGGTCAGCAACGATTTAATAGATTTGAGGTCATTTTTTAATTGATGCCGAATAGCCCGACGTTGATCTTATGCGTTGACCGTGACGACGATATTGGGTTCAAGGGCGGTATTGCCAGCCCCGTCATCGGGCGCGAGTGCTGTCTCAATGCAGCGAATGTCCTGGGATTGATGGATCCGGAGGATTCGGACATCAATGCGATCTTCCAGGCACTGAAATTATTCGACGATCTCTCTGCAAAGGGCGAGGATGTTGTCGTGGCGATTATCAGCGGTGATCATCATCAGATGCTGGATGGGGACCGCAAAATCGCCGGCGATCTCGGGGATCTGGTCGCGCAGACCGGCGCCGACCGGTGCATTCTCGTCACCGACGGCGCAGAGGATGAATTCATCCTCCCCATCATCCAATCGAGAATCCGCGTGGACGGTGTGCAGCGCGTGATTGTCAACCAGATGCCCAACCTCGAAGGGACCTACTACATCCTCAAGAAACTCTTCGACGACCCCAAGATCTCGAAACAGGTGTTCGTGCCCGTCGGGCTTGGAATGCTCCTGTACGCCGTCGCCTACATGCTCGGGTACCCCGAGGGTGCGATCATCGCCGTGGTGGGCGTGATCGGGATATACCTGCTCTTCAAGGGATTCGGCATTGACGAGGTCTTCACCTACGGATTCCATGCACTCCGGTCTTCCTTTCGGGGCGGAAGGATAACGTTTGTTGCCTACATCACCTCGCTGCTGCTGATCGTCGTGGGGGTGGTGATGGGGCTGACCAGCCTCATGGAATGGTATGCAGCAGAGGCAGGGCTTTTCTTCTACGCCATTTTGTTTCTGTACGGTTCGGTTTCCTGGTTCATCGTAGCGAGTCTCGTCGCATCGGGCGGGAAGATCATCGACACCTTTCTCAACGAACCTGAAAACCTGGCAAAAGTCATCGTGCTTCCCTTTTTCCTCCTCGCCATCGGGATCATCGCGTATGGAGCGAGCGTCTACACCCTCTCCATCAGCGGTATCAACGGATTCCCGTTTGCCGAGGATGACGGGGTACGCACAATCATTTTTTCCACGCTCGGCGGACTCGGCTGTGCGTTTCTGGGAATCTACATACAGCGGGTCATCAACCAGTGGCTGGGCACCTATTCCATGGCCACGCTGCAGAATGAAGCATGAAAAAAACAGGGAAAAAGTCCCTCAGACCTTGAAATGTCCAACACCCGTGGGAAGCACGCTGGTGTTGGCAAACTCCTTTTTCACCTGGGGTGTGGTGACGACGAGCCGCGGAAGCATAATCCCGAACTCATGCTCGGGGAACCAGTACGAGCCGTCATTATAATCGATCGATGCGTTTTCTATCTCCAGCACTGCATGGTTCAGCTCGATCTTTTTGAATTCTGCCCCGTTGTAGTCGACGATATACTCAAGTTTGTTCCTGAGATCGGACTTCCCGAGGAGGAGGACGATGAACTGGATCCCGTCATCGATTTTATAGGAAATATCGATGGTTGCTTTGTCGTTAACGAGATAGATATCGACCTGTTCTACGGTAATGTAGCTGTATCGGCCGGTATCCGCGGCCATCGCCGGTGTCACGGCTCCGCTCAGAAGGAGGATGACCACGACGAGTGACCATTGTTGCATGGCATAGATCTTATGGTGGATTTGATATATCTTTTCTGGTCGGCGCCATGCCATTATCCGGCGCGATATATCCGTTGGATCAGGGAATGAGGGTATTGTGTCGATACGAGACGGGCCGTATCCATGCGCTCCGGCGCACCCGGTGCATGGCGGGCAACGGGGGAGCTGACGCCGCCATGGTGACTGAGAAGGGAAGGCAGGATGCGGGCGACGGCATGCCCGTCGCCGTTCGCCGCCGATCCGACCGGTCAGATGGAAAATTGACGATTGCTCTTACTGTTTCTGTGTCAGAAGGATTTCAATGCTTGAGACATTCGTCTTCCCGCTGTCCGTGTCAATCATCTCCGTCGAGGTGATGATCTGCGTTTTGTCAACGTTTTCGAGGAATCGGTTGAGTGCGATTTCCGCTGTGTCGACCGCACGCGAAATTGCTTTTCCTCTTGCTTTTATGGCAACTTCTCCCGCCCCGTTGTTGAACTGGGTTACCACTGCCAGCACGTAGTTCATGACCGGTTTGTTTCCGACGAACACTGTATTATCCTTTAACATGACTCACCCTCCATCAGAGATACTTCTTTTTCGACGCAATCAGCTCCGCATTGAGGACCGACGCACCGGCCGCCCCGCGGATGGTGTTGTGTCCGAGAGCAATGAAACGCACTCCCTCCCGAACCCTCCCGATCGAGACGGTCATGCCCCTCCCGCGGTTCCGGTCGAGTCGTGGCTGCGGGCGATCGGGCTGTTCGAAGAGCTCGATTGATTTTGCAGGCTGCAGAGGAAGTCCGCTGAACGGGGGGACGAATGACCGGAATGCGTCTTTTATCTCGTCAACGGATTCCTTTGCATCGATCCACACCGCCATGGTGTGCCCGTCGATCACCGGGACACGGTGGCAGCTGGCACTCACCGAAAACGGTGCGGGTTCGATCGCATCGCCTGAAAGCGAACCCATGATTTTCAGGGTTTCCGTCTCCATCTTCTTCTCTTCGGAGCCGATAAAGGGGACCACGTTCTCGTAGATCACCATTGCGGGGATCCCCTCGAACCCGGCCCCGGAAATCGCCTGCATGGTTGCAACCTGCACCGTGGAATAATCACAGGACCGCAGGGGTGCAAGGGCGAGTGCGAGTACAATTGTCGAGCAGTTGGGATTGGTGACGATAAAACCGTCTCTTCCCCGGTCCCGCTGGACGTCGATCAACCCGAGGTGGTCGGGGTTCACCTCGGGGATGACAAGCGGCACGTCATTGTCCATACGATGTGATGCGGCGTTGGAAAACACCGCCACACCCGCCCGGGCACTATCGTCCTCGATGCTGGTTGCGATATCCGCGGGAAGGGCGGAAAAGACGATATCGAGATTTCTGACCGCGTCCACCGTGGTCGGCTGCACGACGAGATCTCCGACATGCTCGGGGAACGGCACATCAAGTCGCCAGTTCACGATGTCCCGGTAGCGTTTTCCTGCACTGCGTTCTGATGCGGTGATTACTTGAAGGTCAAACCAGGGATGTTCTGCAAGTAACTGGATGAAGCGCTGTCCCACCGCACCAGTGGCACCTAGCACTCCTGCATTGATCATGGATTGAAGTTATTACCGCGTGTGAGTTAAAAAAGATTTGTTCTCTATTCCATGTGGATGGCTTCTGAGGGGCACTCTTCCACGCAGGTCTCACAGTCCACACAGAGTTCGGGGTCGACGACTGCGATGCCGTCCTGCATGGTAATTGCTGCCGAGGGGCACACATCGACACAGGTCTCACAGCCGGTACATTTTTCCTTGTCAACTACTGCTACCATTCGTTTCTCTCCTATTTATTCTCGGAAAAAGAGATAAAATAGGTTTCGATGTATCCAATTCTGTGCCGTGCTGTTCAGGAGAGGCCGAGCACATCATCCATCGAATACATGCCGGGTCGTTGCTCCGGCACCCACCGCGCCGCCCGCAGCACCCCGTGGGCGAACACCGCACGGTCGAATGCCTGGTGGGAGAGCTGGATGGTCTCGTTGTTTGCCGCAAAAAGAACGGTATGGTCGCCGACGATATCGCCTCCCCGGATGACATGGACACCAATCTCATTGCTGCGCTCCGTCACCCCTTCCCTGCCGTACACTTTCTGCCGTTTTCCCGCCTCCTCCTCGATAATCTGGAGAATGGTTGTTGCCGTGCCGCTCGGGGCGTCTTTTTTATAGCGGTGGTGGGCTTCGATCACCTCGATGTCATAATCGCCGAGGAGTCGTGCCGCATCGCGGACGAGCCGCCAGAAGATATTCATTCCCACGGAAAAATTGCTTGAAATGACCGCAGGAACCGCTCCCTCGATTGCAGCCTCGATTTCGGCACGCTGCTCCGGGCTAAACCCGGTCGTCCCCACGACAAGTGCGGTCCTGTGCCGGGCCGCGGCTTTGATGTTCTCCACTGCCGCGTGCGCAATGGTGAAGTCGATGAGGACATCGGGCGCGACCTGCTCGAGAAAGGCGTCGATCTCTGATGCTGCGGCGATTTCGACGCCGTAGAACGCACCCGGTCTGACATCGACGCCGCCTGCGAGCTCGAGGTCGTCCGATTCATCGATAAGGCGGCCGATGGTCATGCCCATGCGGCCCATCGCACCGCAGATCACCACCCTAGTCATAGTGTGCCAGCACCTTCTTCAGATCTTCTATCTTCGGCTGGTCAAGGCCGTCGAGCGGCAGCCTGACCGGTCCTGCCGCCATGCCCCGCAGGCCTGCGGCAGTTTTCACCGGAATGGGATTGGTGTCGATGAACATACCCCGGAACAGCGGACCCATCCGGAAATGGAGCTGCCGGGCCGCCTCAAGGTCGCCGGCTCCGAAAGAATCGTACATCTCCGCCATCAGCCGCGGGACGATGTTCGCCGCCACCGAGATGACGCCGTCGCCTCCGAGAGCGAGGATGGGCAGCGTCATTGCATCGTCGCCCGAGAGCACCACGAAGTCCTCGTCGCGCGTTTTTTCAAGAATGTCCGATACCTGAGAGATGTTGCCGCTGGCCTCCTTGATCCCGACGATATTCGGGTGGGCGGCGAGTTCGGCGACGAGATCCGGGAGGAGATTCTGGCCGGTCCTTCCCGGCACATTGTAGAGGATGACGGGGATATCGAGATCGCCAAGCGCCGTGTAATGCTTGATCAGCCCCGACCGGTTCGGCTTGTTGTAGTAGGGGCTGATGACGAGCACGCCGTCCGCCCCCAGATCCTTCGCGGCCTTTGTAAAGCGGAGCGCTTCCGCGGTGTTATTGGACCCCGTCCCCGCGAGCACCGGCACCCTGCCGTCGACGACATCGATTGTCTCCCCGATCACCGCCTCGTGCTCTTCGAACGTGAGCGTGGCCGATTCGCCGGTCGAGCCGCAGGGGACGATGCCGTGAATCCCCTGCGAGAGAAGAAACCTGATATTCGACCTGAGCCCCTCGATGTCAAGATCCCGTTCGGGAGTATCCTGAAACGGGGTAATTATTGCAGGAAGAACGCCTTGAAACATGCCTTGTGTCACCTTGTTCGCACCCCGGAAGGTGTCTACCTCAGGGGAGCTCCGCAATGCGATCGATGCCGTGTTCGGCAACTGCATCCGCGGAGGATCCCCATGGGTATGAATACTATTCGTTCATCATTCAAAAAGGTATCAAAGTTCTGTTTTCATGGACAGGGAAGCGCCGGAGACTCGATACCCGCTGCCACCGCACCCTTTCCGGACATACGGGATCGCCGGTGGATCTGCCGCATCATCCGTGCCGGGTGCATGGCAACGCAACGGAGGTGGACCAACCATGCGTCCGGCATGCACAGCCACATGCGTGCCGCTCACGTGCCACGGTTGGAAAAAATATGTCCTGAATCGGCCCTCTATTCGATGCTGCCCCTGACCCACGGCACCGGCGGGAATGTGCGGGACATTCACCGTGTTATCGGTGTTTCTTCCGGTTGACCCGTCTCGTGATGTTGCCTGCAACCCGGTTTCTGACCCGTTTGCTCTCGATAACCGTAACTTCGGAGACAGCCTGTTTGTTTTCTTCGAAGTCTTTGCCGAACCTTTTGCCGTGCTTGGCCAGGAGTTCCTCGCTCAGAGTCTTGATATACGTCGGTTTGATTCCCATGGAGACCTATCCTAGAGTTGTATTCTTAATGCGCCCTGACAGCTTAATAATATTGCGTGCTACCTGTTCCGGATCCTCGCCAAGGATACGGATCATCGGCTCCTTGCCGATCGCGCCGCGATCCACGATGGCATCCGGCACCCCCTCCCTGCAGCAGAACGCAACGCCCCAGTCCATCGTTTTGACGCCGGGCGGCTCTTTGGTCCGGTCGAATTCGCATACTTCGAAGAGGAGGCTTTTTTGCAGCTCCACCGTCTCCTCGGAAAAGCGTATATTTGCTGCGCTGCGGACCGTCGGCTCAAACCGCATTGCGGTGAGGGCGACACGGGCGATATGGTCGCTCGCCCCGAACCCGACCTCTCCCACCGGGTGGACGCGCCCTTTGAGGGACACAATTCTGCCGAAGACCCCTGCCACCTGCCCGGGCTCCGTTGCGCCGGGGAGGGCGTAAACGATATTGGAGCCCACTTCGGGTATCAGTGCGGGATCCATGTGCTCGACGAGAAGTGAGAGTGCATGGTTGAGCTCCCTGACGATGCCCTCCTGTTCTTCTTCCGATACCATTCTTCCCTTCACCTCCGAAAGCTCAGGCGAGCCCCAGTTCGTCCCTGATGGTGATAAGCCCGTCGATGGCGAGCTGGTAGAAGGCAGGAAGATCGATGAGGGGCTCGATCGACCTGATGCGGTCCCGATCGCATCCGGCGGCGAAACTCTTCTCCTTGAATTTCTTCTTCACCGTTTTCGGCGTGACGGCGGTCAGCTCACCTCCTTTTACAAGAGCACAGGCGATGATCAGCCCGGAGACGCTGTCTGCCGCCTGCAACGCGATCTCTGCAGGCGATTCGTAGCCGCCGAAGAGCATGTGGTTGTGCCGCTTCACGACTGCGGCGATCTCTGCGTCCACCCCGTGCTCGAGCAGTATCCGCTCTCCTTCAATGCCGTGGCGCTCCATGTCCTCCCCTACCTGCTCGAAATCGATGTCGTGCAGGATGCCGATGATCTCCCATCTGGCGGCATCCTCGCCGAGATACCCGGCGGCAGCTTTCATGACCGCGGCGGTCGCGAGGCAGTGTTTGATCAGCGACTCGTCATGCACGTACGCCTTGAGCAGTACACGCGCGTCCTCTCTGTCCATTGCACACATGTTCTCCCCCCATCCCCCAAAAATCGATCGGTCCCGTTGTTCTCGCGGCGAGAGGCTTTGTATGGATAGGAATTTACCTCTTGAGCGACAATATCTTGCCGGATGAAAGGATGGGTTCTTGACAGCGCAGTGGCCATCGCCTGCCTGTTCATTTTTCTGGCGTGCCTGATTGTGCTCCCGCTTACGGGGCTTGAGACGGGATTTGCCTACATTGCGGCCATCGCGGTCTTCATTCTGGTGATGAGTGCGGCAGGCGTCTGGGTGGGCACCAAAACGATTTAAGCCGAGGGTTCTGATTTTTTCAGCTCTTTCTTCTTCCGGTCGCGGTAATAGGAGAGCGGGTGGTGCACATGCTCGCACCACCCGTCCCGGTTGACGCACAGGCCGTAGGTGCGCATGGTCGCACAGGAAGGGGGCGTGTATTCGGTACCGCTCCTGCCGGAGATATGCTCTACCTGGTAGACCGTCCGGGAGAGATCAAAGTCAGGCGCCCGGGAGAATACCTCCACGATCTGGGCAGGGTGCATGCCGATGGTATGGAGAAACGCGGTGATGGCGAATCGGCCCGTATGGGGGATATTGGCGCCCGACGCCACGGCGGCAATCAGCGCCGTGATACAGGGCGGGAAGCACCCCTCTTCGATATCGCCGTAGCTTTCCAGGATGTGCTCCTGGTTGGCCTTCGTGATCCGGTCGATGAGCGGCTGCACCCGGGAGCAGAGCTCTTCCGGGACCTCCCGCGGCAGCTTTTTCTGCAGGATGATCCGGAGTTTTTCCCGTACAATGGATTCGATCTCTTCCGGGTGTATCCTGACCATTCCGTTCCGGATGTCCCTGTTTACCAGGCGCCATGCGTCGTCCCGAAGCCCTGCGGCGAGCTCCACGTACGCGTTCACCGGGAGCGCTTCCTGGTCGGGTGTGATCCCGATTTTTTCCATGATAATGCGCTTTTTCTCCGGGTCTCCCCGCTCGTCCGTCAATTCCCGGTGCAGAAAATAGCGCACGCGGTCGGATTCGTAGTGCATCAGTTTCTCGGTGATCGTGCGGTTATTGATGCATACGACCAGGATTCGTGCGATGGAGTAGCTCAATATCTCCTTTTCGACCGACTCGAGTTTGATGGTATCATCGAACCTCAGCTTTGATGAAAGTGCGGCAATGATCCTGTCGACTGCTTTCGTGGCAATGATTTTCCCCGAACTCGACGTGAGGATTTTCTCAAGGGTATATCCTCTGGCGCGAACGAAATCCTGCGCCTCTTCTAAAAATGGGTATTTTGCGAAATCTTCAGGTTCCAGCCGCACTGCCATCAATCTGCCTCGATGCGGGGAGCGAGCAGGTACTCCACCTGTCCGTTCCCTTCGGCAATTGCAAAGGAGAATTTAACGGGATGGTCGATGCCGAGGTGGACCTCCACCTTCTCGGCCCTGCTCATTACTTTCCCCATGTCTTTTAAGTAGTCGAGGGAGAAGAGCGAACGCGCCTGTGCCGCCTCCAGGCTGATCAGGTCATCGCCGCCGAGATCGAGGCGGATGTGGTCGGTATCGCCTTCTGCCTCCATGTAGAAGATGCCCGCATCGGGATCGATCCCGAGTGCGATCTTGTCTGATATGACCGCCGCCGCCTTGACGGCGTTGTTGAGCGAGGACCCGGAGAGCACCGCCGTGCCAGGGAGGTTAATGGTCGGCGGGTTCGGGTCCTTTCTGATGGTATTCACGTCGAGAAGGGTGACGGAGTATTTGTAGCCCCCGAAGGCAAGCTCCAGTTTATGTCCCTCATCCGGCAGTTCCATCTTCAGGATATCGCCCTTGCCCATCATTCCAAGGATGTTTTTCATCTTGGCAATGTCAATCCCCAGCTCCGTCTCGGTGGCGACAAAGGAATTGAACGCATCTGCCGAGAGCTCGATGGAGACCATGGCGACGTTCGCGGTGTCCACCGCGCGGGTCCGTATTCCGCTCTCGCCGACGTGAAGCCTGCATTCCGGCACGAGGGCCGATATCACATCGATGGTTTCCCTGAAAATATCCGCGTCAATATCTGCCTTTAACATCATTACCCCTTAACAAAGTGTATTATAAATTATATGACCATATTTTTTAATAATATCTGGCATTTTGCATCGCATCGGTGCATTGCCGGACACGAGGTACTCGACGAATATGGGTTCACAGTGGGGGCGGGACCGGTATCACCGCAGGGCGAAGAGCGAAGGTTACCGCTCCCGTGCGGCATACAAGCTCCTTGACATTCAGCGGCGGTTCCAGCTGATCCGGCCGGACGACAATGTCGTGGATCTCGGGGCGGCACCGGGCAGCTGGCTGCAGGTATTGCGGGAGATCACGGAAGGAACGGTCATCGGCGTCGATCTCAACCCCATCGCAAGCGTGGAGGACACACTCACCATTACCGGCGATTTCACCCGGCAGGCGGTGCAGGACAGTATCTGCTCCCATGCCGGGGAGGTTGGCGTGGTCGTCTGCGATGCCGCCCCGAAGCTCTCCGGCCACAAAAGCTATGACCAGGCGCGATCGATCGGCCTGGCTGAAGACGCACTTGAATTCTGCTGCACCATTCTCAAGCCGGGTGGCAATTTTGTGGTAAAGGCATTTCAGGGGGAGCAGTTCGATGACTTCCTCGCCGAGGTGAGGGAGCGGTTCCGGTCGGTGCGCGTGTACCGCACAAAAGCAACGCGAAAAGGGAGCACTGAAGCATACGTGATAGCAAAGAATTTCAGAGGACCGAGAGATGCTGCTTGAAGACTCCTACGGGAGAAAAGTCACCAATATCAGGATCAGCCTGACACCGGCATGCAATCTCCGCTGCACATACTGCCATGCGGAGGGAGAGGTTGCCCCGAAAGCACAGATGAGCGCAGACGATATTGCGGAAATTCTCCGCGTCGCCGCCGGGTTCGGCATGACGAGCGTGAAGTTCACCGGCGGCGAACCGACGTTGCGGCGGGATCTGGTGGATATCGTCGCGTCGGTGCCGGAGAGCATGGAATCGTCGATGACCACCAACGGTACGCTCCTCGCGCCTATCGCGCAGGATCTGAAGGATGCGGGGCTCTC
>DSDF01000069.1 GCA_011048835.1 Methanoculleus sp. | reverse complement strand
CGAGATGATCCTTGATGTCCTCGAAACAGCGGAAATCGTCTACTCCCCCGTGATCATGGATGTCAAAGAGCCCCCCGAAGGCATCGACATCGCCTTTGTGACCGGTGCGGTCAGGAACGCGGAAAACAAGGAGCGCCTCAAAACGATACGGACACGTGCGAACATCCTTGTGGCGCTCGGCACCTGCGCAGTCTACGGGGGTATTTCCGGGCTCTCCATGCTCAGCAGCAGAGAGGATCTCTTCAATTATGTCTACCGGGAGGTGGACAGCGCACCTGCGGACGGCACCATCCCTTCCGATGTGCCGCCGTTCCTCTACCGTGCATTTGCGGTCGACGATATGGTGAAGATCGATTATTTCATTCCCGGCTGCCCGCCCAAGGAGAATCGTCTGCGGCAGATCCTGCCTGCCATGCTGGCCGGCGACCGCGTCTCCCTCTCCCGCAAATCGGTCTGCTCCGAATGCAACCGTACCATGGGCCCCATCGAGAACTGGACGCTGAAACGCCGCTTCGAGGGGGAACCTGACCCGGACTACTGCCTGCTTGGTCAGGGCTACCTCTGCCTCGGCCCGGTCACGTTCTGCGGGTGCGGGGCGGCATGCCCCGCGAAGAATATCCCCTGCCATGGGTGCAACGGCCCTTCGCTCGACATCCTGCGGGAACCGTGCAGGGATATCTTCAATATGACGGTGCGGCGGATCTCCGATCTCACCGACCGCCCTGAAAAAGAGGTTGCTGCGATGCTCTACGACGTCGCCCACACGATGTACCCGTTCACCATGGGAAGCCAGGTGATGGAAGACAAGGAGATATCGAAAATCCGTGAGCTGATCAAGGAGGGGAGCAGATGACCCAGATCACCATCAACCCCGTGACGAGGATCGAAGGGCACGCCCAGGTGCGCATCACCCTCGATGATGCCGGGGGCGTGGAGAGTGCCCATTTCAACGTCGTCGAACTGCGCGGCTTCGAGAAATTCCTCATCGGCGCTGCGGTGGAGGAAGCCCCCCGGATCACCCCGCGCATCTGCGGCATCTGTCCGACCGCTCACCACATTGCCTCAGCAAAAGCCTGCGACCAGATATTCGGCGCCGAGCCGCCGGCGACAGGCAGGCGTCTGCGGGAGCTGATGATGCACGGGCAGTTCGTCCATTCCCATGCCCTGCACTTCTTCATGCTCGCGGCGCCCGACTTTCTCATCGGGCATGAGGCGCCGGCAGCGGGGCGCAATCTCGTTGGGCTCGTGCACAAGGATCCGGACCTTGCGAAAAAGGCCATCGAGGTAAGGAAATTCGGCCAGCGCCTCACCGAGGCGATCGGCGGAAAACCCATCCACCCCTCGACCGCGATCCCCGGGGGCATTTCTGCCCCCCTTGCAGAGCAAAAGCGCGTTGAACTGCTGGAGATGGCACAGCGGGCGCTCTCGATCGCACAGGAAGGGTGGTCGATGGCCCGCGGCATTCTCGGGGAAACCGATCTGGCCTTTGGCGCAGTGGATTCCGCGTTTGTTGGCCTGACCGACCAGGGGCGCTACAGCATCACGGACGGCAGGGCGGAGGTCGCTGACACCGACGGGAACGCCATCGGCAGCTTCGCCGGGGAGGATTACCTCGACTACATCGAAGAGTACTCCGAGTCGTGGTCGTATCTCAAGTTCGCCCGCTTAAAGAGCGGCCAGTACTACCGGGTCGGCCCGCTCGCCCGCTTGAACCTTGTCCGCGAGATGGGGACGGAGGGTGCCGATGCGGCACTGGACGAATATCGCGAAACATTCGGAACTTTTGTCCAGACGACCCTCGCCTACAACATCGCCCGCTATGTGGAGTTCATCGCCTCGTGCGAGCGTGCGGTGGCGCTGCTCTCGGACCCCGCCATCACCGGCACCGATGTCCGTGCCCGGGTCGACGGGGTGGCAGGCACTCGCGGGGTGGGGATCATCGAGGCCCCGAGAGGCACGCTCATCCACGACTACACCGTCGACGAGGACGGGTTCATCCAGCGGTGCAACCTGATCGTGGCAACCTGCCAGAATAACTGGGGCATGGACCGCGGGGTCGAGGATGTTGCCCGCAAGGTAGTACAGGACGGCACGCTTTCCGAACACGCGGCCAACCGGATCGAGATGGTGATCCGCGCGTATGACCCCTGCATCTCCTGTGCAACGCATGCCATCGGACGCATGCCGATGAAAATCAAGGTCGTTCGTAAAAAGAAAGATTGAATACTTTATCAAGAGAGGCTTTGAAAACCAGGTGAATGGAATGCTCAAGCAAATCCTGAGTGAGTTTTTAAAACTCGATGGCGTATCCGCTGCCGTTGTCGTGGGACGGGACGGCTTTGTTATCGAAAGCGTAGAGGCCGGAGAGATCGACACAGAAGCGCTGGGCGCAATGGCGTCGACCGGCATGGGGACCTCGGAAGCAATGGGTGCCGAGCTCGGCAAGGGCGATATGCACCAGATGCTGGTCGAGCTGGAACACGGCCCCATCCTGCTTTCGCCCCTCTCAGAAGACGAGCTGATCGCAATCGTTGGCGACAAGGACGTTAATATCGGGCGTATCAGATACGAGCTGAAGAAAAACAAGGAACGCATTATCGCCGCACTGTAATATCCATGTTGCCCGAATGGAGATCCCTGGCGCACATGCAGTGCCCACTGAGCGAATTGCTTGAGTTCGGGGCTCAGCTGACGATAGGAGCGAAGATATCCGGATTTGGAGGCGTCGGCTACCTCCTTGCGGATAAAGGGGCGCCAATCGGGGCACATTTCAGTGACGATTTTCGCAATCTCAAAGGGAATGAGGCGCTTGAATACATCCAGGAACGGCCGCTCCTGGAATACGAGATCAGGATCTATACTGCCGATGAGATGAACCAGGCGATCAATCATTGCGCAGCGCAGGGCTGGATGATACCCGATTCATCCCCGCGCCGGGATACGATAGATACGGATACGCTGGTGACCGAGGAAACATTGCTCAGCATTGCCAAACAACGCGGGGTAATCGTTGTCTCAGCATTCTTCGAAGGGTTTCCCGTCCAATCAGTGGGCATCGGGGATTTCGAGTACGAGGCGGCGATCGCCGAGGACCTGCTCAGGGCCGGAAACAAGATCTCCGAAGATCTCGGAATCGGTCCGCTGGACCAGATGATCATCGAGACCCCGAAAGGGAAGTACCTGATCGCTCCCTATCGCGATCTCTCTCTTTTTGTACATACCACGCCCGAAGCGCACCTGGGCATGATCCGGCTCGCCCTCAAGGGCATTCAGTGATAGCCGGCCTATCTGGTGCTCTGCACACCTTTGTGCCCGATGGTGCGTCGCTGCCGGTTCCATGGATCGCGGCGGAGCCATCAACCTCATATACGGATATGTCCTGATTGATTATCACCAAGGTCATGATCCAATGATAATCCAAAGGGGCAATCTTCATTAATAACCTGATGGCCCGGCCGCGTGCGCTATCACACGTTTCCGGGTGCAGATTTGTGGATCGGCCACGAATCTGCTATAATCCGGCTGCCGCATCAGACCTGGAGCAGAAAGGGAAATTTCAAATGGTATGCCCCCCAAGTGAACCTTAAGAGAATCTATGGATGCCAATTGTACAGGGGTCTGCCGGTGAAGGTATCGCGCATCTTCGGTAGTACACCAGGCAGTATGGGTTGATCGTGATGCAGATATCGGATCTCTTTGACAAAGTTATCAGCAATTCCAAATATGAAGGCAATTATGCCTTCGAAGATCTCATCGAGCACATGCGCGTCTCACAAAAGAGCGGTCTTGCGATTGCGGAAGAGGGAACAAAAAATACCATTGTAGTTTTTGTGAGGGGGGAACCGGAAGGGGCGACATTGATAGAGGAGAGTGGTGTGCTGTTCGGGAATAAGGCGCTGTATCTGTTGAAGCACGATGAAATATTCAAGTTGTTTCTGACAGAGGATGTGTTCAGTGAATCTCTTGCGGCACGATGCAGGGTCCACGACAAAATTCACTTTAAAAAGCGTCTTTCCGAAGATCTTCCTATCATCGGTGGTTCAAACAGTTCTCTTGGAAAACTCTGCATTATCATCAAGCGGGAAGGCACGCTGCAATCGGGAATGCGTGTTACAATTCGGAAAGGACGCCAGGTCCTTGCGAGCGACATTACCGCAACAGACGGCAAAGTGTGCTTTAAACTCCAGAATGGGACGTATGATTGTGTGGTGGTTGACAGAACCCATAATCTGCACCGTTTTATGCTCGATTTCAGGGAACGGTTTGGTGAGACGGTTATTGATTTAGGGGGAGCGTGACTATGGCCGGCGAAGACAAAGGCAAGAGTAAATTGAGTGATGTGATCAAGCGAATAAAAATGGGGAATTCGCAGCAAGCTGTGGAAGAACCCGGTTCTGATCCTGGTGTGGGTGAGACGCCGGCAGGTATGGCAGAATGTGATTCAGCAGAGTTCGGAGGCTTTTTGAATAGACTCAAAAGGTTCGATACATCGTTTTCGCAGTCCGGCGAAACGAAAGGGGCAGAGGAGGCGGCAGATGAGATCGATTCTCTCGCCTCCATGGTCGCGTCTGCTGATGAGGGCGATGGAACAGCGGGGGAAAGCGAGCCAGCAGGAGATCAGGCCAGTGCACCCCCTGCATCAGACCATGGCCCCGGTGGCGAGGATCTGGATGCCCACAAGAAACTGAGCGGCCTTATTCATAAAATCCGGCAGTTTGAAGAGGAGGGAT
This sequence comes from Methanoculleus sp., assembly GCA_011048835.1. GTDB lineage: Archaea > Halobacteriota > Methanomicrobia > Methanomicrobiales > Methanomicrobiaceae > DSDF01. The sequence continues at coordinate 35,001 of DSDF01000069.1, read as the reverse complement.
CCACGGCCGATTCTGGGGCATCCACGGGCGATTCTCTCGAGTCACTCATCAGAACCGGCGGTTCGGACGAAGCACGCGAGGGGGAAGACGTTTCCAGTGCAGAAGAGCCGGCTGACGAGTTCCGTGCTCTTATCGACGACATCGTGAAAACGCATGACAATTCGATGGAGGCCACACAGGAAAAGCAGGGTTCGTTCGGTGTACCGGCGGTGGATCTCAGTGATGATTCTCCCGCGCAGCCTGCGGCGGTTCCCGCCGATCGCACTGATCTGGTCAAAAACGAGGCCCGGAAGACCAAATGGTCCGATGAAGGTGAAGAGGGGCCGAGGAGCATCGTGCACGTGGACGAGATAGGCGACTTTTCCGACATGATCCTGCCCCAGGGTGCGACGTTCGAAGTGGAGGACCTGCATCTGGGGACCAGCTCGAGTGCGTTCGACCTGACTGACATGGGAACCGTTCTCTCCGAGATCGATGAAATCTGGAAACCCGGGTTTCCCACCCTCCCCTTCGACGTCGACGAGATTTCACAGATTTCCCCTGAAAAGGAGAGCGCTGAGAAAGATGCGGGTTCGTTCAGCTTCATAAAAAAGATCGGTCTCGTGAAGGCGGTCCTGGAGAAGACGGAAGACTACAACCCGCGCATCCACGGGCCTCTTGTCGACCTCACCATGAAGGCGGTGCAGGGGCAGGAAGAGGTCGAGCTCTATCCGGTCAATGAACCGTATGCCTACGTGCGCATCATCTATGACAACAGCACGCACGAGCATATCTACCAGATCATCGAACCCGAACTGAATGTCGCCGAGCAGGAGCTCCTCGAAGAGCTCGAGATGCGGCTCTTTGAGACGCTCGATGTCAATACCAAGGATCTCACCTACGAGACGGCACAAAAAGCCCTCCGTGACGCGGTTGACGAGATCATTCACGATTACGGCATCAAGCTCACGCCGATCTCCCGGGAAAAGGTCCTCTATAATATCGAAAAGCAATTCCTCGGCGACGGCCGGATCGACCCGATCATGCACGACAAGTACATCGAGGATATCTCGTGTGACGGCCTCAACACCCCAATCTTTGTCTATCACACGGGGTACGAATCCGTCCAGACCACCGCCACCTATACCTCCCCCGTCGAGCTGGATTCCTTTGTCACCAAGCTGGCCCAGCGTGCGGGGAAATATATCTCTATTGCAGAACCGATGCTCGATGCGACCATGAGCGACGGGTCGCGTATCCAGATGACGCTTGGAACAGAGGTCACCGCTCACGGTTCGACCTTCACAATCCGCAAGTTCAGGGACGAGCCCATCACGCCCACGGACCTCATCGAGTGGCAGACCTTCTCACCGCTCTCCATCGCATTTCTCTGGCTCGCCGTGGAAAACGGCAAATCCTGCATTTTCTGCGGAGGAACGGCATCGGGCAAGACGACCTCCCTCAACGCCATCTCCCTGTTCATCCCGCCGCTGGCCAAGATCGTCACGCTGGAGGATACCCGCGAGCTGAAACTCCCCCACCCCAACTGGATCCCGAGTATCACAAGAGAATCGTTCGATGCGGACGGCAAGGGCTCCATCGACATGTATGAGCTGCTCAGGGCCGCCCTCCGGCAGCGTCCCGAGTACATCCTGGTCGGCGAGGTCCGCGGTCACGAGGCCCTCACGCTCTTCCAGGCGATGAGCACCGGCCACGTCACCTACGCCACCATGCACGCGGATTCGGTGGCAAGCGCCGTCCACCGTCTCGAGAACCCACCGTTAAACGTCCCGCGCAATATGCTCAATGCGCTTGACCTCGTGTCGGTGCAGGTGCAGGCGCGTATCGGCGGGCAGCGGATCAGGCGCACCAAGCAGCTGATCGAGGTCCTGGACATCGACCCGCGCACCAACGAACTTATCACCAACGAAGTCTTCCGGTGGTATCCTGTAACCGATGAAATCCGCTATTCCGGGAAATCGTACATCCTGGAGGAGATCATGGAAGAGCGAGGCTGGAGCGAGGTCCGCATGAGAGAGGAGCTCAAGCGCCGTCAGGAGATTCTTGAATGGATGCGATTGAAAAAACTCAGGCATTTCAAGGACGTGGCAAAGGTGCTGGTCTCCTACTTCCGTGATCCAGAGGCGGTCATGGAAATCGTGAGGGGTGACCTGTATGAATAGGTACGAGAGGTTCTGCTTCAACATGATCGGCCGAAGGATGAAGGCGAAACGGGCTGATTATGTCAGCCTGCGCAATGATATGCTCGGTGCGAGGATGAGAACGCCGTTCGAGGCATATCTCTCAACCGCCTACGTCTCCTCGGTGATCGTCGGGCTGATCTTCGCCCTTGTCATCGGCCTGCTCAGCTGGGTCCTTCGCATCCCCGAGATGATCAGCTACAAAGGAGCCCTCCCCGCAAGCATCGTGGCGCTTTCCGACTACCGCCTCATTTTGGGAACACTGGGTATCACCATATTTTCGCTTCTTGTGTTCGGGGGGATCACGTACTTCATTTTTTTAATATATCCGGGTGTTCTTGCAGGTGAACGCCGCAGGAATATCGATGCAACGCTGCCCTATGCGATCAACTACGTGACCGCCATGTCCACCGCCGGCATCACGCCTGCAGAGGTGTTCCGCCTGCTTGGGCAGAGCAGCATCTACGGCGAGAGCGCCACGGAAGCCCGCTACGTCTCCAGGGAAATCGACATTTTTGGAAAAGACCTCATCGAGGCCCTTCGATCCGTAGGTACCTATACGCCGAGCCTGCGGATGAAGGATTTCCTGCAGGGAGCGATGGCGAGCATCTCAAGCGGCAGCAATCTCACCGAGTATTTCAGGACCAAAGCCGAGCAGTATTCCCTGGAAAATCGCCAGATGCAGAAAACATTTCTTGAAACGCTTGGCCTGATCGCAGAATCCTACGTGACCGCGCTGGTGGCGGGAACCCTCTTTCTGATCATTCTTCAGTCGATCATGTCCACCATCAGTTCGTCCGGCGGCGATCCGTTGCTGCTCTATGCGGTGATCTACGGCATCGTGCCGCTGGGGAGTATTATGTTCATCATCCTGATCAGCTCCATGACCCCGGAGGTGTAAGATGAAGTCAGGGAAAGTTTTAGGTGATTTCTTGAACCGCAGCGGGTTTCGCAAAGACGATCTCAATGCGGTCGAGCTGGACGAGTTTGAAAAGATACAGAAAGACATCCTCGACAGGATAGAGTATCAGCGCAAGCACCGCATCGGCGTGAACCGCCTGAAGGCACATCCGGTCGAGGTGCTCACCGAGCGCCCCCTCAACGTTCTTATCGCATCGCTACCCCTTGCGTTCCTGATTCTTGTCCTTGGATTTTTCTTTTTGATGACCCAATACGGACTTCAGATCCTGTTTACCTCGACGCTTTTCGACGATATTTTCCTGCTGGCGATTCTCGTGGGCGTCGTTCCCCTCGCGCTACTCGATTTCAAGGAATCCAGGCGGAGAAAGAGTATCGAGCAGGCGCTTCCGAACTTCTTCCGGGATGTTGCCGGGATGAACGAGAGCGGTATGACGCTCCCCAATGCCATCTCCATCGTCGCCCAGGGAGAGTACGGCACCCTGACGCCATATATCAAGCAGCTCGACAACGAGATGTCGTGGAATGTCCCCTTCGTCGATGCGATGTACCGGTTCGGCAGCCGCATCAACACTCACCTTGCGGAACGCAGTGTCGACCTCATATCCAAGGCCAGCAAGGCCGGTGGCAATGTCAGTGAGGTGCTCAGGGCTGCGGCAAACGATGCATACGAATTTCTCGCCCTCGATACCGATCGGCGCAACAACATGCTGATCTACGTGATCATCGTGATCGTCTCGTTCCTCGTGTTCCTGTTCGTGATCGCCGTGATGACCGGCACGTTCCTCGCTACCATGGCCGAAGCCGGCGCGGCGGTCGCAGAAACCGGACAGGGTGCGGGACAGTTCGGCGGGCGTATCGATCTCTTCTTCTACAACCGCCTCTTCTCCCATGCCGCAATGATACAGGGATTCTTTTCCGGGCTCGTGGCAGGACAGATGGGCGAAGGCAATGCCATTTCCGGACTGAAATATTCGGTCATCATGGTGGTCATCGCCTGGGTCGCCTTCAGGTTCTTTATCTGAAGGCTTCTCTTTTCCACTCACCGCAACAACCCTGGCGCTGCAGGCGAATGATGAGCTTCATCGAGCGTCCGCGGCCCCTTTCTGTCGATATCGTGAACATGCGAGGAGGCGGCGCGACGCTCTCAAGTAGTTCGAAAAAAGATGGTCTCGGAAAAAACCGGGATTTCAGGAGATATTGTCCAGTTTATATCCCTTTTCTGAGAGGAGCTTTTTCACCCGCTCACGATGGTTGCCCTGGAGCTCGATGGAATGCCCCTTGACCGTCCCGCCGCAGGCAAGTTTGCCTTTCAGGAACTTCTGGAGTTCCTCGAGATCGATATCATAGGGGTCAAGTCCGTCGATCACAGTGACCTCTTTGCCATACCGCCTTCTGTTGATGTGCACGTTGATGCGCTGTTGTTCCTTTGCAACCTCTTCACAGATACACAATTCTTTCGGCAGTCCACATTTTGGACAGATACCACCGTTCATTACTCAGTACCTTCAAGTTCTCCTTATATATTTGTTGGCATGCCTTTCATTCTACGGCGCATACGTCGCACCCTCTGTGGATTACCTGCTCTGATTTGCTGTTCTCCCGGTAGACGGTGATTCCCTTGCAGCCCAGCGTGCGCGCGCGGGAAAAGATACTCTCGACATCCTCTACAGTGACCGATTCGGGTATATTGACTGTTTTCGAGACCGCGTTGTCGGTATATTGCTGGAACGCCGCCTGCATCCGCACATGGTGCTCAGGGGAAATCTCGTCGGCGGTCCTGAACAGTTCTCTGATATGCTCATCGAGCGGCAGGTGCTGGATGCTGCCGGCCTTTCTCACCTCCTCGAGAATTGCACTGCCATCCGCTCTCGTTTCCGCCAGTTCGGTGAGAAGCCGGTTGACCGAGTTGACGGTGCGGTGGGCTATTGTCCGGTGGTAGGCGAGCGTGAAGAGCGGCTCGATGCCGCTCGACGTGTCGGCAATGATATGCAGCGATCCGGTGGGGGCGATGGTGGTGACCGTGGCATTGCGCATCGGCCCTGAAAAGATGCTCCTGTCGATGGCCGGAAAGGAACCCCTCCACTCCCCGAGTTCTGCGGAACGCGCGCGCGCTTCCCGATGGACATGCCCCATCACCTCCCCTGCAATAGCGATCGCTTCCTTCGACGCGTAGGGGATGCCGAGCAGGATGAGCATTTCGGCAAACCCCATAACACCAAGCCCTATTTTTCGTGTCGCGCGTGTCTGCTCGGCGATTTCCGCCACCGGAAACCTGTTGACGTCGATCACCGCATCGAGGAAGTCGACGGCGGTGCGGATGACGTACGTGAGCAAGTCGCAATCGATGTCGTTGTGCTTCACGCACGCCGAGAGGTTGATGCTGCCGAGGTTGCAGCTCTCGTACGGGAAGAGCGGCTGTTCCCCACAGGGGTTTGTTGCCTCGATCACCCCGCATCCCGGGACGGTGTTTTTACGGTTAATCTCGTCGAGAAAAAGCACTCCCGGATCGCCGCATGCCCATGCTGCCTCTGCGCATGCCCGCCAGATCTCCTGCGGATCGATCTCGGCCCAGATCTCTCCGTCACGGGGATTTATGAGAGGATACGGCGTTCGCGTGCTCAGGCACTGGAAATAGTGCGCATCATACCCCACGGAGAGGTTGAAATTCGTCAGCCCACCGCCGGTTTTTGCGCGGATGAACTCCATGATATCGGGATGGGAGCTTGCGAGCACGCCCATGTTGGCCCCGCGCCGTTTCCCTCCCTGCTTGACCGCTGCCGTTGCGGCATCAAAGACCCTGATAAACGAGAGCGGCCCGCTGGCTATCCCGCTCGTGCGCTCGACCACGTCGCCCCGCGGGCGAATCCGGCTGAATGAAAAGCCGGTACCTCCTCCACTCTTGTGCGTGAGGGCCATATGGGTAAGCGTTTGAAAAATGCGTTCGAGGGAGTCTTCGACGGGAAGGACAAAGCAGGCCGAAAGCTGCCCCAGCGGCGTCCCCGCGTTCATGAGGGTGGGCGAATTGGGCAGGAAGAGGAGGTTTTCCATCAGATAGATGAAATCCTTTGCCTTTGTGCCATCTACCGCACCGGCCACACGCGACCAGAGTTCCTTCGGCGATTCGCCATCGAGAAGATAGCGGTCCTGTAAAAGAAGGCGGCTGGTGGAAGACAGGTGCATGATATGGTGATAGACCATTGCCATTTATTAAATCATCCCGCAGAGTTCTTGTATTCTCATGTCGCTGATGGTGCTCGGAACCGCTTCGCACGTCGGAAAGAGCGTGACGGTAGCGGCGATATGCAGGAGCCTCGTTCGCCGGAATATCGGTGTGGCTCCGTTTAAATCCCAGAATATGAGTAATAATTCCTACGTCACCGCGGACGGCCGGGAGATCGGGATGGCACAGGCGATGCAGGCGCATGCTGCCTGCACCGGGCCGCATGCCGACATGAACCCCGTGCTCCTCAAGCCAAAGGGGGACCGCACCTCGCAGGTGGTGCTACTCGGAAAGCCGTATCGCGACGTGTATATCGGGGATTACTACCGTGAGACGGAGTTTCTGCTCGAGGAAGCGGTCGCTGCCTTCCGCCGTCTCGAGGAGCAGTACGGGCAGGTGGTCGTCGAGGGTGCGGGCGGCGCCGCAGAACTGAATCTCTATGACCGGGATATCGCCAATATCCTCCTTGCCCGGCGGCTGGCATTGCCGATTATCCTTGTGGGGGATATCGAGCGGGGAGGGGTTTTCGCCCAGCTCTTCGGGACCATCGCGTTGTTGCCTGACGATGTGCGCCCGCTCGTCGCCGGGGTCATCATCAACAAGTTCAGGGGTGACCCGTCCCTGTTCGAGGATGGCATCGCCCGGATCGAGGCGATCTGCGGTGTGCCCGTGATAGGCGTCATCCCCTTTGCCGATATTCCGCTCCCCAGCGAGGATTCGCTCTCCATCGGTGACAAGCACCGGAAGGACGCCCCGGTGCGCATCGCGATTCTCCGCCTGCCCCGGATCTCCAATTTCACCGATTTCGAGCTGCTGGAACAGCGTGTGGCGGTGGACTACGTGGATCCGGGATCCTCGCTTGAGGCGTATGACTGCATCATCATTCCCGGAACCAAGAACACAATCGAGGATCTCGCCGTCCTGCGCCGTTCTGGTGCCAGCGACGAGCTTTTCTGCGCAAGGCGGCGCCATATCCCCATCATCGGCATCTGCGGCGGCTACCAGATGCTCGGCAGAGAGATCATCGATACGGGGATCGAGGGCGGGACGGGCAGGTTCCCGGGTTTCGGCCTGCTCGATGTCACCACCCGGTTCGACACCTACGAAAAGACCACGGTTCAGGTGGAACGGGAGGCGGCCCCCGTGTCTCCCATCCTCAGTGAAATGGGGTGCGTAGCAGGCTACGAGATTCATATGGGAGAGACGCTTGGAGAGGACGTCTGCCAGGCGTTCGACGGGGAAGGGGCAGTCACCGAGGACGGTCTTGTCTTCGGGACCTATATGCACGGCCTATTTGTCAACGAAAACGCCATCGATGCATTGCTCTCCTATCTCTACCGGAAAAAAGGGCTTGCGTACTCCTGCAATGCTGCCGGGGACTGCGGCGTGCAGGATCGTTCTCCGTACGACACGCTCGCCGACCATTACGAACAGCACTGCGATATGGACTACATTGTATCATTTTTCAAGCATGAGGGAGATACCAGTGTATAAGCAGGGACGTCGGGTACGTTTCTGAGGTGTGCCATGGTCATGCGGTTATCCTTCACTCTCGATCCCGAACTGGTGGATATGATCGACCAGTATGCGAGCGGTCGGTCAATCAAGAGAGACAAGGCAATTCTCGAGTTGATCGAAGCGGGAATCACCCATGTCACGGAGGGGGGTTCCATCAAGATCGAACAGTGCCGCTCTTTTGAGGAATTTGAAATCATACGCAAGAACATCAATGAACTGAAAGAGGAGTTCGTCGAGATGCAGCGTGAGCTGCGGCGCATCCGCCATACCGTCGAGCGTGAGCGGGAAGAGGAAGCAGGCGTGGTACCTTTCCAGTCGAAAAAATGGTGGAAATTCTGGTAGTGCCCGGAGGGCTGTCAGCTGATAATGCTCATGATACTCCGGAACCCTTCCCCGGCGCTATCGTCGCAGCGAACCATCGCGACCGCATCAAGGTCTACCGCTTCCGTGGAGCGTTGTACCCGGCAGTAGGCGCGTGCGGGCGAGCCCACCCAGCGCCCTTCCACCATGAAATGAGTTGAATGAACGCAGAACCGGCATTTCACCAGCTCTTCACGCCTCGCCGGGGTGCACTGTACATGTCCCCGTTCCACAGGCAGTTCCCTCGCCCGTGCTTCAGTCATAGACCTCGATGCGGTAACCTTCCGGTTCGAGCACCTCGATAGCCTTTGTTTTCCACGCCTCATCAGTGCCGGTAATGATCGGGTTGATCTGTTCTTTCCAGAGCGTATTGAGTTGCGCATCTGAGGAGACCAGGCTTCCCTTCCCCGATACCTTGCCTGCTTCCACGCCGTCCTGCGTATAGATGCGCATGCTGGCGCAGACGAAGTCCCTGCAGAATCCGGGGCGGGTGCCGTGGATGACGCAGACATAGGTCCCCTCCTCTTCTCCCTCCGCGAGGAAGGGGCACCACTCCTCCGGTGTGTCCCGCTCGTCAGGGTCAAAGGTGGTGCGATAGGGTTTCTCCACGGTGGCGTACACGGTCTCGTTGCTCAGCTCGTGTACGCTGATGTATGTGTTTGGTCCCATCGAGCCCTTGATTTTGACGTATTTTCCCATTCCCATGCAACAACGCCCGCATAACGTGCATACGAATTCCACCATAATCTATAGTCTTGCGGGAGCGGGCGATAATGTTTTGGTCTGAGAGAATCGGCCCCCCCATACACTAAAAATAGATAAAAATCCACATAGTATCCATGAAAGTCTGCATCATGTGCGGGGGCGAGGGGACCCGCCTGCGCCCTCTCACCTTCGAGCGCCCCAAGGCATGCATCCCCATCGTCAACAAGCCTTCCATTCAGCACCTCGTTGCCCATCTCTCCCACCTCGGGTTCACGGAAGTGATCGTGACGGTGGGCTACAAGGGCAATGCGGTGCAGGAGGCGCTGGGGGACGGGTCTCTCTTCGGGGTGGAGGTGACCTATGTGCCCGAAACGATCAAGCTCGGCACCGCCGGAAGCGTGAAGAACGCCCAGGAGTACCTGGGGGACACACCGTTTCTGGTCGTGGGAGGGGATCACGTGACCGATATCGATCTCCTCGCATTTTTCCGGGATCACCTGCGCAGCGATGCCATCGCCTCGATCGCCCTGCTCTCCATCGACGAGCCCTGCGAGTTCGGGATTGCCGAGATCGATGTCAACTATCACATCAAGCGGTTCAAGGAAAAGCCGTCGCCCGGAGAGATCTTCTCCAATCTTGCGAGTACGGGCATGTACGTCTGCAACCCCGATATTTTCGACTATATCCCTCCGCAGACGCAGTATGATTTCGCCAAAAACCTCTTCCCCCTGCTCATGAACCAGGGGCAGGTGCTGAGAGGCTGGCTCGCCCGGGGCAACTGGACCGACGTGGGCAGCCCCCGGTCGCTCCGGCAGGCCGAACAGTGGGAGCTCAACGAGCTGGAGTACACGCGTATCAAAGGTGATCTGACGGTCAGGGGGGCGAATGTGGTCGGTCCGGTCGATCTCGGGCACTCCATTACGGTTGGCGAGAATTCCCAGATCATCGGGCCGGTGTCCATCGGGTCCGGAGTCGTGATCTACGAAAATGTTCTCATCGGTCCCTATACGAGCATCGGGGACCACTGCGTGATAGGGCCGGACACGAAGATCTTCTCCTCGTCGCTCTATAGCGGCATCACGGTGGGGAGGTCGACGACCATCAGCGGGAGTATCATCGACAACGGTGCGGTGATAGGCGATGCTTGCAACATCGAGAACGAAACCGTGATCGGGCCCAGAGCGGTGATCAAAAACAATGTGGTGATCCATGCAGGCACAAGGGTCTGGCCGGAAGTGATCGTTCCCGACCATGCCGTGGTCAAGGAGCACCTGCTCAACGAAGAGTTCGAAACCCAGTGCAACGGATCTTAGCCGTGCCGCACGAGGCGGTGGGTGAGGGCGACGAGTGGATGCCGGGCATAATCCAGGACCTTGATATCGTCCAGGGTTGTGAGGTTCATTGCCCGCGCTGTTTTTTCCATGCCCAGTTCTATGTCCTCCGCGATCTCGATGATATATGCATCCAGGTACTTGAGTGCAAGGCGCTTCGCCGCGATGGTCCGGTGGTGCCCGTCGACGAGGATGAGGCGTCCTGGCTGCCTGACGACGATCAGCGGCTCGGCAAGCCCTTTTTTAATCTCGTAGATTCTTCCTTCCAGTTCGTCCTCGTAGATCTTTGACTGGGTGGGGAGGAGTTCGTCGATCGGCACGCTCCCTCGCTTGAGCGTGGGCTCGACCCCGTGCAGTGTTTTCAGGGTTTCTATGAATTTAAAAACCTTTTCCGGAGAGACATGCTCGATCTGTGACCTGATGACGTCGGCATTCGAGATGATCCCGATGAGCCTGTTGTCCTCGTCGACGACGGGCAGTTTCTGGATACCGGACCTGAATATCACCCTCGCCGCGTCGTTGATGCTCATTTCCGGGTCGGCGACGATAAGGTGTTTTGACATGATCCGCTCGACCGGGGTGTCGGGATGGGTGAACAGCAGGTCTCTCGCGGAGACATAGCCAACCACCTCCCCGGCCCTGACGACGGGGAATCCATCATGGTTGGTTTTTTTTATGGTTTCAATGACGTCTTTCGCCGTCCCTTTCGCCTCGACGGTGACGACGTCGTAGGTCATATAATTCCTGACCTTTTTCTTGTCCATCTGCACATTGTTTACCCTTCCCTCCACATCAATGAATCGATGCCGGGAAAAAACGAAAGACAGATCCCCGTGTAATACGGGGCCGGGTGGGTGCGTGAACCGGCGGGTGTGCGCGTTCACTCGATGGGAATGTGGGTGCCCTCCTCTTTGACCAGTTTTTTGAGGTGCACTTCCAGCACGCCGTTCTTGAAACTTGCGGTCGAAGCCTCTTCGGTGACGTCGACGGGGAGCGCAACCGTGCGGCTCATCGAGCCGTACTGCCGCTCTCGCATGTAATACCCCTCTTTCTCGCCGGTCTCCTCTGTTTCCGTGCGCCGCTCGGTCTTGATGAGGAGGAGGTTCGGGTCGACAAGCCTGAGCTGCACGCCCTCCTTTTCCACGCCGGGGAGATCGGCAACCACGACCACTTCATCTTCATGCTCCCGCACATCCACGCGGAATTCTCCCCTGAGGGCGGGAAGCACCCGGGATCCCATTTCGGAGGGCGTGGGAAGGCCAGCTCCCTGGAACATCCGCTGGAACCGGTCCTCCATCTCAGCCATCATCTGGTCGAATTCGTCCCACAACGGGCGCATTGGATATCTGCGTCTCCATGCCATGTGTATACCTCGTATGTTCTGCATCGATGGCCACGGGGAAACCCGTGGACCTAACCTTTAGGTAGTGTTGTCACCCTATCAATGTTGCTACGGGGGCAGCCGGTGTTCGTGCCCCGTGATCACCATTTATCAGGGTGAAAGGAGGATATATGTAGGATGAAAAAACAGGGGAACCAGAAGAACAAATGGGTATCCGACCGCCTTTCGAAGGTGGCCATCCTTGGTGTTCTTGTCATCTGCGTGGTTGGGTTCACGCTGAATATGGGCTTTTTCTCGTTTTTCAAAACTGCCCAGCCCGGGTCGATCTGCCAGGTAGGCTACACGCTCTATGACGCAACAGGCGTTCCTGTTATCACTTCTAACGTACAGGTCTTCCAGGCGGAGTATGAAAAAGGCAACCTCGCGCTGCTTTCGGACCCGCTCGTGATGACGGTCGGGGAGGAATATAAGGAGACCTTTATCCCCATCACGCTCCGGTACCCCGAGGGGGCGTCCAACACTATGCTGTCCGGCGAGCTCGCGCAGATCAATGCCGCCCTGCAGGGGATGCGGGTCAATCAACAAAAATCGGTCGTGATTGACGGTGCGGAGACGATGGTGACCGCAATGACTGCCGAGGAATTCAACGGTATCGTGGGGGGCTATGGCACGAATTTCAATTTCAGCTCTGCGGAACAGGGGGACTGGGTGCCGCTCGGAATGTCGACGACTCCCATCATCGCGCTGGACAATGCCTCCCCTGAAATCTATGTGCGCTACGGCAAAGTGGCCGAGAAAACCACCGACGAGATCGCTGTCGCGTACGGGTATCCGACCGCTTCAATCACTCTCGAATACATCGGCAATTAACGGACTGGACGGGAAAGCATAGCATTTTATATCCCTGTCCCCATTTCTCTTCCATGGCTGTGAAAGTGATCTGTTTTAACCAGGAGGGGTGCATGGGATGCGAAGAGCAGATACCGATCAACCAGGAGGTCGAAACGTCTCTGGGCATCGAGATCGAGGAGATCGACGCGGTACACAATCCTGAATACATCAAGACATTCGGCCTGCGCGTCACGCCGACCATCGTCATCCTCGAAGACGATGAGGTCAAAGAGCGGTTTGAAGGAGTCGTTCACCGGGAAGAACTCGAATCCGCAATCAAGAAATATCTATAAACGGACCCCGTATATCCTCTTGATTTTGCGGGCTAAGGTTTTCCATCCCTCTTTTCGTAATACCTGACCTTCCCGCATTTTAATCTGGGTGATCCTGAACCTGACCCGGTCGAAATCCACCACCTCTCCCACGGAGAATTCCTCTTCGCCGTCGGCCCGTGCGTAGACCGGAATGGTCTTCCTGCCATCGTGCACCGACGCCCTGACCACCACCTCATCGATAAGGCGCGTCCACAGGGTGCTGATCGCATCGGCCCGGGCCCGTGCTACCCGCCCATCGCCCACCTCGATGCCGGTCACCTCGACGCCCATGGCCTCGTCGCCGCAGTCCGCCACGAGAAGGTCTCCCTCGCTGCATTCCTCATCCGAGAGCAGTTCGATGGTGCACATCTTTGATTCGGTCTCCCTGCTCACCACCGCCCTGACCTCGATGACCGACGGGCGCTGCGGGGGCTCCGTGCGATGCACATGGCCGCACTCCGTGCACTTCACCAGAAGGCTCCCGTTTTCCTTGAGCACTTGGTGCTCCTGCTCTTCGTCACATACCGGACACTGCACAAGGAGATTCATCGCATACTGGTATGCACCGGGGTGCCATATACCCTGCCGCCCGGACCGGGCCATTCACAACATTGAAGGACATTGTCCGCTTCATCTCACTACAGATGAAGGTCCGTGAATCGGTGGTCTGCAGGGGCCATCCGAATGTCTCGGGGTCTCACCGCACCACCTTCGAGGTGACGCGCGAGGCACACCTGTCGCCGTCCGGCCACTGCATCATCGGGGTCTGCGCCGACAAAGGCGCCGCCGACCTCTCCGAGGAGTTTCGGCATGCGCTCGCCGACAGGCACACGGTGCTGTACACCACCCTGACCGCCGAGGAGTGTTCGGTCTGCGTCCGCTCGTGCGGGCATGCGAGCATGACCCTTGATCATCCCGCCGATCTGGTGTGGCGAAAAAGCGGTTTTGTCTGCGGGCGCACAGTGGGGATTTTCTCCGATCGTGCGGCTGCGACACTGCCCCGCGATCTCATCGCGGTGCTGCAGGAGGGTGCGGAGCTGGCGGTCGAGATGGTGGCGGTTATTCGTATCCCAGCTCGGTGATCTTGAGTTCCGCATCCTCGAGCAATTGCTCGCACCGTTTCACCAGTTCTGATCCCCGCTCATAGAGCCGTATGCTCTCGTCGAGACCGATATCTCCCTCTTCGATCGCGGATACAATCTGCTTGAGCTCGAGGATCAGTTCTTCATAGGTTGCTGTCATGATCTACCTCTTCAATCCGTGCCGATGCGATCCCGTCGGCCATGCGAAGGGTTACGCGGTCCCCCTGTGCAAGCGCACCTGCGGACGAGATGACCGCACCGTCCTTTTCCACGATGCAGTAGCCCCGGGCGAGGGAGGCATGGGGGTTGAGTGCGCCGAGCGAAGTCGCGAGCTGGCCGAGGAGCAGGCGTTGCCGCGCGAGAAGCGATCCTTCCGCCCTCGCCAGCCGTTCATCGAGATCCACGATCCGCTGCATCTCCTCATCGATCCTTCGCCGGAACCGCCGCGGCTGCAGGCGAAGCCGCAGACCTTCCAGCGTTTCCCATCCCCCCTCCACGCGGGCGACGAGCCCGGATCGGAGCTGGTGCCTCAGGCGCACGAGATCGCCGGCAAGTTCGATGCGATCGGGAACCGCGAGCTCTGCGGCGGCAGAGGGGGTGGGGGCCCGCAGGTCTGCGGCATAGTCGGCGAGGGTGTGGTCGGTCTCGTGGCCCACCGCGCTTACCACCGGCGTTACACAGGCGGCGATTGCCCGCACCACCTGCGGGTGGTTGAACGCGAAGAGATCCTCAAAGCTCCCCCCGCCCCTCCCGACGATGATAACGTCCACCCGTTCGTCGATCCGCCCGAGGGCCGCGGCGATCTCTGCAGGGGCGCCCTCCCCCTGCACTGCGGCAGGGCAGAGTACAACCTCGACCGGAAACCGGCGGGCGATGACCTGTTCGATGTCGCGCCGGGCGGCTCCCGTTGCCGAGGTGACCACGCCCACCCTCTCAGGAAAGCGGGGGAGCGGCTTTTTTCGCGCCGCCTCAAAGAGGCCTTCGCGGGCAAGCTCCTCTTTCCAGCGCTGGACGAGGAGATGTTTTTCCCCCTCCCCTGCGCTGACCATGTCCCTGACGATGAACTGGTACCTGCCCTGGGGCTCATAAACCTCCACCGATCCCCACACGAGCACCTGCATCCCGTCCCGGGGCTCAAAGAAGAGCTCGCGGGCATAACTGCGCCACATGGCGCAGTTGATCACGTACGTCCTGCCGGCCTGCAGCTCCGAGAGGGAAAAATAGCAGTGGCCTTTTGCAGAAAAAGAACAATCCCTCACCTCTCCCTGTACCCAGATCGCCTGCAGGCGCGGATCGTCGAGCAGCTGATGGACGAGGTGCGAGATCTCGGCGACAGTGGCAATTTCCGCACCGCCCTCATCTGCGAAAAGCCCGGCCCCTCCTCCCGCCATCACATCAAAGTAGGAGGAGGGGGAATATCAATTGATAGCATGGTCCGGTTCGCCGTCTCGAGCATGTTCTTTCACGAATATCCCACGGACCTGATTTTCGATTTTGTGGAGGAGGCGGGCCTTTCAGGCATCGAATTCTGGATCGAAACCCCGCATTTCTGGGTCCGGGACATGCCCCTCGACGAGATCATGGAGTGCATACGGGCCCATCCCCGTCTTGCTCCCATCTCGGTGCATGCGCCGGTGCTCGACCTCAACCCCTGCTCTATCAATCCCCATATCGCCGCAATATCGGTGCAATATGCCCTGTGCGCCGTGGATATCGCCGAGACGCTGGGGGCACGGACGGTCACCCTGCACCCGGGGCGGCGGACTGCCAAGAGAGTGCCGAGCGATGCGGACTATCGAAGATTCGAGCACTATATCGATGCACTGCACGGGAGTTCGAAGGGCAGATCCGTCCGTGTGGCAATGGAGAATATGGAGCGGAAGGTGAATTCGCTTCTCTGCACGCCGCTGGACGTGCGCGAACTGCTCGACCGGGAGCCATGGCTCTGGTTTACCCTTGACGTGGCCCACGCACTGAAACAGTCAGTGAAGGAAGTTGCCGCCTACATCGCGACCTGCGGGGGCCGCATCGCAAACGTGCACGTCAGTGCGGTCGCATCAAACGCCGTGCACCTCCCGGTGGCGGGAAACGAGGACATTGCGGAGATCCTCGCCCTTCTGAAACAGCAGCACGCGGAGAGCCTCACGCTCGAGATCGAAGACCGGAATTTTCCTGCTGATCTGTGCTCAGAAGAGAAGATCACCCTGCTTGAGGGTGAGGTTGCTTTCTTGCGAGACTGCTGGGACGATGCATGAAATGGAATCGGAATGCACCTGCGGCAGAATCCTCTCCGGATGACAGAAGGCGCACCGAACTGAATGATGGGCGAACTCGCTTTAGGAAGAAGGTTTGCTCGGTGCTAGAATAACGCTGGTTTTATTAATCCCTCTACGCAATATTGTGATAGATTTGTCGCATATGAACGAAGGTGAGCATAGAGCCGTGATTGCGGCGTGGATGCGATGATATCGGAAAGCGCGAGGTTCCTATTGTTTGCTTTGTGCATCGTGCTTTCTGCGTTTTTTTCCGGCTCCGAGGTCGCGCTTATATCCCTCAACGAGGCGAAGGTCCGGACCCTGATCGACCAGAAAGTCCGGGGGGCTCTTGCCCTCGAAAAGGTGAAGCGGAATACCGATCACCTCCTCATCACCATCCTCATCGGCAACAATGTCGTGAATGTCGCCGCGGCGGCGATTGCCACCTCGATTGCGATCGAGCGCTATGGGGATATCGGGGTGGGCATCGCCACCGGCGTGGTCACCTTCATCATGCTGGTGCTGGGTGAAATCGGCCCGAAGACCTACGCCGCGCGTTCCACGGAGAAATTCGCTCTTTTCTCCGCGGGCCCGATCCTCTTCCTCTGTTACGTGTTTTCACCCATTCTCTGGCTGTATGACGCGATAAAGCGGCTCTTCTCCATACGCGCGGAGATTACCAGACCCGCGGTCACCGAGGAGGAGATCAAGCAGTGGATCGATGTGGGTGAAGAGGCGGGCACCATCGAGGAGGACGAGCACGAGATGCTGTACCGCGTCTTCCGCTTCACGGACACCAACGTCCGCGAAATATTGACGCCTCGCGCCGACGTGGTGATGATGGAAGAAGGGGTGACGCTTGAAGAATCCATCAATACCTTCAACGAAACCGGTTTCTCCCGCATTCCCGTCTACCATGACCAGATGGATAACATTACCGGCATCCTCAATGTAAAGGATGTGTTCGGTGCCCTGTATTCGGGGAGAAAGGTGGCCTCGATTAAGGATCTGGTCTATGAACCGTGCTTCGTCCCGGAGAGCAAACGCATCGACGAACTCCTCAACGAGCTGCAGGTCCGCAAACTGCACATGGCGATCGTGCTGGACGAGTACGGGACATTCGCCGGGATCGTCACGGTGGAGGACATTCTTGAGGAGCTGGTGGGGGAGATTTTGGACGAATTCGATGAGGAAGCCCCCCCCGTGCAGGAAGTGGAACCGGGTGTCTATATCGTCGATGCCCGCGCATGGGTCGACCGTCTCAATGAAACTCTCGATATTGCGCTGCCGCTCGACGAGAGCTACGAGACCGTCGGCGGGCTGTTGATCGACCGCCTCGGCCACATCCCCCGACGGGGAGAGGTGGTGGTGATCCCCGATTCCGGCATCAGGCTCATGGTCATGAAGATGCGGGGAAAACGGATCCTCGAGGTCAAGCTGCTACTGCCGCAGGAAGGCAGCCCCCGGGATAACGATTAAATGGGCCCTGTGCCGAATCAATGGGTATGAAACGCATTGCAGTTCTCGCTTCGGGACGGGGGTCCAATTTTCAGGCGCTCATCGATGCGATAGGGGCTGGAACTCTCCCTGCACGATGCGCGGGACTGGTCACCGACAATCCACAGGCGTACGCCATTACGCGGGCAAAAAAGGCCGGTATCCCGGTCACTGTGGTGGACTACTCAGGGTGCGCCGGCAAGGACGAGTATGAAGCCGCCCTGCTCGAAGCGATGGACCGATGCAATGCGGATCTCTTTGTGCTCGCCGGATACATGCGCATCCTGGGTGCGGGAATCGTATCCCATTTCAAAGGGAGGATTATCAATATTCACCCCGCCCTCCTTCCCAGTTTTGCAGGCCTCCATGCACAGCGGCAGGCGATCGATTACGGGGTGAAGGTATCGGGCTGCACCGTCCATTTCGTGGACGAAGGGATGGATACCGGTCCCATCATCATCCAGCGCCCGGTACCGGTCTGCGACGGGGATGATGAAGATTCGCTTGCCGGCCGCATCCTCATCGAGGAGCACCTCGCCCTGCCCGAAGCGGTGAAGCTCTTCTGCGAGGAACGGCTCATGGTCTGCGGGCGCGCCGTCCACATCCTGCCCCCATGATATTTCAGCGGCGGTTCCAGGGCTCCCTGAGGGTGGCGGGGCAGCGGTGCCGGAGGGGGCACGCACCGCAGTCTCTCGGATGGGTGGGGCATCCTGCGCTCTGGACGTACGCCGCAGCACGTGCCGCCTCCTCGCATCCTGCATACTGCGGCGAAAGCATCGCTGCCTTCTGCTCGATACCCTGAGGCATGGATTCCGGGTAGTAGCCGCTCCATGCCACGTCGTTGAGCCCCTGTGCACGGCACTCTTTTGCAAGACGCTCCATGTCCTCCATAGTGGGCCCGGGGTGGTAGTAGAGGATGAAGTTCGGGCGAAAGCCGATGAGGCGGTAGGGGATATCGGGGTCGAGACCGGCGATATATGCGGCGATCGCCGGTATCTGGCGGTCGGTGATGCCGGGGATGGCGACGGTGCGATAGACCCTGATCTTTTCAGGGGCGCATCCTGCAAGGTAGGCGGCGTTGCGGAGCACGGGTCGTACGGGCGCTCCGGTGAGGGCGCGGTGCACGCAGTCGTCGAAGGCTTTGATCTCGACCGTGATGCTGGAGCAGATGGCGGCGATACGCTCCATTGCTTCTGGTGTGGAAAATCCGCCCGTGGCGATACCGATACCGAGCGAAAGACCGCGCTCCCTGACGACGGCGGCGACCTCTTCAATGAAGGGGAGGTGGATTGCCGGATCGCCCCCCGTGAAGCTGATCTTGTCCACCGGGATTCCCTTCAGCGCCTCGAGATGAAGGGAAATCTCGTCCACGAGTTCTGCGGCGTCAAGCCGTCTGCCGTACCACCAGAGGGGATCGGGATACTGGGAGATGCGGTAGGCGTTGCAGTGCAGGCAGCGGTAGCAGCACCCGAGCAGGGTGACCGACATACTGCGCAGTGTCTCCGAACAGCTGATCGCCGCCACCTCCGCGGGCCCGACGCGGCAGACCCCGCGCGTGCCCGCGAGCCGGTCGACCCCGCACCGCCATTCGCAGAGTTCACAATGGGTGTAGGATGAGTGCATTACCCTGTGCTATATTATCCCGGAGGAAAAATCATTGTAGTCGTACCCGGGGTGGCGGACTACAGAGATGGCAGCGAAATCAAAGCACCCGAACCGGCGGAAGATCGCGATGGAACGCATCGAGACGCTCTTTGCCGAAGCAGAACGCGTCCATGCAGAGCACCCTGCGTGGAGCGACCGCTACGTGGAGCGTGCATTAGCGATTGCGATACGCACGCGCGTGAGGATTCCAAGGGCGCTGCGGCGGAGGTATTGCCGGCGGTGCCATGCGTATCTGGTGTTCGGAAAAAATGCACGGGTGCGGATCCATGGCGGGAAGGTGGTGGTCACCTGCCGTGCCTGCGGGTACCAGCGGCGCTATCGGGTGGTGAAGCCGGATAATGGGGAATGAGCCGTTTCACACGCTGAAACCCACCGTCTGGATAGGGAAGCAGGGGTGCACCGGCGCGATCGTCGACGAGATCCGCATGCAGCTGAAAACCCGCCCCGCAGTGAAGATCAAGTGGCTCAGGAGCTGCGAGATCGACCCGGAGGATGTCTCCCGGCGTGCAGGAGCGCGCCTGGTGCAGGTACGGGGTCGGACCATGATCCTCGGCGCGCGAAGCCCGAAACCATGAGGGCGGCTGCTCGAAATAATTAAAAGGGCATTGTACAAATATGTAAAGACTGCTATTAGACATATTGATAGTGAGGATACTACATGACAACGCTATTTGACATACCCCCCGCCGTGCTCATCCAAAAAACGGCAGAGGAGCTCAAAGCACTTGAGCCGATCACGCCGCCGGAGTGGGCATCGTTTGCCAAGACGGGGGTTCACAAACAGGCCCCGCCGAATCAGGAGGACTGGTGGTATATCCGTACTGCCTCCATCCTGCGCCGCGTCTATGTCGACGGGCCGGTCGGTGTACAGCGTATGAGAACATTCTATGGCGGGAACCGTGACCGCGGATCCAATCCCTACCAGTTCCGGAGGGGGAGTGGTTCGGTGCTCCGCAAGGCGCTCCAGCAGCTCGAGGAAGCCGGGCTTATTGAGCGTGCAGGCACGGGAAGGGTGGTCTCCCCGAAGGGCCGCTCGTTTATCGACCGGATCGCAAACGATCTCAAAACGAGCGTGGCCGAAACGGTTCCCGAGCTTGCCAAATATTAAAATGAGTGATAATCATGGGCGATGACGAGCTGGCAGAACTTCGTCGGCGAAGGCTTGAACAGCTCCAGCGTCAGCAGGCGGAACAGGGAGCGATGGAAGAGGAGTACGAGCGCCAGAAACAAATGGACGCACAGATCCAGCTGATATTGAAGCAGGTCCTCGACCCCCAGGCCCGCGAGCGCCTCAACACCATCAAACTCACGCGCCCAGAGTTTGCCCGGGCAATCGAACAGCAGCTGGTCGTACTTGCCCAGAGCGGAAGACTACGAGAGCGCCTCACCGACCAGCAACTGAAGGCGCTCCTGCAGCAGATAGCCCCTGGAAAACGGGATTTCACTATCAAAAGAAAATGAAAGCCGGGATTCTCTTCAGTGGTGGCAAGGACAGTGCGCTCGCTGCGGTCATGCTCTCCCGCGACTACGAGGTCGAGCTCACGACCTTCGTGTTTCGCCCGGAGCGCGACATTGCAGCCGTACAGGACGCGGCGAAGGCACTGGGCTTTCCCCACGTCACGAGGGTGCTCGGCGATGCACTCCTGCAGGAGGCATGTGATCTGGTGGTGGGATGCGGCTACCCGAACGATGGCATCAACCTCGTGCATCGCCATGCCATATCGCGCCTTGCCGCGCTGTACCCGGTCGTGGGTGACGGGACAAGGCTCAACGACCGTGTCCCCATGCTCTCCGCCGCTGAGGTGCAGAGCATTGAGGCGCGTCTCGGGTGCAGCTATGTCCGCCCCCTGCTCGGGTTCGGCACCACCGAGGTCAACCGCCTCGCCGACCGGCACCTGGTGGTCCGGTTCGGTGAGACCGGGGAGATCGAGAACGGCGATTACGAGCACGAGATCAGGGGGGCGTTGCGCGAGCGCGGGTGCGACCCTGCACCGCTCTTCCCCGCACACCACCGACAGTCGCTTGTCGTGGACGTCGTCTGCGGGTAACAATCAAATCTGGTGAATACAATGAGTAAAGTGACGAAAGGTCGAAAAATCAGGCTGGCGAAAGCGTGCGAGCAGAACCGCCGTGTGCCGGCCTGGGTGATGATCAGGACGAAAAGAAACGTGAGTTCCCATCCGCGCCGCCGCAACTGGCGCCGCAGTTCTCTGAAGGTGTGAGCGCATGGTCGATGTATTGAAAGAACAGATCTATGTGATCCCTCTCCGTGACGCAAAAAGGGCTCCCCGGTGGAAGCGGAGCAACAAAGCAGTCAAAGATATCCGCGCATTTCTTGTGAAGCACATGAAGAGCGAGGATGTCAAGCTTGACCGCAGCATCAACGAGAAGGTGTGGGACCGGGGCAGTGAAAAACCCCCGAGGAAGATACGCGTACGCGCCATGAAATTCGAAGACGGGCAGGTTCAGGCAGAGCTCGCCGAGGAGTGAGATGACCGATACGATCGATTTTGCCGGCGATCCACACATCGGAGTGTTCTCACGGGTATTCGAGGATATCGCAGTCATCCCGCCATCGGCACCGGAACCGTTCACTGCAGCGGTGAGGGGCGAACTCGATGTCGAGATTGTGTCAACCACCCTGCAGGGAAGTTCCATCGTCGGGTCGCTGCTTGCCGGGAACTCGCACGGGCTGGTCGTCAGCGGGCTCATCACCCCCGAGGAGCGGGCGGTGCTGGAGGAGTATCGTGACGTGATGCTGCTCGAGCGCAGCATGAATGCCGCAGGCAACGTGATCCTGGTCAATGATATGTTTGCGGTGGTGCATCCGGGAATGCCCGAGAGTCTGGCAGAGGAGATCGGTTCATTTTGTAAAGTACCGGTGCTTATGAGCACGCTCGGTGGGCTCCCCACTGTCGGCATGGCAGCGGTGAGCACGAATCGCGGGGTGCTCGTGCATGCCCGCGCGACCGCTCAGGAGATCGCCCATCTCGAGGCAATGTCCGACCTTCCCATCGGAACGGGTTCGGTGAACATGGGGAGCGGGCTTATCGGCACCGGCCTTGTCGCCAACAGCAGGGGGTTCCTTGCGGGGCAGTATACGAGCGGGTTCGAGCTGGGAAGAATAGAGGAAGTTTTCGGATTTTTGGAGTGATGGTATGGCACAGTATGAAGTGACGGGAACGTTCAAAATCAGCGGCGAGTGGAAGACCTTCAGCAAGATAGTCGGCGCCCCGAATGAAAAACAGGCGCAGGAACGAATTTTTGCGGATCTGGGGAGCAAACACCGGCTCAAGAGAAATTATATCACCGTTTCTGGTATAACCCTTGTTGATGGTGAATAACGTGGAAACCGTGCAGGGGCGCGAAATGGAGATGCTCCAGGAGTATCTCAACGAGTTCGGCCAGCAGATAGAAATTCTTTCCCGGCAGTTGCAGATGATCGAGCAGCGGCGCTTCGAATCGTTCGCCGCCATCGACACGCTGAAAGAGCTGGGCGAGAATGGCAGTGATGTGGTGCTGCTCCAGCTCGGCGGAGGGGCAAGCCTGCGGGTGAAGGTGACCGATCCGGACAAGGTTCTGGTCAATATCGGGTCCGACGTCATTGTTGAGCGCAAAAATGTCGAGGCGATCGATTTTCTCAAGGATCGCACCACGGAAATGGAAGCGATGATCAAGAAACTCTCCGCCAATATCGATGAGATCCGCGCGCAGGCCAACGAAGTGGCACAACGGATCGAGATGACCTACAGGAAGGCCCGGTCGTCCCAGAAAGGTCAATAATTCATGTTCGGTTCACTGAAAGACAAACTCCGCGGCGTCAAAGAGAAGCTCGGGCTCACCATCGAGTCCGCGGCTGAGGCTGCCCCCGAGGCCCCCCTTCCGGCCGGGGATGCACCCGCCCCCGGGCTTGAGGAAAAGGGCATGGGGGAAGAGGCGCAGGCTCCCGAAGAAAAAGCCTCGAAGAAGAAATCGACATTTACCGAGCGCGTCCGGGTGCTGGTCACCGAGCGTGAGGTGATGCTCGGCGAGAAGGATGTCGCCGAACCGCTGCAGGAACTGGAGATCGTGCTTCTCGAAAATGACGTGGCGCTGCCCGTTGCGGAAGCCATCGTCGAGCATATGCGATCCGATCTCGTGGGGAGGAACCGAAAGATCGGTGCATCGGTGGACACCCTCGTGATGGATACACTCAGACGAGCGCTCCTCACCGTGCTCGGGGAAGGGTTCTCCCTTACCGGGTATATCGATTCTCATGAACGCCCCGTTAAAGTGCTCTTCACCGGGGTGAACGGCACGGGGAAGACGACCACTATCGCGAAAATTGCACAGTATCTCCGGAAACAGGGGTATTCTGTGGTGATCGGGTCGGGCGACACGTTCAGGGCTGGCGCCAACGAGCAGATGAAAACGCATGCCGATCGTGTCGGGGTGAAGGTAATCTGCCACCAGGAGGGGGCCGACCCGTCCGCCGTGCTCTTTGACACGGTGCAGTACGCCACCGCCCACGGCGTCGACGTCGTGCTCGCCGACACCGCAGGAAGGTTCCACAACCGCGCCAACCTCATGAACCAGCTGGAAAAGATCCGCCGGGTGATGAACCCCGACCTCGTGGTCTATGTCGACGAAGCGGTGGCGGGCAACGACGCGGTCATCCGCGCTGAAGAGTTCAACAACGCGGTGGGCACCGACGCAGTGGTGCTGACCAAGGCGGACATGGATCCCCGGGGAGGGGCGGCTATCTCCATCGCCCATACCATCGGAAAGCCGGTCATGTTTCTCGGCGTGGGGCAGAGTTACGACGATGTCATCCCGTTCCGGCCCGAAGATGTGGTGGACGAACTCCTGCGCGAGGAGGAATAACGGATGCTCGATAGGCTGGGAAGCGGACTCAAGGACGCATTGAAGAAACTGGCGGGCAAAACGGTCATCGACAAGGCTGCGGTCGATGATCTGGTCCGGGATCTCCAGCGCGCCCTCATCGGGGCTGATGTCAATGTCAAGCTGGTGATGCAGCTGTCACAGGCGATCAAGCAGCGCGCACTCGAGGAGGAAACCCCGAAAGGGATGAGCGTGCGCGAGCACGTGCTGCGCATCGTCTACCAGGAACTGGTCAACCTCATGGGGCACGGGGCGGAGGTGCAGCTGGGTCCGCAGACCATCCTCATGGCGGGGCTGCAGGGAAGCGGGAAGACCACCACCACGGCCAAGCTCGCCCGCTATTTCCAGCGCAAAGGCCTTCGCGTGGGCGTGATCTGTGCCGATGTCTTTCGGCCCGGCGCGTACGCCCAGTTATCCACCCTGTGCACGAAGATCAACGTTCCCTGCTACGGCGAGCCCGGGGAAAAGGACGCCGTGGCTATCGTCCGGCGCGGGCTGGGGGAGCTCAAACATGCCGAGGTTGTCATTATCGACACGCAGGGCAGGCACGCGCTTGAAGATGACCTCATCGACGAGATCGTCCGGATCAACGAGCTCACCCGCGCCTCCCACCGCTGGCTGGTCATCGATGCCGCGCTGGGCCAGCAGGCGCGGGACCAGGCGCGCCGCTTCCACGATGCCATCGACATCGACGGCGTGATCATCACCAAGATGGACGGGACGGCCAAGGGCGGCGGCGCGCTCTCGGCGGTCTCCGAGACGCAAAGCGGCATCGTGTTTATCGGGAGCGGCGAGACCATCGACGACATCGAGCGGTTCGATCCCGACGGTTTCATCTCCCGCCTGCTCGGCATGGGCGACCTGCGGGCGCTCGTCGAGCGCGCGGAAGAGGTGATCGGCGAGGATGAGGTGGATATGAACGCCCTCATGAAGGGTAAGTTCACCCTCCGCGACATGTACAAGCAGATGGAAGCGCTCAAAAAAATGGGCCCTCTCAAACAGGTCATGAGCATGCTCCCTCTCGGCGGCATGGACATCCCGCAGGACGCGTATGACGTGACCGGGCAGAAGATGGAGCGCTACCGCGTCATCATGGACTCGATGACTGATACCGAACTGGAAAACCCCTCGGTGATCGGCGGGTCGCGCGTCCATCGCATCGCCGCGGGTGCGGGCGCTTCCCCCGATGAGGTGCGCGAACTGCTCAAGTACTACAAGACCATGCAACGTGCGCTCAAGCTCTTCCGCGGGGGCGGGGGCGGCAAGTTCAACATGCAGCGCATGATGAAAAAGTTCGGTGGGATGTAGAGGTCCGATGCTGCGGTTTGCGGTGGTGGGCCACCGGGCACGGACGACCGGCGATTTTTCGCTCAACGATCTGCCCGGCGGCGCGGGGCGCATGGACGTGCTGTGCCGGTGCGTGAATTCGGCCTTTTTTCTCTCCCACGATATCCGGCGGGACGTCGAATGCACCCTCGTCCTGCTCGGCGAGCCCGACCCACCGAAGACGATCCTCTTTCGGGGAGACGAGCTGCGCTACCTCAGTCCCGACGAGCGCAGCGCCGCTTCGCTTATACAAAAGGCGCTCAATATCTCGTGCGGGTCAACCTTCCGCGAATCGACGAAGGGCGTGTACGTGCGACGGGGTGGCCTTGCCGAGCTGCTCGGCGACCACGAGTTCGTGCTGCTCGACGAGGGCGGTGCGGATATCAGGGGGCTGGAGGCGCTGCCGGATGCCTGGCTGCTGAGCGATCATATGGACTTCACCGCGGAGGAGGCGGCACTGGTGGCAGACCTTCCGCGCGTCACGGTCGGCCCGAAGGTACTGCATGCCGACCATACCATTACGGTGGTACTCAACGAAATCGATCGGAGTGGATGCTGATGGAACTTCTCGATCGTGTGGCATCAATCCTGGAATACGGGCCGATATGCGATCACTGCCTCGGCAGGATGTTCGGGAAGCGGTCGCACGGCCTGGGTAACGACGAACGGGGTCGAGCATTGCGCATTACGGGCTCGATAGCCGGCGATGTGGCCTTTGCACCGGAACAGGAGGTGTGCTGGATCTGCAACGGGCTCTTTGCAGAGCTCGATCTATGGGCAGACCGGGTTGCGAAGGCCCTGGAGGGCATAGAATTCGACACCCTGCTGATCGGCTGCAGGGTGCCCCCCCTCATTGCCGAGAGCGAGGAGATGGTCTGGACCGATCTGTCGCTTACCCACCCCGAACCCCTGAAGGCCGAGTTCAACCGCGAGGTGGGCAAACGGGTCTCCGCGCGCACCGGACACGAGGTGGATTTCACGCACCCCGATGTGGTCGCCATCGCCGATCTCGCCGCAGGCGAGGTGGAGGTGCAGGTAAGCCCTCTCTTCATCTACGGGCGGTACTGGAAGTACGAGCGGGGCATCCCCCAGACCCGGTGGCACTGCCGTGTGTGCAGGGGAGAGGGGTGCGAGCGGTGCGGCTTTACCGGCAGGATGTATGCCGACTCGGTGGAGGAGCTTATCGGCCGCCCGCTTATCGAGATCTTTTCGGCCGATGATGCCGTGCTGCACGGCGCAGGACGGGAGGATATCGATGCGCGGATGCTCGGCACCGGGCGCCCCTTTGTCATTGAGGTGGTGGCACCAATCACCCGCCGCCACGACCTCACCCCGCTCGAGGATGTCGTCAACCGGAGCGCCGGGGGAAGGGTTGCGGTCGTGTTCGACCACTGGAGCGACCGCCGGGAAGTGGAAACTATTAAATCAGAAAAAGCGTATAAAAAATACAGCATTCTGGTTGAAATCGATGGTGCTTTCTCGAAAGAGGAGGTGCAAACCGCCCTGAAAACCCTTGAAGGGGTGACAATACACCAGCGCACCCCGGCGAGAGTGTCGCACCGGCGATCGGACAGGGTGAGAAAGCGCCGCGTCAAGGAAATAGAGTGCGTTGGAGTCCAGGACTGCAAATTTTTGATAGAAGTCCTCGGCGAGGCGGGACTCTATATCAAAGAGCTCATTTCGGGGGATGACGGAAGAACCACGCCGAGTCTCTCGGGCGTCCTGGGTGCTGCGGCACGGGTGACGAGCCTCGATGTGGTGTTGGTAGAAGCGGTCGTCCCCGAAACGCGGCCCCAACAGATGAAGACGGAGTCAGGTGAATATGGCACATCATAACGGTCCACGAAAAAAGACACGGTATAAGTTCAAGAAAGCATTGCGGAAACGAGGCATCGCACCGGCAACGACGGTCATCCAGAAGTTCGATGTCGGGCAGCGGGTCCATCTGGTGATCGATCCGAGCGTTCATGTCGGCATGCCGCACCGCCGTTTCCACGGAAAAACGGGAACGGTTGTCGGGCAGCGGGGACGCGCCTGGCTCGTCGAGATCAGGGATGGCAATGCGACAAAGACGGTCATTACCCGATCGCAACATCTAAAGCCACAAAAAATCTAACTCCCAACGATTGTGATTGGCATGAGAGTAAAGGGTATCAGTAGCGAAGAGAGGGTAACGCTTCCCGAGGTCCGGGAAACCTTGCTCTCGATTGAGGCGAGGCGCCTGGACGAGGGCGAAGAGATGTCCTATGAACTTCGAAAGAGCATCGAGCATGCCAATCTTCTTGCAAAAACCAGCGCAGAAAAGGCACGAAACCTTGTAGAAGAGCTGGTGAAGCTCGAAAAAATGAAGCCTGACATTGCGTTTCGCATCGCCAATGTCATGCCCCGGACGCGTGATGAACTTCGGGCCATCTACGCAAAGGAACGGTTTACCCTTTCGGGTGAGGAACTCGACGAAATAATCGACCTCGTAATGGCCCATTTCTGAGGGGGTTGGGATGAGGACCGAGAAGAAGGAAATCTATGCGGTAGTGATCGATATACTCCCGCGAGGGCACGCAAACGATCCGCGACCCCAGTTCAGGAGGGAACCGCTCCTGCAGGCGGTAGGCATCGACCAGTTCAAGCTGCTCGAGCTGGTGCCAAAAATAGATGACCTCCAGCTCCATGACATGGTCTATATCGGCGACAAGGAGCGGGACAAAATCGAGCGGGTGAAGCGCCGGATAGGGTACGAGGATCTCACGCCCACTGCAAAACTCGAGCTGCCCTTTGCGGTGGAGGGTATCGTCAGGGAGCATGAGGGCCGCTTCGTCGAGTTCTTCAACAAGGCCATTTCGGTCACCCCGAAACTGCATATGCTGCACCTCCTTCCCGGGATCGGCAAGAAACTGATGTGGGAGATCCTCGAAGAACGGGAGAAGGCGCCCTTTACGAGCTTCGCGGATATCAGTGAGCGAATCAAGGCCATACCGCACCCTGAAAAGATGATCATCAACAGGATCATGGAGGAACTCGAAGATCCTCACATTAAATACCACCTCTTTACTTCAAAATGAAACCCAGGCACGACCAGCACTTCCTCATCGACAGAAATGCCGTGTCGAGGATTGTCGGTGCGGTCGATGTGCGGGGCCGGCGCGTGCTGGAGATCGGTCCCGGTGAGGGCGTTTTGACCTGCGCCCTGCTCGAACAGGGCGCGCGGGTCATTGCCGTCGAACTCGATCGCACCCTCTGCGAGAACCTCGCAGTGCGCTTTTCCGCGGAGCTTGCCACCGGTCAGCTCACGCTCATCCATGGCAATGCTGTACAATGCGATCTGCCGCCCTTCGACCTCGTGGTGGCGAACCTCCCCTACTCGGCGTCCTCGAAGATCACGTTCCGGCTGCTTGATATCGGGTTCGAGACTGCAGTGCTGATGTACCAGAAGGAGTTCGGGCAGCGGATGATCGCGCTCCCCGGAACGCCAGAGTGCGGGCGCCTCTCGGTGATGGTACAGACGTACGCTCGGGTAAAACCGATTCTCGAGCTCTCGCCGAATGCGTTTCGGCCCAAACCGCAGGTGCGGTCGTGGGTGATGAAGATCACGCCGCGCGACCCCCCGTACCCCATCAAGGACCGCACCCTGTATGCGGATGTCGTGCGGGCCCTCTTCTCGCACCGCCGGAAAACGGTGCGCAAGGCGCTCAAGGCTTCCAGGACCCTGCTGGGGGACGAACGGGTGGACATACTGGTGCAGGTACTTCCGGCGGACATCCTGCAGGCCCGCCCCGAAGCGCTCCCTCTCGAAGCGTTTGCCCGGATCGCGAATGCGGTATCGTAGATCGGATCCCCCGGCGTGGCGATTACCCCTTCGCATACCCGATGCACAAAAATTTAAATAGGGGCTGTCGCTATTGTGCACATGAGGTATTCGTATGGATATTAAGGCATATCAGCAGATGATGGAGGCGCTCGATCTCTCGACAGAAGAGAAGCTCATGATCCTCAGGAAGCGGGAAGAGCAGTGCATCTGCCCCCAATGTCCCAATTACAAGGAATGCAATCCTGAAGAAAACGAACTTGCGTTCTGCAGCACGGGAAAGAGCGCGTGCATTGCAGAGGAAAAAAAGTGTATCTGCCCTACCTGCCCCCTTGCCGCTGAACTCGGGCTGAACAACACCTTCTACTGCACCCGCGGATCCGAGAAACAGCAGATGCTGCTTGAAACCCTGCAGGTGCGCAAGCATTGGGTGAGGTAAGCGCTGCCACTTTATTTCCGGTGCCGGCCCCTTTTGCCCCGGTGGAACCGGGATATTCTTCATCCCGCAGTCCCATAAAGGGAGGGATCCATGCACGGAAAGGACGGGTCCGGTAATAGGGTCGATGGCTATCGGTGCGAGCAGGTGTATTCTCCCGAACAGGACACCTATCTGCTGCTGGAGGCGGTGCTGCACGAGCTCTCCTGTGCTGATCGGGTGCTCGAGGTCGGGTGCGGCAGCGGCGAGATTGCAGCGCGCATTGCAGAGATCGCTCCGGTCATCGCGACCGATATCAACCCACATGCGGTGATTGCCGCCGCCATGCGCGGCGTAGAGGTGGTGCGGACCGACCTGTACGCAGGAATCTGCGGCGAATTCGATCTGGTTCTCTTCAATCCGCCCTACC
Source organism: Methanoculleus sp. (assembly GCA_011048835.1). Lineage (GTDB taxonomy): Archaea > Halobacteriota > Methanomicrobia > Methanomicrobiales > Methanomicrobiaceae > DSDF01. The sequence continues at coordinate 4,866 of DSDF01000069.1, read as the reverse complement.
TGCCAACGTGTGAGGAAGATCGACTCAACGATTGGCTTGAATACGCCCTCGACGGCGGGGAGAGCGGGCGGGAGGTGATCGCACGGTTCATCGCTGGCGTAGACCGCGTTCTCGCACCCCGCGGCCGCATACTGCTCCTCGCCTCCTCGCTGACCGGGCTCGAGGAAGTGCAGCATATCTTTGCCGGTCACGGTTTTCTCGTCTTCATCGTCGCCGCACGGCAGGTGGAGGACGAGACGCTCTATGTGCTGCGGGGCACGCGTGACCTCTGCCGCTGCAGGGCATAGCCTGTCCGGCGCTGCGGTGGCGATACCGTTTTATTCCCTGCCGCCCACTCAGCATGGATTACCCTGCCGGAGGGCAGGGTTGATGGAGTCGTGATCCTGTGAACCTGATCGGCCTTGTGTTAACATCCCCTATCAATCCCCTCGCCCCGCTCTTCCGCATACTGTCCCTTTTTACCATTGCGTCTCTCCTGTGGCACCGCAGCTGGGCCTCACTCGGCATGATGGTGGCATCGATGGTGTTGGTTTCCCTCCTCTTCCGGTTCGCACGCCTCCTGCTTTTCGGTGCGATCGGGATGGTCGGTGGGGCTCTCAAACGGCGCATGTATCTCCTGTAGCCATACCCGCATTGTTCCCCCTCTCCCGGAACGGTGGCGGCGACGTGCACTCCCCTCCCGCGATCCGGTGGATGCACGGTGGGGTACTGCAGGAGATTTCGGAACATCTGCTGCTCAACGCGCCCGTAACTGGGGTGCACTGCTAGCAGGTGCCGCCTGGAGGAGCCGGATTGCGGGGCATCCTCCCCGCAGGGACCTTCTTCCTCTCCGAAACCCTTCACGCCCCTCTCCGGTCCCCTGGGAGCGGGAGGCGACAGCGTCCTCCTCGATCCCGCCAACGAGATCACCCCGGCACCGGTGACCCCGACGAGCAGGCGCGCCCGAAACAACGCGTTTTATGACGAAATCGGGGGTTATATCAGGTCGGGCATCACGCTGGGTGTCGACAACCATCGAGACGGGCGCCCTGCGGAGGCGTGACGCCGAAAAATTTAACGGCCTGATTCCTGCCTTCACCGCGGCGATTGCATGCAAGTGCTCCGGTTCTGGAGATTTTTCAGTGCGGGACTGCGTAGTTCACGTGCATGAGGAGCACGAGGGTATGGTGGATACGGCTTTCGGCCTGCGTTCCGGGGATCCGTATTCTGATCTCGTTGGGATTTCCGGGCCTTATTTCCAGTGATAGAATACCCACCGCCCGTTTTCCACCTCGACGATCTTCTCCTCCACATAGCCCTCCTTGATGAGATCCTGCAGAAAGCACGCTCCCTTCCACGACTCGGCAGACCCGCTGTTATCCCCGAAGACCAGCTCCCGGATCTCATCCAGCGTGTAGGCGTATCCCTTGTTTTTTGCAAGCACTTCGATGATCCTCGACTTGATCTCCGCCGGCGTGGCTCCCTGGTCAAAATCTTTCCTCGGAATGGGCATGACACTCACCGATAGCCAGAAGTGTTGCTGATCCTTCATCAATCTTTCCGCCGCACGCGTGCACTTCCGTGGGATGTATGCGGGCGTTATTGCCGGTATGGTCCCTTCGGCCCCGCGCCCGGCATCGCGCTGTCCGTGAGGTGCGTGAAGGAGGCAATCATGCCGGGAGGGGTGATCAGGTCCTCCGGAACATCCCGTCGAGCCGCTCCCGTGGGAAGGACACCATGGTGGGCCGGCCGTGGGGGCAGGTAGAGGGGTTGTCCGTGCGGAAGAGCTGGGAAAGAAGGCGTGCCATCTGCTCCCGGGTCATGTGCACTCCCGCCTTGATCGCACCCCTGCAGGCGATGATGCAGGTAATCCCCTCTTTTTTGTTTGCGGCAGACCGCAGCTCGTCACCGATGACGTCGGCGATAATATCGTCGATCACCTCAGGTTCGACCTGTTTGCCCAGCACCACCGGCACGGTACGCACCGCAAAGGAATCCCTGCCGAACTCTTCGAGCACGAACCCCTCGGCAAGAAGGAGGGGCAATGCTTCCCGCACCGCGGCGGCCTCTTTCGGTCGGAGGGTGAGGATCACGGGTACCAGGAGCTCCTGGGACCGCACGCCCCGCTCCCGCTTTGCCCGCACCTGCTCGTAGAGCACCCGTTCATGGGCAGCGTGCTGGTCGACGAGTATCAGTTCCTCGTGGTCGCCGGATGAAGAGGTCACCATGATGTAGGCGGCATCGAGCTGCCCGATAACCTCCATGCCGGGCTGCTCCGTCTCGGCGGTCTCATCAGCCGTGTTTTCCGTGAGCCGCAGCTGGGTATCGGTTGCGCTCTGCTCCCGGTGTACCGGGTGGTAGGCGCGCACCGGCGCCGCCACCTGCCATGCCCCCGCCGACGGGGTATAGCCGCTCTCCGGCACGGGGGCGTGCCCCGGCACGGGAGGGGAGGATGCCTGCGGGATGAGGCGGGCGGACCGGAGCGTTTCCCGGATGACCGAGGCAATTTCCCGGACCACATCCGCCTCTCTCGAGATCCGCACCTCTCGTTTCGTCGGGTGGACATTGACGTCCACGAGGCCGGTATCGATGGTCAGGGAAAGGAATGCAACCGGAAAACGATCTTTCGGCAGCAGGGTGCCGTACCCCTCCCTGACCGCCCGTGCGAGCGTTGCGGAAGAGATCTGGCGGCGGTTGACGGATATGAGGATCTGGGCGGTATTGGGGCGGGTGTGCGCGGGCGCGGCGATCAGCCCTTCTACCTGCATGTATGCCGTCCTGCCATCGACCGGAATGAGATCGCGGGCGAGATCGCTGCCGTAGAGGGTACTGATGGTGTCGAGCAGCGTGCCCTTTGTCTGGGTGGCGATCCGCTCCCTGCCGTTGTGCAGCAGGCGGAATGAGAGATCGGGATGGGCGAGGGCGATCTGCTCCATGATCGCGTACATGTGGCGCACTTCGGTCTGCGTGCTCTTGAGGAATTTTTTCCTTGCGGGGGTATTGAAGAAGAGATCCTCCACCGCAACGCTCGTTCCGTCGGGAGCACCCGTCTCCTCATCTTCGACGATCTCGCCCCCGCTGATCACCAGACGCGTGGCCGGAACCGCTCCCGACCCGCGAGGCTTGGTCACCACCTCCACCCGGGCGACCGCGGCGATGCTCGCCAGCGCTTCGCCACGGAACCCCATCGATCGGATGCGGTGCAGGTCGTCGATTGCTCGCAGTTTGCTGGTCGCATGCCGCAGGAACGCGAGGCGAACATTCTCCCTGCTCATCCCCGTGCCGTCGTCGACGATCCGCATGCGCTCGATGCCGCCGCCGCCCGAGATGATCTCGATGCGGACCGTTGCCGCCCCCGCATCGATGGCATTCTCCACCAGTTCTTTGACCACCGACGCGGGGCGTTCCACCACTTCGCCTGCGGCTATCTGGTTGACGGTCTCCTCGTCGAGGATCCGGATGCGTGGGTCCGGGTGTGCGGCGTTCATGGTTGATCGTTCCTCCCGTGCGCCTTTCGCTGCAGTGCGTGCAGTGCGGTGAGGGCATCGACCGGGGTCATGGTATTGATATCCAGCGATCGGATCTCCTCGATGAGCGCATGGTCGGCGCTCTGCACCTCGGGCGAATCGATGAGCAGCATCTGCGTATAGCGGGGGGATCTTTTACCTACCGGCCGGCATTCCTCTTCGAGGCTCTTTTTCAGCAGATCTTCCGCGCGTGCGGTCACGCGGGCCGGGATGCCGGCGAGCCGTGCCACATGGATACCGTAGCTCCTGTCGGTCGCCCCCGGGATTATTTTCCTGAGGAAGACAACCTCCTTTCCGGTGTCTTTGACCGCAAAGTGGTAGTTTTTAACCCTTTTGAGCTCGCTCTCCGTCTCGATGAGCTCGTGGAAGTGGGTCGCGAACAGGGTGCGGGCCCCTTCCGAGCCGCGACCGTGCAGGTACTCGAGGACCGCTCTCGCGATGGAGAGCCCGTCCAGCGTACTCGTGCCGCGCCCGATCTCGTCGAGGACGACAAGGCTGCGCGGGGAGACGTTGTTGAGGATGTTGGCCAGTTCCAGCATCTCCACCATGAACGTGCTCTGCCCGCTGGCGAGGTCGTCGAACGCCCCCACCCGTGTAAACACCCGGTCCACGATGCCCACGCTGGCAAAATCCGCGGGGACAAAGCTGCCCGTCTGCGCCATGATGCAGATGAGCGCAACGCCGCGCATATACGTCGACTTCCCCGCCATATTGGCCCCGGTGATGATCAGGATCTGGTCATTGCGGCTGTCCAGCACCGTGTCGTTGGGGACGAACCCGTGTGCAAGGCCCCGCTCCACCACGGGATGGCGCCCTTCCCGGATCACGAGCACGGCATCGTCCGTGATCTCTGGCCGGGTGTAGCCGTTCTTTTGGGCGACCTCCGCAAGGCCGGCAAAGACATCGACTGTTCCCAGGGCGCGCCCCGTGGCCTGGAGGTCGGGGACCCACGTTCGCAGTTTCTCGATCAGGTTTTCGTAGAGCTCGGCTTCGAGTGCCCCGAGGCGCTCGTCTGCATTGGCGATCAGCGCTTCCTTCTCCTGCAGTACGGGGAGGGTGTAGCGTTCGCCGTTTGCGGTGGTCTGCTTGCGCCGGTACTCCGGGGGCACCAGGCGGAGGTTCGGCTTTGTCACCTCGATATAGTAGCCGAAGACCTTGTTGTACCCCACTTTCAGGGACTTGATCCCTGTGCGTTCACGTTCATTCGCCTGGAATTCGGCGATCCACGACCTGCCCCCGGTTGCGGTGGAGCGCAGCGTGTCGAGGCTTTCATCGTACCCTTCCCGGATCACGCCGCCCTGCCGGACCGTCGGCGGGGGATCATCGACGATCGCCCGCTCGATGAGTCCACGCAACCCGG
>DSDF01000123.1 GCA_011048835.1 Methanoculleus sp. | reverse complement strand
CTCTTCAGGAAGTACGGCATCGCCGACGCAGTCGAGGAGCACGTCGTGCTCCGGGCACCCACAATCAACGAACTCGTGGTGGCCATGAACATGGGCACCGTCGATGCCACGCTCATCACCATCGATACGGTGAACCTCGAAACGATGGAGGCCGTCCGGCTCCCGCTGAAAGACAACATGGCGCTGATCGTTCCTATCGGCACGACCGCCTTCACGAAGCAACCGGACCTGGCCCGGCAGTATGTTGATTTCGTCTCCTCCGACGAGGGAAAGGCGATATTCGCCAACCACGGCTTCCCCACCTACCCGGACCCGACGTATGCAGGGATCGAGCCCTGATCGGCAATGAACGGTATGGCTGCAGGGCTCTCGGGGTGCTCCCCGCTGCATCTCCCTCCCGCCCGGGGGAGATCTCCCCGGCCGTGGGCGCCGGATTGCGCATTTGACTCTATTGCTTCAGGATAAGGCATATGGAGAGACTGATGCAGAGACGTTCGCGATCAAGCCTCTTTTCGGCGAGTTTTCTTGCGATTTCTGCCGTCCTGGTTATTTTCATGACCATCGTCATCGGGGGGCTCGTCCTCTATCCGTCACAACGAGAGCTCCTTGCCAGCATCACGTCTCCGGAGATCCTCTTTGCGATCCAGCTCTCCCTTGTCACCTCGGCAGTCTCCACCGCGCTCTGCATCATTATCGCCATCCCTGTCGCCTACGCGATGACCCGGTTCTCGTTTCCCGGCAAATCGCTCGCCAATGTCATCATGAATCTCCCCCTCTCCCTCCCGCCCCTCGTGGCGGGCGTCGCCCTGCTGATCTTTTTCGGCCCGTCCCTTATCGGGACCGTGCTGAGGGGTTCGGGCATCGACATCGTCTTCAACGTGACCGCCATCATCGTGGCGCAGTTCTTCGTGAACGTTCCCTACATGATACGGATCACCCGCGCTGCCTCTGCGGTAATCAATCCCCGCTACGAGTACGTCGCACGGACCCTGGGGTGCTCCGAGTGGAGCGCATTCAGGCAGGTCACCCTTCCGCTCGCGGCAAAAGGGCTGATCGCGGGGCTGGTCATTACCTGGTCGAAATCCATCGGTGAGTTCGGGGCGGTGCTCCTGCTCGCAGGGGCCACGGCCATGAAGACCGAAACCCTCCCCATCGCCGTCTACCTGAACATCTCCACCGGAGACCTGAACGAGGCCATCGCGGCATCGATCGTGCTCATCGGCATCGCGCTCGTCTCGCTCCTGATCTTCGAACAGTACGGCGACGGGACACAGGTCATCTAGGAGGCACGGATGCTACGGATCACTGGACTCACCAAAACCCTCGGCAGTTTCTCGCTCAAAGGGGTGAACCTGCATATCGAAGAGGGGGAGTACTTCATTATCCTGGGACCGACCGGTGCCGGAAAGACCATCCTCCTCGAGACGATCGCGGGCATATACTCCCCGGATGGCGGGACCATCGCCCTGCACGGCAGCGATATCACCCGTACCGACCCGAAGCACCGCGGCATCGGGATGGTCTACCAGGTCTACATGCTCTTTCCCCACCTGACCATCGAGGAGAATATCGGGTTCGGACTCCGGCAGCGGCACATTGATCCCGTGACGATCCGGAACAGGGTCAGACAAACCGCGGAGATGCTCGGCATCTGGCACCTGCGGGAGCGGTACCCCGAGACCCTCTCCGGCGGCGAGCAGCAGCGGGCGGCGATCGCACGCGCGCTCGCGCTCGGCCCGCGGGTCCTGCTTCTGGACGAACCGCTCTCGGCGCTCGATGTCACCACAAGGGAACGGCTGCGCCGGGAGCTGAGGACCATTCACCGGATGATGAAGACGACGATTATCCACATCACCCATCACTTCGAGGATATCTTTGCCCTCGCGGACCGGGTGGCGATCATGCAGAACGGCACCATCGTGCAGGTGGGTACGCCCGAGGAGATCTTCCAGCGCCCCGAAACCGAGTTCGTCGCGTCGTTCACCGGCATGGAGAACGTCTTTTGCGGCAGGTCACGGCTCAGGGATGGCGCGGCGCTGATCGATGTCGGCCCCATCAGCATCCAGACCGTCGCCGGGATCGAGGGCGACGTCTACGTCGGTATCCGGCCGGAAGAGGTGATCGTCTCCCGCGAACCGTTCGAGTCCAGCGCAATCAACACCTTCCGGGGCACGGTGACAGAAATCCAGCAGAACGGCATGTTCTCACGGATCGTGGTGGATGCAGGGGTCCCGTTCGTCTGCGCCCTGACACGCCAGAGCATCCGGCGACTGGAACTGGCCGAAGGAGAAACGGTCTATCTCACCTTCAAGGCATCGGCAGTCCACGCATGTCCCGGATAACAACCCGCCGACTCCGGGAGCATGCCCCCACGCGGCCGGCCCGGTGCCCCGGAGGGATCCGCCTCTCCCTCGACGGCGAACCAGCATGCAGCCTGCCGCCACATGGAACCGCGTTCCACGGGGAATGCCCTAGCCACAGGTGCCTTTTTTCCAGAAAATGAAATGGTAACGTTTAACGTGGAAGGCTCGCAATGAGAGGTTACGAAAAATGCCCACATTTGATCATCCATGAAAGGATCGATACGCCTCTCTATCGAGAATGATACCTTCACCCGCCATATCATGGCGGTCATCCTCGTCCTCTTCATCGCTATCATCGGGATATTTTCCGCGGTTTCGTTTCTGGCGACGCAGGAGGATCTCAGCTCCAATTTCCAGGCATCCCAGCGCCAGAGCGAAGAGGGGCTCGCCTCTTCCCTGGTGCTCGTGGACAAGGGGCTGGCACTGTTCGACGCGTTGCCGGACGCTGCCATGCGGGAGGCCCTGGAAGAAGCACGCCGGGCCTATGTCGATGCGGACAACGACCCCGGGAAGGTCGATTATACCGCCCTGCAAGCGAGACTGCAGGGATCATTTGACGGGACGATAGAATTCTACGTGATCAACGAGACCGGCGTCATCGAGTATTCCACCTACCAAAATGATATTGGCGTTGATTTCAAGCGGTGGCCGGAGTACTACGCTCGGTACACGGATATCCGGCTCGGCGACGCGTTCTCCGCAGACAGGAGCACGTTCGGCACGCAGGGGGTCCTGCGAAAGTTTGCCTATCTCCCCATGCCCGATCACCGCTCTGTCGTGCAAATGAGTCTTGCGTCCCCCGAGTTCCATGCGATCCGGGAGGAGTTCTCGTACCAGATGGCATTGCAGCAGTGCATGCACATCAACCCGGATATCGTCGAGATCCGCCTCTTTGACCGCATGCCCCGCTACCGGTGCAACGCCACCTCCGGGTTCTTTCCCTCCGACTACGTCCCGGGGGCCGACGTCGTGGCACTGGTGAACCGGGCGTTTTCGACAGAAATGCCGCAGGAAATCTCCGTTCCTGCGGATGAAACCCAGATCCGGTACATCTATCTCGACATGCCGGACAGCGAGTGTGTATCGTCCGCCCACATGGACCTCGTGGCGCAGATCACCTATTCACAACATGCCCTGAACCTCGCCATTGCCGAACAACTGCTCTACCACGTCATCATTGCACTCGTCGCCATCCTGCTCGGCGGGGTTGTCGCCTTCGGTGCCTCCCGGTACGTCTCCAGGCCGGTCACCATGCTCGCCGAAGACGTAAAAACCATTGCGGACGGCGATCTCGACCATCCCATCAGGACGCCATGGAACGGCGAGATCAGGGCACTTTCCCGCAATATTGCGTACCTGGTGGCGCGCCTGAAGGACAACCTCGCCGCAGTCGGGGAGTACAGCGACCACCTCGAGCAGATCATCAACGAACGGACCGCGAGGTTGCAGGCGACCAACGTCGACCTCAACCGCTATCTCGACCTCCTGAAGTACTCGACGAGAAACGCAAGCGCCGAGATACAATCCTATCTCACGCTCCAGAGAGCCTCGCTCGAAAGCGCAGACACGTCGTTTCTCGATGCCGCGCTCGCCACCGCCCGCCGCACGGAGAAGACCATCGCGACCATCTATGCACTGCGCAGGGAATCGATGTTCGGCGAGTCCCCCCGCCTGCACCCGGTCGATCTCCACGACGCTATTGAAGACGCACTCCGCGACCACCACGCCTCCGTGCGCTTCACGGGGGTCAGCGTCATGGTGTACGCCGACGAACTGCTGGGACTCGCCGTGTTCACCCTGATCCAGTTCTGTACCAGGATACACGATGACGGTGCTATCAGCATCGCGATCGATGAGAAAGAAGGCACCGCAGGCGTCCGCATCACACTTTCGGTGCAGGAATCCACGCCCTCACAGACGATTGATATCAGTGACCAGTGGCTCTCCCGGCACCCGGAATTCGAGATAGCCCGCCTCATCCTGCAGCGGTACGGAAGCGACCTGCATGTCGGTATCGGCAGCGATCCCGGGGATCTGCTCTCGATTGCCTTCACGCTCGAAACAGCTTCACAACTCCCATGAGCGGTGCATCAGCCCAGCCGGGAGAGTTCCAGTAGATGCAGGCCGGGCATCGCTTCGCCGAGCCAGAGGATACGCTTTTTGCCGTTCGAGAAGTCCCATCCCTCCCGCACCATCCACACCATTTCCTTTGTTCGCGATTTTTCGCATTGCACCGGGTTTTTGAGAATACCACTGTACCGGGGATTCTGTATGATTCTCTGGTGCATTTTCTGCGCATTGCCGGTCATGCCCCCGGAGAGGCAGTCTTCGAACCAGTTCTTCCCGATCACCGCAGACGGGGAGGTCTCGAGCAGATCGCACGCACAGGAATTCGCCGCCACGATCGTCCCGTCCTCCTGCACCGTCACCATGGCGATATGCATGAGCTCGAGGCACCGTCGCGTTAATTCGGTCTGATTATGGAGCGATTTTTCAACCTCCCGGCTCTCAATCGCGGAGATATTCAGGATTTCCCGATACTTCATCAGCTGCCGCTCATGATCCACCAGTTTCTGCATCAGGGCCTGGTTCGCCTTCTTCAGGCGCACCTCCGCATTGCGCTTCCCGAGCGCCACCGCCGCCTGGTTGAGGAACGCCTCCACGAGTTCCGGGCGTTCAAGCGTGTAGCCACGCGGGACAGCGATCGCCACGATCCCCACCTGCTCGACATCCCTGAGGAGCGCCATGGCATAGCACTCTCCGTACCCTTCCTCGACCATCAATTCAATCAGTTCACGCTGTTCCGCATTGGTAAACGACTCCAGAAACGATGTGGATGTAAAATGCATGAGCGTTCCGGACCGCATGAGTGCGGCATTGCTTTTCTCGAACGCCCCGCATTCCGCGTGCGCGAGGAAGGTGAGCAACCGCGTGACAAAGGGCTCGCGCCGTTTCAGCCCTCTCAACGCTTTGTTCTGCCATTTCCCCGAGCGTTCATCAACCGTATTGATCATCACGAGCGCCCCGGGGCACATGCCAGCCAGCTGATCTGCGACGGATGCATAGGGATCTTCATCCTCCGGGTAATCGAGAAACGAGAGCGCCATCTGCGAGAGAAATTCGAGGTTCTTGAGGTTTTCCAGGATTTTCTCCTCGTATTTCGTATTTCACCTGATAGGTGCGATCGAGGAGGACGGAGAGGACCACCGTCCTGCCCTCAAAGTCGATGAGGTGGGAGTGGATCTCCACCGGGATCTTTGTGCCTTGTTTCTCGAACAGGTCTCTCTCCATCCGCAAACATTCCCCCCGCTGCAGCTGCTCGAGGGCGGTCGACCCCTCGGTCATCCGGGCGGGGGCCCTGAGCAGGTCGACCACGGTCATGGAGAGCAGCTCATCACGGGAAAAACCCAGTTTCTCGCACGCAAAGGAATTGACCTCGAGAAACGGCCCCGGAACGCCTTCTTTCGAGATTTCGTGAACGAAGATCATGGCACAGGAGTTGTTGAACAGGGTGCGGAACTTGTTTTCGCTCTCTTCGAGAAGGATCTCCGATCGTCTTTCCCCGGTGATGTCCTTAAGAAGGAGGAACAGCCCGTTCTTCCCCGCGTCAATCGCAGTGGGAATGAAGTGTCCGGTGAGATATGCTGTTTCCCCGTTCCGCTCCACCACAAACTCATCCACACGGCGCGTTCCCGCCATGCCCGCGTGCACCGCCTCGAAGAATGCCCGTGGCATTCCCGGGAGCCGGGCCTCCGTCAGGAGCGTGCCTGTCAGTTCTCCTTTCGAGAGACCGAAAAATGCGGTGCACGCCCTGTTTGCGAGCACGACCTTCCCGGAGGCGTCGATGACGATGATACAACCCGGAAAATTATCGACAATGTGCGAAACGTGCATTTTCTCCGCATGAAAAAAGACTTTGGCCGCCCCGACGCTCTTCATCCCCACCTGGCCGGTGGCAAGCATGATGTCCAGGTATTTCGCGACTGAATTGCGGTTGATGCCGGTCTCGCGGGAGAGTTTCGATATCGAGATCCCGCCGGGATGAGCCCGCACCACATTGCTCAGACGCTCAAGAATCCGGGCATTCCCGGATGGATCCGCCACCAGCTCACCTCGCTGCACCTGTTCAAACACACACCTCCATCTGTTTCAATACAAATATTATTGAATAAAAGTCTATCGGAATTCGAGAGCACGCGGTTTGATCGGCGTTCCGTCCCGCCGCACATGGCAGAGGGGGGGATATTCCCGCTCCTCCAAAATAGTGTCGAAATAAACGTGTGTTGCACCGTATGTGAACTTTGCGTCGCTACCTGTTGTGCACCTCCCTGAACAGTTCGGCAAACATCTCGTTTCCCTCGGAGAGCGCCAGCTTCACCTGGGCCACGCCCTCGGGATCGTCGATCTTCATCAGGGCGCTTGCCGCTATCGCCCTGTGGAATGCATCCTCCCCGGAATGCAGCTCATCCACGAGAAGGGGGACTGCTTTTTTATCTCCGATTTCAGAAATTGCCCACATTGCCGCGGCTTTCGCGACAGAACCATTCCGCACCAGATCGATCAGGGGATCCAGAGCGGGAGCGCCCATCCTGGAAAGCGTCATCGCCACGTACCATCGCCTGCCGGTCCCCGCGTCCTCGAGTTCCCCCAGCAGCATATCCAGGGATTCAGTCTCATTCATCATCGTCACCACCCGTGCCCGCACGCATTGTCGCGATTTTTCCAGGACAGCGCATACAAGAGAACTTCCCTGACGATGCGCGTGTCCGATCCAGCTCAGGCATATGGATCCTGTACAGGCACAAAAACCACTCTCATGGCGCATAAAAAAGTATTTTGCCACGCAGAAGCCGGTTCTATTGCCATGCAGATCTGCCATGCAATGCGCATGGGACCCCTAAAAAACCGGTATTTCGTCCTTATTTCAAATTCTGGGCCATAATTTAAGCTAAATTTGACTAATTAGCCCAATTTCGCCCCTTTATTCCGTTCAGGACCGTTCAGTGCCCGCAAACCGCATGCCGCCCCCGGTGGGACTGGAGGGTACGCGGTTGTGCTGCGATGAGAGGGCACCAGGCCCTGCGCGCCGGAAAAAACGGGCTGTGGCGGTAAGGACTGCCGTATCTCCCGTGGGCGTCGCAATTGAAGGCAGCGCTGCTGATGACCATCCCATCCCCCACTGAAAGCCGGGCCGAGCTCGTCCGTCCGGCTTCTCTCAACAATGGTTTTCACTGATGCGGGTCGTTACCCGGCAAATACCCACCATTGCGCCTTCCTCCTGCAGAGAACGGGATAGCCCCCATCCCCGGCCAGGGGTCAGCCCTCCGGCGCCGGAACGGCAACGATTTATAGGAGTCCTCATAACAGACTGATTAGTCAATCGACATGGTGCTGCACATGCGTTACCGGACCGTCCCCAAAACCGGCGATTGCCTCTCCATTCTCGGATTCGGCTGCATGCGCCTGCCAAAAAAGGGTGGGAAGATCGATGTTGAGCGGGCAACCCTGCAGGTGCGCTCCGCCATCGACCGCGGGGTCAACTACATCGACACCGCGGTGCCCTACCATAACGGGGAGAGCGAACCGTTTCTCGGGCAGGCGCTGGCCGGCGGCTACCGGGAGAAGGTGTTCCTCGCCACCAAACTTCCGCCCTGGCAGGTGCACACTGCTGAGGACATGGACCGCATCCTCGACGCCCAGCGGGAGCGCCTGCGCACCGGCCATATCGATTACTATCTCCTCCACAGCCTCAACGGCACCAACTGGGCGAAGATGAACGACCTGGGGGTGCTGGAGTTTCTCGACCGGGCAAAGGCAGACGGGAGGATCACCCGCGCCGGGTTCTCCTTCCACGGGGATCACGCGACGTTTCAGGAGATCGTCGACGCCTACCCCTGGGAGTTCTGCCAGATCCAGTACAACATCCTCGACGAGCACACCCAGGCCGGCACGGAAGGACTCCTGTACGCAGCCGAACGCGGGCTTGCAATCATCGTCATGGAGCCCCTCCGGGGCGGGCGCCTCGCGAGCAGCATCCCCGCCCCCGTGCGGGAGATCTATGCCTCGGCAGCGGTGCAGCGCTCTCCCGCCGCATGGGCACTGCGCTGGATCTGGGACCACCCGGAGGTGACGGTGGTCCTCTCCGGGATGAACGAGGAAGCGCACATCGACGAGAACCTGGCCATCGCCGATGCCGCCCTCCCGCATTCGCTCGACCCGGAAGAGCGGGCCCTGATCGGCCGGGTGAAAGAGGCCTACCGGGCTTTGATGCAGGTCGACTGCACGGGCTGCAACTACTGCATGCCCTGCCCTTCCGGCGTCAACATCCCGGAATGCTTCAGCTATTACAACAACTACCACATGTTCGACAACAAACTCGAGACCAGGGTCATGTACCTGGGCCGGCTCGGGGGGATCCTCGGCGCCGAGGCCTTTGCCGGGCTGTGCACCTCCTGCGGCAAATGCGAGAAGGCCTGTCCCCAGCACCTGCCCATCCGGGATCTCCTCGCCGATGTCTCCCGCACCTTCGAAGGAAGGGCCATGAAGGTCAAGGTGCCCCTGATGAAGATGGCCTTCTCTCTTGCGCAACGACGGCTGATCCGCTGAACGAGTACGAGCACATGGACGGACCATATACCGATAAACGGCAGGCGATCCTGGATGCCGCCCTCGACCTCTTCTGTGAGCGGGGCTTCCACGGCACGCCCACCTCGATGATCAGCCGACAGGCCGGGGTCGCCACGGGAACGCTGTTTCACTATTTCCGCACCAAAGAAACCCTGATCGAGACCCTTTACCTGGACATCAAGGGCGAGCTGGGGAATGCGCTCTGCGCCCATGCCGGGACGCAGGACCCGGTCAGGGAACAGATCCGCTGCATTTTCGCCGGCTACGTCCGCTGGGGCGAGGAGAACCCCCGAAAATTCCGGTTCATGGAGCAGTTCTACAACGCACCGCAGATTTCGCCGCATACCCATGAAGAGGGGATGTCCCGGTTCGCCTTCATCCGCGATATCGTGCGGCAGGGCATCGACGAGGGCGTCCTCAAACCGTGCCCCCCCGGCCTGCAGTTCGCCCTCTTCGGCGCCTCCAGCTCGGCCGTTCTCCGCCTGATCCTCTCCGGGAGCGGGGGAGAGGAGGCCGATGCCCTCATCGACCAGGCCTTCGATCTCATCTGGGACGGCATCGCCGCCCCCGCCGCCGGCCCAACCCCATCACGGTGATTTTCGCATGCACACGGTCATATCCACCACAGATCTCACGAGAACCTACGGCGACGTCGTCGCCGTGAAGAGCATCGACCTTGAGGTTGCAGAAGGAGAACTCTTCGGCCTGCTCGGGCCGAACGGCTCGGGCAAGAGCACCACGGTGAAACTGCTCACCGGGCAGATCCGGCCCGATACGGGGAGCATGAGGGTGCTTGATGCCGACGTTCTCGCCGACCCGGTGGCGGTGCGGGCGAAGGTGGGGATCATCCCCGAACAGGAGACGCCGCCCTCGTTTCTCACCGCCGAGGAGTACCTGCAGTTCGCCGCCCGCATCCGCACCCTCGACAACGGCGTCGACGAGCGGATCGCGTACTGGTTCGATCTCCTCGAGTTCGGGGAGACGCGGGACCAGCTCTGCAAGGACCTCTCCCGGGGCACCCGCCAGAAGCTGATGGTCGCGCAGGCGTTTCTCCACGAACCGCGGCTGGCCATCATCGACGAGCCGCTCATCAACCTCGACCCGGTGATGCAGCGGACGATAAAGGATTTCCTGACAGACTACGTGCGGCATGGCAACACCGTCTTTCTCTCCACCCACATCCTCTCCATCGCCGAGGAGATCTGCTCGTCGGTGGGCATCCTCCACCGGGGGGCGCTGCGCTACCAGGGCGGCATCGACACCCTCCGCGAGGAGCATTCCTCCCTCGAAGGGGCATTTCTGGCCCTCGTGGGCAAACCCGCACGGGAGGCCTGAACCGGTGGCCCTGTACACCCTCTTTGCCGCCATGCTGAAGGAGGAGTGGCGGGTCCACTCGGCCCTCTTCGGCCACCTCGGCTTCGCCCTGCTGCCCTTCACCCTCGTCTTTTTCGCCGCACTGGGGGCCCTGATGCTGCCTGTCTTCACCCGGCATATCGACACCGGCACGCTCGTTGCCATCGCCCACCTCGCGTTCGGGCTGATGGGGATGACCATCGGCGCGTTCGGGCTGCTGGGCCGGGAGGCACTGAACCGGCGGTTCGGGCAGGCATCGATGATCGCCTATGCATCGAGGACCTTTCCCGTCTCCAACCGGACGATCATGACCGCGTTCTTCGCCAAAGAGACGCTCTACTACTTCTGTTTCTGGGTGCTCCCCCCCATCATCGGGTTCGGGATCGCCTCGGTCGTGCTCGGCATCCCCCGTGCCCTGACCCCCCTCTTTCTCGTCTCCCTCGGCCTCTCCTTTTTGTTCGGGCTCTCGGCGGTGTTTCTGCTCTCCACCGTCTACGCCCATTCCCGCCGCGCCCTGCTGGTGCTCATGGGGCTGCTGGCCCTCGGCACCGCCGCCGCACTCGGCGCAACCGGCACACCGGTCGAGGCGCTCTTTCCCCCGCTGGCATTCTTCCACGATCGCTCCGCCGCATCCCTGCTCATCTCCCTGCTCGCAAGCGGGGCCATGGCGGCTGCCGGCATCTGGTTCGTGCAGGTGGAGTACACCGGCGCCGCCCGGCACTACCCCAACGCCTTCCGCCCCCTCACGGCCACCCTCTCCCGGCTGCGCACCCCCCATTTCGTGGCCAAAGACCTCCTCGACCTGAAGCGCAGCGAGGGCGGGCTCGGCAAGATCCTCTTCTCCTTTCTCTTCCCCATCGGCATCATCTGGCTGCTCCTCGAGGTGCTGCTCTTCATCCTCCCGGGGCTCAACGCTCTTGCCGTCTTCGCCATCCTGCTCGCCGCGTTCTCCACCACCATCTACAACTGGCTGACCGAATTCGACGACTTCGCCCCGTATGCCTTCTTCCCGGTCACCCCCGGCGACGTGATCCGGGCGAAACTGCAGACCTACCTCATGCTCACCATCATTCCGGTGGCGACGCTCGTCATCGCCGCCGCCGGGTTTGGGCAGATGGACCGCCTGCTCCCCTCCCTCCTCGCCTTCGCCGGTCTCTCCAGTTACGCGGTGGCGGTGGTCGTCTACTGCGCCGGGCTGCAGCCCAACATCCTGCTCTACAACACCCGCACCCTGCTCTCCTTTATCGGCCTTGTCGCCCCCGCCATGCTGGCCCTGATTTTCATCTCCCTGCCCGACCCCCGCCTCGTCGCCGCGGGCATCGTGCTCGTCCTGCCCGCGGCCCTCCTCGTCGACCGCGGGGAGCGGCGCTGGTCGCAGGTGGAGCAGCGGCTGTTCTGAGGGAGAAAACCACTATCACCTTGTTTTCTCATATTTCCAGTATATGCCGCCCATTACCGCACACGACCCTGAGGTCGCCGCCCTCATCGCCCGCGAGACCGCGCGCCAGAACGCCGCTCTCACCCTCGTCGCATCCGAAAACTACGCGAGCCATGCCGTCCTCGCCGCCGCCGGCTCCGCCCTCACCAACAAGTATGCCGACGGCTACCCGGGTGCCCGCGACTACCCCGGGTGCGAGGTCTGCGACGACATCGAGACCCTCGCCCGGGAACGCCTCTGCCGCCTGTTCGGGGCCGGGCACGCCAACGTCCAGCCCTACTCGGGGTCGGTGGCGAACCTCGCCGTCTACTGCGCCCTGCTCACCCCGGGCGACCGCATCCTCTCCATGAAAGTGGAGGACGGAGGCCACCACACCCACGGGTCGCCCGAGCATCTCTCCGGCAGGCTGTACCGCGCCGCACGCTACGGGGTCGACCCGGCGACGGGGCTGCTCGACTACGCGGAGATCGCCGCGGCGGCACGCCGCGACCGGCCGGACCTGCTCATCTGCGGGGGCAGTTTCTACCCGAGACAGATCGATTTCGGGGCATTTGCCGAGATCGCCGCCGAGGCAGGCGCACTCTGTCTCGCCGACATCGCCCACCTCGCCGGGCTGATCGCCAGCGGGCAGCACCCCTCGCCGGCAGGCGCCGTCCCTCTCATCACCACCACCACCCACAAGACCCTCAGGGGCCCCCGCGGCGGCGCCATCCTCTGCGATGCGGAATGTGCAGACCGGATCGATGCCGCAGTCTACCCCTGCCTGCAGGGGGGGCCGCTCATGCATATCATCGCCGCAAAAGCGGTCTGCTTTGCCGAGGCGATGACGCCTGCGTTCACCGACTACTGCCGTCGCGTGGTCGCCAATGCAAAGGTTCTCGCCACCGCACTGGCCGCGGAGGGGTTTTCGGCGGTCACGGGCGGGACCGACACCCACCTCCTCGTCCTCGACCTTGCCGGTGCGGGGATCCGCGGCCGTGATGCGGAAGACGCGCTCTCCCGTGCGGGGATCGCCGCGGACCGCTGCCCGGTTCCGGGCCGGGGAGAGGGCTACGAAGCGGCCAGCGGCATCCGGCTGGGCACTCCCGCCGCTACCACCCGGGGGATGGGGGAGGAGGAGATGAAGGCGCTGGCCGCCCTCATCGCCGGCGTCCTTCGGAACCCCGATCACCCGGCCCGCATCAATGAGGCGCGGCTCGAGGTGGAAGCCCTTGCGCGGACCTTCCCCGTATCCCCCTCAAGAAATGTACGCCCGGGGCGGTTGCGGCACCCCTGAGGCTTCCAGCACGGCACAAAGCGAAACGATAAAAAGGCACATCCCCCTTTTCTGTAACCAGCAAGCCCGGAGTGCTGCATCTGCGATGATCCTATCCGTTGTCCTGTTCGTTCTCGGCCTCGCCCTGCTCATCAAGGGTGCGGATTATTTTGTGGAGGGGGGCGGGGGTCTTGCCGCCCGCTACGGCGTCTCCACGACCACCATCGGCTTTACGGTGATCGCCTTCGGCACCTCGCTGCCCGAGTTCGTGGTGAGCGTCAACGCCATTGCCACCGGGAATGCCGATATCGGGCTTGGCAACGTGGTGGGCAGCAATATCGCCAACATCGGGCTCGTGCTCGCCCTCTGCGCGGTCCTCAAACCCGCGGTGGTCGGGGAGCGGCGCGGCCAGGCACCCCTGCGCCACGAGACCCTGCTCATGCTCGCCGCCACCGCGGTCTTCATCGGGCTCTCCCTCCGCGGCGTCCTCGACGTCGTCTCGGGTATCGCCTCCCTCGTCGTCTTCGCCTTTCTCCTCAATTCCCTGTGGAAATCGGGACGGACCGAGGATGAACCCATCGTCAGCCACGGAAACCGGGACTACGCGGAAACCGCCGGGGGGCTGATCGCCGTGATCATCGGTGCGCAGCTCGTGCTGGACAGTGCGGTGGCCATCGCCGACGCCTTCGGCATCCCCGCCTACATCATCGGCCTGTCCATGGTGGCGGTGGGAACCTCGCTGCCGGAGCTGGTGACCTCGGCCGTGGCGATTCTCAAAGGGAGCGGGGGGATCTCGGTCGGCAACATCCTCGGCAGCAACATCTTCAACCTGCTCTTCGTCATGGGCTGTGGCACGCTCATCCGCCCCGTGCCCATTCCCGATATGGTCAACCTCGCCATCATGGGGGGCTTCTCGCTCGCGGTCATCCCCCTGATCTGGGGGCACGGGCGCATGATCCGGGTCTGGGCAGCCCTCATGATCGCAGGCTACGCCGCCTACCTCGGCATGCTCATCATCTAGGTCTCCGGAGACCGTGTTTCTGCCTCCTCCCCCGGCGATGCGCCCCTCCGCACGGGTGCAGCAGCGGCAGAGCCAGCGAGACGCCGCGAATGGGGCAACCGGCGGGACCGCGGGCGATCTCGGGCTGGTTGACGGGTTCGTTCAGCCGGGGGAGGGACGGTGCATGGACGTGCACCGGCGGGGGAAGTCCCCGCAACCAATAAACCCCGTCACTCCGAGGTACATCAATGCTGCGCTGCCCGAAATGCGGGAGCAGGGAGATCTATCCCGTCGCCGGAGGCTACACCGGATGGATCTACCGCTGCAAGAAATGCGGCTACCAGGGTGCGCTCGTCCTCGAGTACGACGAAGAAGAACCCGAATCCGGCGACAGGCGCCAGTGATGCGGGGAGCTCAGGACAGGGACCGGATCACGCCTGCCAGCCGCGCCATCCCCTCCTTGATCTCCTCCGCTGTTGAGCGGGAAAAGTTGAGCCGGATGCTGTGGTCGCCGCCCCCGTTGACATAGAACGGGACGCCGGGGAGCACCGCCACCTTCTGCCGGACCCCCTCTCGAAATACGTCCATCGAAGAGATATGATCGGGCAGAAACGCCATTAAAAACATCCCGCCCTCGGGTGTTGTGTGGGTCACCCCGGCGGGGAGGAGGTCGTCGAGGAGGTCGCACATCACCCGGCACCGCTCCGCATAGACCGCCGCCACCCTTTGCGCGTGGGCGTCGAGGTCGAACGACGAGAGGTAGCGGTGCAGGATCACCTGGCAGAGGAAGTTGGAGTGCAGGTCCGCCGCCTGTTTTGCCACGTTGAACTGCGTGAGGACCGGTTCAGGGGCCAGCAGCCACCCGATGCGCATACCCGGGGCGACGATCTTTGAAAACGATCCGCTGAGAATCCCCCTCTCCGGGAGGTGCTTCTTCACCGGCGGGCGCGGCCGCCCGTCGAAGAAGAGCTCCCCGAAGGCGTCGTCCTCGTAGAACACCGTATCCGTCCCCTCGAGGATGCGAGCGATGGCCCGGCGCGTCTCCGCCGCATAGGACCTGCCCGAGGGGTTCTGCGAGTTGGGGATGCCGTAGAAGAACTTCGGGGAATGCTCCTCGACGACCCGGCCGAACATCGCCAGATCGGGGCCGTCGTCGCAGAGGTCGACGCCGTAAACCACCGGCTCGTAGAGCGAGAACGCCTCGATCGCGCCCAGGTAGCCGGGACGCTCCATGCCGATGGGATCGCCGGGGTTGCAGAATATCTTGGCCACGAGATCCAAGCACTGCTGCGAACCGTTGACGATCTGGATCTCCGCCGCCTCTGCGGGGATGCCCAGCCGTGTGCGGTAGCGGGCGGCGATGTACTCCCGCAGGGGCAGGTACCCGTCCGTCGTGGAGTACTGCAGGGCAAGGGGCCCCTCCTCTTCCATCACCTCGCGGGCGGCGGCGGCGATCCCCGGCGCATCGATCAGCGAAGTGTCGGGCAGCCCCCCGGCGAAGGAGATGATCCCGGGGTGCCGCGACACCCGGAAGAGCTCTCCCAGAAATGATTCCGGCACACGCTGCATGCGGTCTGCAAAACGGTAGTTCATCTTCTCCGCCCCGGTTTTCCCGATACCCGGGATTCCCGTTGCATACCAGTACATGGAAGGCAGGCGCACAAAAAGGCTCTCTTTCGCGGGCGGTCCCCTACCTGAACCCTTATGCCGATCGGGCGGGGTACAGAGATCGCAGGAGCCGATGTTCGCGTGCCCGACGACCTCCAGCTTACCCTCGGTGCCTTTGACCGCACGCTTCCCCCGTTATGCAGCGGCAGCCCTGATTGCAACGTGTTCCGCAGGCTCTGCTGCCAGTGCCCGCATGCCCTGCGGGAAGGGGGGGCGGTGTACTGCACGGTCTTCGATCGCGCCATCACCGCCCGGGACAAGTACGGCCTTGCCGGGTGGAAGGCGCTACGCACCTCGATTCTCGTGCGGGACGGGGGGAGGTGTGCCGTCTGCGGGGCGATCACCCACCTCCACGTCCACCACATCGACCGTGACCCAACCAACGACGCCCCCGGCAACCTGGTCACCCTCTGCGAGGCATGCCACGCCCGGGCGCACCGCGAGCTCTACCGGGAAGGGGAAGCAGCCCGGGCGGCGCAGGTGCTCACCGCACTGCGGGACTGGCCCGGCCCATGATGCCGGCGGCCCGGGCGATCACCGGGGTTTGAGGTCCATCTCGCCGAACCGCAGGATCGTGAAGTCTGCAACACGCTGCTCACGGTCCAGTTCCACCATGATGAAGACCTCAGCTTCCTTGTTCTCGAAGGTCACGTGGAAGGGATTGCCGCCCTTCTGCACGAACCCGAGAGGGGCGAGTTGTTCCCCGGCGCACGCGACCGGCTGCGCCCGGCACGGCGCCAGTGCTTCCGCCGCCTGCGCCTCCGTCTCCTGTTGCAGGGTCCTGTCAACCATCTCTGCTTTCACCACCATCTCCGTGCGGTCTCCTGCGGCTCGATCAGGTCCGGGCTGTCGTTGTCGGGGCTGTTGACCTTCGTCGAGACGCGCCAGCCCGTCATCTCCTCCGGAGGGAAGGGCGCGAAGAAGCGCTCGAGCAGCCCGGCGCTGCTCTTCCCGTCCATCCAGGCCTCCTCGTCCTCCCGGTGCAGGATGACCGGCATGCGGTCGTGGACCCGCCCCACCAGTGCATTGGCGTCAGTGGTGAGAATGACATACCCTCGACGCTCGCCCCCGGCAGGGTCGTGCCATGTATCGAAGAGCCCGGCGAAGGCGAAGTGCCCGCCCCGCTCGAGACGGTAGTAGAAGGGGATGGCCTCCCCTTTCTCTCGTCGCCACTCGTAAAACCCGCTCGCCGGGACAAGGCAGCGCCTCGTTGCAAACGATGCCCTGAAAGCCGGTTTTTCCGCGACCGTCTCCGCCCGTGCGTTGATCAGCCTCCTTCCGACCGACGGGTCCTTCGCCCACGAGGGGACCAGGCCCCAGACCATGCACTCCATGCGGACTTCTGCGCCGTCGCGCACCACCGGCATCTCCCGGCCCGGGGTGACGTTGAACTGCGAACGCAGGCCGATGAGGGGATCGTGGACACGGAACCGCGCCCCGAGATCATCGGTGACGATGAGGGAGTAGCGGCCGCACATCAGGGGGAGATAGGGCAGACCACTATATCATCCTGTTCCCTGCGGGGGAAACATATTTTGCACCATCGCACCATTCCCCCACCATGGCACTCAAGGCGCTGTTTCTCAACTGCACCCTGAAAAAATCCCCCGAAGTCTCCAATACCCAGGCGCTGATCGACAAGGCGGCAGCATTGTTCCGGGACCTCGGCGTGGAGACCGAGACCATCCGCGTGGTGGACCACGATGTCTTTTTCGGGGTGGCGTCGGATATGGGCGGCGGGGACGCATGGCCCGGCATCCTCGAGCGCGTCAAGGCGTGCGACATCCTCGTTATCAGCTCGCCCATCTGGTTCGGGGTCCGGGGGTCGGTGGCCCAGATGGTCATGGAGCGGCTGGACGGGACCTTCGTGGAGGGCGACCCGCAAACCGGGCAGTATCCCCTCTACGGCAAGGTTGCCGGCGTGATCGTCACCGGCAACGAGGACGGGGCTCACAACGTCGCCGCCCACACCCTCTTCAACCTCACCCACCTCGGGTGCACCGTCCCTCCCAACGCCGACTGCTACTGGGTCGGCGATGCCGGCCCCGGCCCGAGCTACATCGAGGCCGGCGGCGACCGGCACCTCTATACCAACCGGACGGTGCGCTACATGGTGCACAACACCACCTTCATGGCCCGGCTCCTCGCCGAGCACCCCATCCCCACGAACCTCGCCCGGCTCGACGCGGAGGCGAAGACGGTCAGCCGGTGACCGGGCAGGACCTGTCCCTCACGCTGCTGCCGCAGGAGACGCACATGGGCGACGCTATCATCGAGGTCAGGAACCTTTCCCACGCCTACGGCGACGTGCTGGCCGTCGACACCATTCGTTTCTCGGTCGACCGCGGCGAGATATTTGCGTTCCTCGGGCCGAACGGCGCCGGAAAAAGCACCGTGATCAACGTGCTGATCACGCTGCTTGCCATCCAGGCCGGCGAGGTCCGCATCGCAGGCCACGACGTGCGCACCGCACCGGACATGGTGCGCCGCTCGATCGGGATCGTCTTCCAGGAGGTCACCCTCGACCGGGACATGACCGTCTGGGAAATCCTCGAATTTCACGGCCGGCTCTACAATCTCCCCCGGCAGGAGCGGAGGAGGCGTATCGACGAGCTGCTCGGGCTGGTCGAGCTCGAAGAAAAACGCGACGCACGCACCAAGGAACTCTCGGGCGGGATGAAACGGAGGCTCGAGATCGCCCGCGGCCTCATGACGAGGCCGCAGGTCCTTTTCCTCGACGAGCCCACCATCGGCCTCGATCCCCAGACCCGGATCAGGATGTGGGAATATCTCCGGGAGGTCAACCGCGCGGGGACCACCATATTTCTCACCACCCATTATATGGACGAGGCAGACCACCTGAGCAACCGGATCAGCATCATCGATCACGGCAGGATCATCGTCACCGGCACCCCGCTCGCCCTGAAAAACGGTCTTGGAGAGGACGTGATGTACGTGGAAACCAGCGACACCGCAGGGACCGAAGACGTGCTCGGGAGCCTCGCATACGTGCGGGATGTCCGCCAGAAGCGCAATGGTACGGTGTTTACCGTCACAGAGGACGGGACCAGGGTGCTCCCCGCCATCATGGATGCGATCAGGAGCCGGGGTATCGCCGTCACCGCGGTGAATCTGAAAAAACCCTCCATGGATGATGTCTTCGTCCATTATACGGGGCGCGATTTGCGGGACGAGGGGGCGCAGAAGTGGGGGGCCGGACGGGGGCGATCCCGATGAACGTCGGGTTCGCGACCGTGTACTGGAGGGACATGCTCCGGTTTTTCCGGTTCAAAACACTGCTCGTCTCCTCGCTGGTCCAGCCCGCGCTCTGGATGGCGTTTTTCGGGGTGGCCATGTCAAGCAATTTCGACCGGTTGAGCGCACGCTTCACGCCGGGCGCCGGGATCGAGCAGATCGGCTACCTGACCTTCATGGGCGCCGGCGTGATCGCCATGACCACCCTGTTTACCAGTCTTTTCGGAGGGGTGGTCATCCTGTTCGATAAAAACTGGGGGCTGATGCGGGAGATATTCGCGAGCCCTCTCCCGAGAACCCACATCGTCCTCGGCATCGGGCTCTCGGGGGTGACGAAAGCGTGGATCCAGTCGATCATCATCATGGTCTTCGGTCTCATCCTCGGGGTCCGGTTCTTCTCGGGGTATACGGGGGTGGAGACCGCGATCGCCGTGCTCGGCATCCTCGCATTTGTCGGGACGTTCGCCCTCGGGTTCCTCTTCCTCTCGGCAACGATCGCGGTGAGCATGGAGAGCCCCGAGGGCCTGCAGGGGATCATCACCCTGCTCACCCTGCCTATCTTTTTCACCAGCAACGCCCTCTATCCCACCACCGCGTTCCCGCCATTCCTGCAGGCCCTTGCCGTCGCGAACCCCCTCACCCACCTCATCAACGGCATCCGGTACTTTGCCATCGGCAGCAGCTTCTCCGCAATAGGCATCGAATTTGTCTATACGCCGCAGATCATCCTCGCCTCCTACCTCGTGCTGCTGGGCTTCTGCGTCGGGATGTTCCTCCTCTCCCGCTGGGCGTTCAACCGGGCCGTGGTCACGTGAATTTCCGCCGGAGGACGACATTATTTGTATAAATAACGCAAATATCGCGGTATTTGCGGGGCATACACCATGGCAAGCACCGTCTACGTTGCCGATCTTCGGGCCCGCGGGCCCGGCGACAGCATCCCTCACAAACTGCAGCGCCTCTTCGATGCTGCCGGATTCGACACATTGGTTGCGAAAGGGGACCGCACGGCGATCAAGCTGCACTTCGGCGAGAAAGGGAACACCACCTACCTCTCCCCCGTGTTCGTGCGTGCTCTCGTCGACCGGGTGCGGCAGTGCGGCGCCCGCCCTTTTCTCACCGATACCAACACCCTGTACACTGGGAGCAGGGACAACGCCGTCGACCACCTCACCACCGCCATCGAGCACGGGTTCGCCTATGCGGTTGCCGGGGCTCCGGTGATCATCGCCGACGGCTTAACAAGCGCCCATTCCCGTGAGGCGCCCGTTGCCGGCACCCATTTCTCCTCGGTGAAGATCGCCGGCGATATCTGCGACGCGGACAGCATGATCGTGCTCTCCCACTTCAAGGGCCACGAACTCGCCGGGTTCGGCGGGGCGATCAAGAACCTCGCCATGGGCTGCGCACCCGCCGCAGGAAAACTGGAGCAGCATGCGGGCCTGCAACCGGCAGTCGACCCCGCCCTCTGCACCGGGTGCGGCGAATGCGCCCTCGCCTGCCCGCGCGCGGCAATCGAGGCGGTTGAGGGGGCATCCCGCATCCGCATCGAACGATGTATCGGGTGCGGGGAGTGCATCACCGTCTGCCCTGCCGGGGCAATCGCCTTCGATTGGGAACACGGCGTGCCGGTGTTTCTGGAGCGGATGGCGGAGTACGCCTGCGGCATCGCCGCCCAAAAGGCAGGAAAGGTCGGCTATCTCAACTTTCTCCTGCACATCACCCCCGACTGCGACTGCGTTCCATGGAGCGATGCCCCGATCGTGCCCGACATCGGCATCCTCGCCTCGACGGATCCCGTCGCACTGGACAGGGCGAGCCTCGATCTGGTCAACCGGCAGCAGGGGCTGGCCGGATCGCTGCTCTCCGCACACCACCGGCCGGGAGAGCATAAGTTCAGGGGAACGTGGCCCCATACCGATGGCGATATCCAGATCGTCCATGCCGAGCGCCTCGGACTCGGCACGACGGACTACCGGCTCGAGTACCTCTGACGACATGCATGCCGGGCGCTCACTGCCGCATCACTGCCAAAAAACAAGAATGCGTATCCCGCACTGACAGAGGCGCCAGGTGCGCCTGACGGGACACTCCGGGTGGTGGTATCAGTCGAGTTCGTCCCGCTCGTACATCATGGAGAGAAGGGAGGAGTTTTTGACCCTCATATACGCCTGATAGTCGAATGGGAAGGGTTTTTCGCCGATATCAAGAGGGATTTCGTCCCGTTCTTCCATATCATACATTTCCATTGGTTTTAGCACAAAGTGGGCATCCATTGCACTCATTTCCTTGCAATCCTACAAACAACTGGTTTTAAGGAGGCGTTATATAGTTTGTGGTCGCGGCGGCCCGTGCCGCACGTCCCCGGCCCTGCGGAACGGCCTGAAATACCGGAAATGGTAGCGCCATTTCCTGCATACCTGCCAGAGCGACGGGCCCGGACCTGCCACCGGGGCACCCCCCGGCGGAAACGGGAGAAACGGCCGATATATCCACAATCATGCATATAATTCCTGCAATGGCGTTTTTTCATTTTGAGGCACGAATTCTGGCCCGCAGGGCGCGCAGACCGGGCACCGATTCCGGGCGATTTCCTGCCTCCCCTCCCCGCCCGAGAAGCCCGTGCCCCACCGCACGGGACCACCGTTCACTGCCAGATCCGGGCAAGGGCGAAGATCAGGATCACCATCAGCCCGTTTCGCATCGCCGTCGAGATCACCATGATCTCGGTGCCCAGCCGCGGCCCGAAGATGGCGATGTAATAGGAGCCGAGCCAGCGGAAGCTCCGGGTGACGCTCGAGAGCACGTTGCCCGCCAGCAGGGTGATCACCAGATCGCGGGTCGAAATCGCCCCGCTGTAATAGAGCGGCGAGGCGACGCTTGCCGCCGCCACGAAGTTGGCAAACTGGGCGGCGATGATGCCAAGGCCTTCCGCCGGCACGGGAAAGAGCCGGGTGGCGCCCTCGAGTACGTCGGCGAGCCTATCGAAAACGCCCAGTTCGATGAGCAGGGCGACGAGCAGGATCGTGGGGACAGTGATGACAAGGATACGGCGGAGGGGCGCTTTCGCCGCACAGAACACCTCCCGCGGAAGCCTGGAGAGCGGGATCCGCCGCGCCTGGGGCACCGCCGGATCGCAGTGCGACCGGCCGGGGAGGAGGAGACGCGCAACAAGCATGATGAGCCCGGACTTGCAAAAACCCACCGCGGTGAGCAGGAGAAAGTAGATCAGCCCGGCGGTCCCGAGCAGCGGAATATACACGGGCAAAAGAACGCGCCAGTGCATGACGATTGCAGGAAACGAGTTCAACAGCGAGGCGAGAATCAGCTCGGTGCGGTCGATGGTGTCCTTCTGGTAGAAGTCCACGAGCATCGCATTGGCCGCATTGGGCGAGATGAAAGCCAGCATGAACGATGCCCCGGCCTCGTCGCAGAGGTGGGCGAACCGGGTGACGGGCCGCACCAGGCGAGCGATCGCCTCCGTGATATGCAGGGCGACGAACACTTCGGCGATCAGCACGCCGATCACGATAGCGGGCACCGATTGCGCCAGCAGCGAGAAGGCGAGATCCGCAGCACCGGCCAGCACATCATTCACCCGGAACATCCCCTCCTTCCGCTGTCATGCCCGTTCCCGCGCAGTACACTCTCCTCCGGCCCCCATGAACGTACCGGGCGTAGTATTAAATAGGCGGGAGGCGCACAGCATAGTTGGTATTCGCGCATGAATGCCCGCATCTGCCCATCGGACCGCATCGTTGCATGCGGAATTGGCTTTTTTGCGTTCTTCTTTAGGTAGGGAACCGGCTCTGCGCTGAGTTCCCGTGCATTGGATCCGGTTGTCACATACCGGGAGGTAATGTTCATGTTTGGAATTAACGATCCACAAATCTGGTGTGCGTATCTGCTCGCACTCGGCTTTACGCTCGCGTGTATGGTGTATGGTCTGCTGAACTGGAACAGCGGAGGAGATGAGATGCATGGCAGTTAATACCCTCACCCTCGCCGCGGTCACGCTCCTCTACCTTGCAGCCATCATCACCCTCGGCTGGCTCGGGTACCGGCATACGAAGGAGCACGAGGACTACCTGGTCGCCGGACGGCGCATCCATCCGGCCATCCTGGCGCTCTCCTACGGGGCCACCTTCATCAGCACCTCGGCCATCGTCGGGTTCGGCGGCGTCGCCGCCCAGCTGGGCATGGGGCTGATCTGGCTGACCGTGCTCAACATCGGGGTCGGCATCTTTCTGGCGTTCGTCATCTTCGGCAAAAAGACCAGGGAGATAGGCCAGCGCCTGCATGCGGTAACCTTCCCCGATCTGCTGGGAAAATGCTACGCATCGAAGTTCATGCGGTATGCCGCCGGCCTGGTGATCGTCGTCGCCATGCCCCTGTATACCGCGGCCATCCTCATCGGCGGGGCGCGGTTCATCGAGACGACGCTCGCCATCCCCTACGATTCGGCGCTCCTCGGGTTTGCAGCCATTGTTGCCCTCTACGTCGTGCTCGGCGGCCTGATCGCCGTGATGTACACGGATGCCATGCAGGGGGCCATCATGCTCGTCGGCATGACAATCCTCCTGGTGCTCACCTATGTCCACCTCGGCGGCGTGATGGAAGCGCATGCCGCCCTTGACGGCCTCACGTCCATGGTGCCCGAGGCGATGGCCGCCGCGGGCCATACCGGGTGGACGTCCATGCCGGTGCTGGGAAGCCCCATATGGCTGACACTCGTGACCACCATCGTGCTCGGCGTGGGGATCGGGGTGCTGGCCCAGCCCCAGCTCGTGGTGCGGTTCATGACCGTAAAAGACAGCCGGGCCATTCACCGTGCGATATTCATCGGCGGACCGTTCATCCTCATGATGACCGGGGTTGCCTTCACCGTGGGAGCCCTCACCAACGTCTACTTCGTCCAGAACACCGGCTCGATCGCCCTCGAGGTGGCGGGCGGCAACGTCGATGCCATCATCCCCGCGTACATCAACGCCTCCATGCCCGACATCTTCATCATCGTGTTCATGCTCGCCCTCCTCGCCGCGGCCATGTCCACGCTCTCCTCGCTCATCCACACCATGGGCACCGCCCTCGGCCACGATATCTGGCGGAGCATCAGGGGCAACGTTCCCTCGCTGCGGGCAAGCCAGACCGGCTGCGTGCTCATGATCGTGGCGAGCGTGGGGCTCGCCTACCTCATGCCGGTGAGCATCATCGCCCGTGCGACAGCGATGTTCATGGGCCTCTGCGCAGCTGCGTTCCTCCCCGCCTACGCGGCCGCCCTCTACGCACGCACCCCCTCCAGGAACGCCGCCATCGCCAGCCTGGTCGCCGGCACCATTGCGTGGTTTATGTGGACAGCGTTCGTGCATAAGGCAGAGTCCTCGGTACTCGGCGTATCCCAGGCGATCTTCGGGGTACCGGCACTCCTCTCCAGTTTCTGGCAGGCGGTCGACCCCCTGATCATCGCCCTGCCCCTCTCCACCGTCGTCCTGCTCGTGGGCACGGCCCTCGACCGGACCGGTGCAGAGACCGGTGAGACCACCGGCGACGGCGAGGCGGGCGAGGCCCTCAGATAACCTTTTTTTCCGACCGGTCAAACGCCTACCATGGAACTGGCGTCCATGACGTGCACCCCCAATATCGAGGGCATCAGCCCGCTGACCAGAAAGGAGGTGTTCGATCTCAGGCATGAGGTCGCCGGGTGGTCGCTGGCCGACGGCCGCCTCACACGAAGGTTCGCCCTGAAAAGCTTCCAGGAATGCTTAGACTTCATCGGAGAAATCGCCGGGCTTGCCGCACAGCAGGGGCACTTCCCCGACATCGCCATTACCGAACAGCGGTACGTGGAGATCGCCTGGTACAGTTATGCCTGCGGCGGGCTGACGCTCAACGACTTCATCATGGCGGCAAAGATCAATTCACGCGCATTCACCCGGAGCGGAATGCAGATCTGACCTCCGCCCTAGTGCCCGAACGCCCGCTGCATCCGCTGCCGTATCTGCGCCTTCGGGTATGCGCCGGTGATGCGATCGACCATCTGCCCGTGGGCAAAGAGGATCAGAGTCGGGATCGCGGATATGGAGAGCTGCGCCGCGACGCGCGGGTTTTCATCGACATTGCACTTCGCGATGGTCACCCTTCCTTCGAACTCCAGAGCGAGCTCCTCGACCACCGGGCCCACGGTGCGGCACGGCCCGCACCATTCCGCCCAGAAATCGACGAGCACATAGGGATGGGCCCGGACCATGCCACCGATGGTTGCGTCGGTCACGTCGATAACCGCCGCCCCTTCGCTCCGGAACAGTGCCTGCTCCATCTCGCGCAGGCGCTTCTTTCGCAGCTCCTGCAGTTCGTCGTCGAGTGGATCTTCTGGCTCCATGGATCAGAGATTAGATCGCCCACCCACATGAGCCTGTTGCGGCAGGGGGATGATTGTTGCGAAACGGAGAAACGACGGGATGAAAAACTATATCTTCCCCTATATGCTATGTATATATCCGCCCATGCAGCGAGGTGGGGTAGTCAGGAAATCCCGACGGGCTCATAACCCGTAGACCGATGGTTCAAATCCATCCCTCGCTATCGTTTCATTCCTTTCATCGCTCCTGCAGGAGCTATTACGCGTTCTGTCCGAACAAAAATTTGCGCGAGGGGCCGTCTCAGGAATCCTGAGAGGTTTCTTTCTCAAATGTTGCCAGGTGGGACTGGTAACTGCCGGCCACGAAGTCCACGACGCGCTCCGCACACTTCTCCTTGCGTATGGCCATGGGGTAGCAGCCGGTGATGCACCCGGTGCAGAGGTCCGCCTCATCCATGCCGATGGCGCGGATGAGATTTTCCAGCGAGACGTGGTGGAGGGAGGTTGCCCCGATGCTCTCCCTGACCGCGTCGCATTCCCTGCCGCTGGCGATCAGCTCCTCCTGCGTGGGCATGTCCACGCCAAGATAGCAGGGCGACCGGATGGGCGGCGAGCCGATGCGCATGTGGACCGCTGCGGCGCCCGCCTCCTTCACGATATTGATGATCCGCCGCGATGTGGTCCCCCGCACGATGGAGTCGTCGATCAGGACGACCGATTTTTCGGCGATATGACCCCTGACGGGGTTGAGCTTCATGCGCACGGCATTCTCCCGCGCCTCCTGGGTGGGCATGATGAACGTGCGGCCCATATAGCGGTTCTTCATCAGGCCCTCGCGGTAGGGGATCCCCGAGCCTTCGGCATAGCCGATGGCGTGGGCGATGCCTGAGTCAGGAACGGGCGAGACGATGTCGGCGGGAACCGGCTGCTCCTCGTAGAGGTACCTGCCGATGTTGCGCCGCACCTCGTAGACCAGGCGGCCGTCGAGCACCGAGTCGGCCCGGGCAAAATAGATGTACTCGAAAATGCAGTGCGCCCGGTGGTTGGCGACCGCGATCTGCATGCAGCGGATCCCGGACCCGGTCAGGCAGACCAGCTCCCCGGGGCGCACATCGCGCAGAAACCGGCCGTTGAGGGCATCGATCGCCACGCTCTCCGAGGCCACGATGTAGCCCCGGTCGGTCTCCCCGATGCAGAGCGGGCGGATGCCGAGGGGGTCACGAAAGGCATACACGGCATTGTCCACCAGCATCACGACAGAATAGGAGCCGCGGAGCCGCTTCATGCAGAGCAGGACCGCATCGGTGATATCGGACGATTTGCGCAGCTCGTCGGCGATGATATTGGCAATGACCTCCGTGTCGGTGGTCGTGCAGAAGATCTGGCCCCGCTGTGCATAGTGTTCACGAAGCTCTGCGGCATTGACGAGGTTGCCGTTATGGGCGATGGCGATTTTCCGGTCCCGGTACGTGACATTGAAGGGCTGGATGTTCTCGGGGATCTTTGCCCCCGTCGTGGGGTAGCGGACATGGCCGATGCCAACCGTCCCTTCCAGCTCCCGTAACACAGACTCATCGAACACCTCGGCAACGAGCCCCTGCGCCTTGTGTTTGCGGAGCCCCTCGCCGTCGTATGTGGTGATGCCGGCACTCTCCTGCCCCCGGTGCTGGAGCGCAAACAGGGCATAGTAGAGAGGGAAGGACGCTCCGCCGACATCGACGATGCCAACGATACCACACATAGCAGGACTCTAGTGAGTGGGGATCTTCGGCTTCTTGGTTACCCAGGAATATTTCCGTATTCGTTTACTGTTCCCGAACCCGCAGGACGCGCAGACCTTGTGGCGGGCGTGAAAAGATTTCCTGCCGCATCGTCTGCAGACGATATGCGTATTCTTCTGGCGTTTACCCATTGAAGGCGTACCTTTGGACATTGTCAATCACCTGTGTATTAATCCACGGACGGGGAGATGTAGATCACATTGTCCCCGCGAATAATGAGTGTACCGAAACTCTGGAGCGACCCCTCAACCTCCTCCTCCGCTTTATCGAGGACGAGGTTCATATGCACGTCATAGCCCTGCAGGATACCCCGGATTTCCCGGCCCCCCTTCAGGCTTACGATGACAGGGTTCCGATTGAGGGCCTGATCTAAAATTTCCAACGGTCTTCTGGTCATAGAATTCCCTTAACTGTTCGATGAGGAGTACTACAATTGCGAGAGGAAGATAGATAAATCTAGCGCAGTCAGCCAAAAAACCATTTATTGATGAGGAGCCAATACATTTTCTCGATTTCATGCCACCGCTGAGAGTAAAGAAACGCCATGCAATGAAGAAGTCGAAAACTGCAGAGGTACGGGACCGGCTCGGCGCGGAGATTGGAGAGAGCGCATCCCTCTTTGCCCCCGAAAAGATGGAGATGGCAGAGACGGACGGCGACGTGACGTTCATCCTGGTGGACAAACAGCCGCTGCTGATGGAGATCGAGGGGCACATCTTCCCGACCCTCCGCGGGGCGATTGCGCGGCCGTTTCCGGCGCGCCGCGTGGTCGTCGATTCGGGCGCGGTCAGGTTCATGGCCAACGGCGCCGACGTGATGCGCCCCGGCATCATCTCGGTCACGGACGACGTGGTCGCGGGCGGCCCGGTGGTCATCGCCGAGGAGCGGTACGGCACGCCGCTCGCCATCGGCATCGCCCTCTACGACGCGGCAGAAATCCGGCACCTTGAAAAAGGAAAAGCAGTCAGGAATGTCCACTATGTCGGAGACGACATCTGGAATTTCGAGCTCTAAGAACCACAGAATGGATACTATTAAATAAAATTCATTGTACAATCTTTTTATGGCCAAATTCCTTGATTCTCTGTTGGGGAAAGGGACTCCTTCGAGCGAAATGGAGTATATGGAACTCGATCTGCAGAGTTACGAATCCGTGGGCGAAGAGGCGCCCGCCTCGATGTACGTCAAGATCGCAAATATCGGCGACCTCAAGGATACGCCTCGGATCAAGGACGAGATCTACAACGGCAATATCGTCATTGTCGACGTGTCGCGCCTGAAGATGGACAAGATCACCTACGAGCGGGTGCTCAAGGATCTGCGCGAGGTGGCAGCCGACGTCAAAGGCGATATCGTGGGCCTCGGCGAGGCGCGCTATGTGGTGGTGACACCCATGTCGGTAAAGATCTCCCGCGAGAAGATCGGCGGAGGACTGTAGTGCGGCGCGTGGTTCCCGGCCCCTGTCCTGTGTGTAATACCGAGATTGAATACCTATACCAGACGGAAAACATCCCTTTTTTCTCCGATATCCTTCTTATGACCGCCTCGTGCGAATGCGGCTACCGTCTCGTGGACACCATCATCCTCGGTGCGGGCGAGCCGGTTCGCTACACCCTCGCCGTCGAGACGGAGGAGGATCTCGAGGCCCGGGTGGTCAGGAGCACCACGGGCACCATCGAGGTGCCGGAACTGGGGATCAAAGTCGAGCCGGGACCGATCTGCGAAGCGTTCATCAGCAACGTGGAAGGCGTGCTCTACCGCTTCGAGAGCGTCGTCGACCGCGTGCTCTCCTGGGCGGAGGGCGAGCAGCGCGACGTCGCCCTGGCGCTCAAAGCAAAGATCAACGACGCCCGCCACCTCGCATTCCCCTTCACCGTCATCCTCGAGGATCCCGACGGCAATTCGGCTCTCATCAGCCCGAATGCCGCGCAGGAACCCCTCGAGGTGGAGCGGAAGGGCGAATAAGCCCTGCACCCGCCACCGCTACCTTTTTATAGAGCCATATGCCATTTACGCCTGTCTTCAAGGTGTGATGCAACAATGGCGTACCGCTGGTTCAAGAAAGTCGATGTTGATGAGGCGATCGTGGTGATTATGAATTCGCTGGATGAGCAGAACGAACTTCCCCAGTGGCTCGTCCGCACCATCCAGGCGGCAATCGAAGACTCCGATCCTGCAATGGTGAAATATTTCTACGAAGAGCTCGGAGAATACGCTCCTAAAGCGATGATCGTCTTCGAGGGAAGGGGCGGGGCCGACTGATTTATTTCCATTTTCCGCCCTGCAGCGGTCTCGCCCACCGAAAAAACGGGTTCAGGTAATTTCTGTTCCTTCCAGCCACACGCCGGGCGCCGCCACGATCTCGCCGACCAGACGGGCGTCGGGCACGATGGCAGCCACGGCATCGACCGCCTCCGGGGCCACGACGAAGGCGTAGCCCATGCCCATGTTGAAGGTGCGGTACATCTCCTCCGCCGCCACGCCGCCCGCCTCGGCCATCCAGCGGAAAATGGGCTGGGGAGGGAAGGGGTCGGTGATCGAGAACCCGACGCTGCCGAGCCGGGTTAAATTGCGCAGGCCCCCGCCGGTGATATGGCACATCCCGTGTACTTCCGCCGCCGCGGTAACCGCGAGCGCCTCGGCGTAGATGCGTGTGGGGGTGAGCAACTCCTCCCCGAAGGTCCTCCCTCCCCCGAGCCGCTCCTCGAACGATGCGTGTTCCTCCACCAGTTTCCGGGCGAGGGTGAGGCCGTTGCTGTGGATGCCGCTCGACGGCACCCCGACGATTGCATCCCCGGGGGTGATCCGCTCCCCGGTGACGATGCGGTCCCGCTTCTGGACGCCGAGGCAGGTGCCGGCGAGGTCGAGGCCGTTGACGAGGCCTTTGAGCGTCGCCGTCTCCCCGCCGATGATATTGAGGTTGGCCAGTTCGGCCCCCCGGTTGAGCCCCACCCCGATCTGGGCCATTTTCTCCACGGAGAGGGCGTCGGTGGCGATATAATCGACGAACGCCACAGGTTCCATGTTCATCACGTAGAGGTCGTTGACGTTCATGGCGATGCAGTCGATGCCCACGGTGGTCCAGTCCTGCAGGCGGTCGGCGAGGAGCATCTTGGTGCCCACGCCGTCCACGGCGAGCGCCAGCGCCATCTCCCCGAACTCGATCAGCCCGGCGAAATGGCCCACGCCCCCGTGCATGGAAAACGATCCCCGCCGCCGGAAGGTCAGCTGGGCGACGAGCGCGGCGACGGCGGCGGCCTCGAGGTCGATGTCGACCCCCGCCTCCCGGTAGCTACGCGTCGTCATCGCACTCCTCCGAGAGCCTGAACTCGTCGTGAAGCACCCGGAGTGCTGCGGGCCCGTCTTCGCGCCGCACGACGAACGAAACGTTGACCTCCGATGAGCCCTGCGAGATCATCATCACGTTGATCCGTGCGCGCCCGAGGGCGGTGAAGATGCGGCCGCTGATACCGGGGGTGCCGGCCATCCCCGAACCGACGACGGCGACGGCGATGACGTCCCGGTTGTGGGTCACGTCGCGGATGAGCCCCGCTTTCTGGACGTCCCCCAGCGCCTCGAGGGCCCGGTCAAGGTGGTCGTCGTCCACGATCAGGGAGATATTGGCCTCCGAGGAGCCCTGCGAGATCATCATCACGTTGACGTCCCGCCCCGCAAGGGCCGAAAAGATGCCCTGCGCCACGCCGGGCCGCCCGATCATCTGGGCGCCGGCGATGGTGATGAGGGAGACCCGCTCGATGTAGGAGATGGCCTTGACCACGCGTTGATCGCGCTGCTCGCCCTGCACCACGAGGCTGCCGGGATGCGAGGGGTTGAAGGTGTGCTTCACCCGGACCGGGATGTCCTTCTGCATCGCCGGCTCGATGGAGCGGGGGTGAAGGACTTTCGCCCCGAAATAGGAGAGCTCCATGGCCTCGAGGTACGAGACCGAGGGAAGGACCCGGGCATCATGGATGATCCGGGGATCGGCGGTCATCACGCCGTCCACGTCGGTCCAGATCCAGATCTCGTCGGCGTTGATGGCCGCTCCCACCACCGCCGCCGAGTAGTCGGACCCGCTGCGGCCGAGCGTGGTGAGCACGCCCTGCTTCGTGCAGCCCATGAAGCCCATGATCACCGGCACGGTGTCGGGGAGCAGGGGTTCGATCCTGCTCAGGATGTGGGTGGCGCTCTCGGGAAGCACCCTGGATGCCCCGTGGTTGTCGGAGGTGACGAGCCCCGCCTCGCAGCCGTCGAGGGCGACCGACCGGATGCCCCGGCTGCGGAGCGCCGCACTCACGATGATCGCCGAGAGGCGCTCGCCGAAGGAGATCACGTAGTCCCTCGACCGGGGCGTCAGCTCCCGCAGGGTGTGGACGGCGTTGAGGATGTTTTTCAGGTTGTCCAGGCGCGCATCGATGAGTTCCCGGACCTCCTCGCCGTCATCCCCTGCCACGTGGTCGAGCACCCGCAGGTGCCGGGTGCGCAGCGCATCGATGAAGGTGTCCACGGGAGGTTCGTCCCGCGCGTCCACCACCTCTTCGGCAATGGCCAGGAGCTGGTCGGTGATCCCGGACATCGCGGAGACCACCACCGCCAGTTCGGCACCGGCGGCACGGTGGCCTTCGAGGATATCAACGACCTGGCGGATGCATTTTTCATCGGCAACGGACGTGCCGCCAAACTTCATTAAAAGCCTCATTTCTGGCTCACTCTGTCTCTTACCAATTTTTTATGTACATTTACATCTAACCGAATATAAGATGCATGCAGATGACGTGGTTCGCTGCCATGTGCTGGTCATCGGGAGCGGCGGCGCCGGCGCGCGTGCCGCGGTCGAGGCGGCGGCATACGGCGAGACCGTGATGATCTCCAAGACGCTCATCGGCAAGGGCGGGTGCACCACCATGGCCGAGGGGGGCTACAACGCCGTGCTGCGCGAGCTCGACGGCTGCCCGATGCACGTGGAGGATACCCTGCGGGGCGGCGCCTTTCTCAACGATACCGCACTGGTGGACGCCCTCGTCACAGAAGCGCCCGCGAGGATGGCCGACCTCGTCCGCTGGGGGGCGGTCTTCGATGTCACCGACGACGGGCAGGTGGCCCAGCGGCCCTTCGGCGGGCAGCGGTTCCCCCGGACCTGCTACGCCGGCGACCGCACCGGCCACGAGATGATGATGACCCTCGCCGAGCGCCTGCGGGCGAGCCCTGTCGAGCACTTGCAGGAGATGACGGTCATCGAGCTGCTCCGGGACGGCGACCGGGTGAGCGGGGCCGTCGCCCTCGACCGGCGGGGGGAGATGGTGGTGATCTGCGCCGACGCCACGGTGCTCGCCACCGGCGGGGGCACGCAAGTCTACGACATTTCCACCAACTCCGCCGCCGGCACCGGGGACGGCTACGCCCTCGGCTACCGTGCGGGAGCGGAGCTCGTGGATATGGAGATGGTGCAG
This sequence comes from Methanoculleus sp., assembly GCA_011048835.1. Lineage (GTDB taxonomy): Archaea > Halobacteriota > Methanomicrobia > Methanomicrobiales > Methanomicrobiaceae > DSDF01. The sequence continues at coordinate 8,713 of DSDF01000123.1, read as the reverse complement.
TTCCACCCCACGGGGGCGGTCTATCCCTACGACGCCCGGGGCCGGCTGATCACCGAGGCGGTGCGGGGCGAGGGGGGCATCCTCGTCAACGCCGCAGGAGAGCGGTTCATGCACCGCTACGATCCCGACCGGATGGAGCTCTCCACCCGCGACGTGGTCGCCCGCGCCATCGCCACCGAGGTGCTCGAGGGGAGGGGCACCGTCCACGGCGGGGTGTACCTGGACGTCACCCATCTTTCGCCCGAGACCATTGAGGAGCGGCTGCCCATCATGCTGGAGCAGTTTTTGCAGTTCGGGGTGGATATCAGGACACAGCCCATGGAGGTGGCGCCCACCGCCCACCACCTCATGGGGGGCTTGCGGATCACCCCGGAGGCGACGACCACAATCCCTGGACTCTTTGCCTGCGGCGAGGTGACCGGCGGGGTCCACGGGGCCAACCGCCTGGGCGGCAACGCCCTCGCCGACACCCAGGTCTTCGGCAAACGGGCCGGGGAGTCCGCCGGGCGCGCCCCGGTCCGCGCCCATTCCGTCGACATCGCCCAGGTGGATGCGCAGTACGACCGCCTCGATGCCTTCTTCGAGGGCACCGCCCCTCCCTCGACCATCACCGACCGCCTGAAGCTTGCCATGTGGCGCGACGCCGGGATATTCCGCACCGGGGCCGGCCTGCGCAGCCTCGCCGCCACGCTCACGGAGCTCTCCGCAGAAAAGCCGAAGGCATCCGGTCCGGCCAACCTGCTGGAGTGCTGCACGGTGGAGAACATGCTCGTCCTCTCCTCCCTGATCGTCTCCGGCGCCCTTCTGCGCAGGGAATCCCGGGGCGCCCACGTGCGCACCGATCTGGAGACGGCATGGCCGCCCGAGGCGTCCCCCTTCGGGCACACCTACCAGTCGATCAGAGGGAAGGGCATCGAGGGGGTGCGGCCATGAACAAAACAAAGCCCCTCACCGTGCGGGTCTCCCGCTATGACCCCGCCACCGATGACGCACCCCGCTACGAGACCTACACCGTGGACGCGAACGAGGGGGCGCGGGTGCTCCACGTCCTCCACGCCATCCACGACGACCTCGACCCTTCGCTCTCCTACCGCTACTGTTGCGGGTCGGGCCAGTGCGGCAGCTGTGCGGTGCGGGTCAACGGCGAGCCGGCGCTCGCCTGCATGAAGGAGGCCGAGGACGGGATGACCGTCGAGCCCCTGAACCTGCCGGTGATCAAAGACCTCACCGTCGACCTCGCCCCGCTGCTGGACCGGCTCGCCGCCCCCGCCACCGCCGCCGACGCACAGCTCCCCACAAAGGAGGAGATCGAGGCCATCAAACCCCTGCGGGACTGCATCGAGTGCCTCTCCTGCGTCTCGGAGTGCCCGGCCATCAAGGTGGCCGAGTTCCTGGGCCCCACCCACATGCGCCAGGAGATGCGCATCGCTCTCGACCCCCGGTGCACCGACGACCGCATCGAGAAGGCCATCGAGGAGGGGTTGTTTACCTGCACCACCTGCCAGCGCTGCGTGCAGGTCTGCCCGAAAGAGATCCGGACTCCGGGCAAGGCTATCGAGAAGCTGCGGGAGATCGCCAACCGCAAGGGCCTCACCCTCCCCCGCCACGTCGAGGTGGCCAACCTGGTCCGGGACACGGGGAGGAGCGTGGTGCGCACCGAAGCGACCTTCCTGGAGCAGGTGCCCGAGGTGATCGAGCCCGACGCGCCGGTGCGGGGCGAGGTGGGGTTCTTCGTGGGCTGCATGTACAACGGCCGGGTGCCGCAGAACGCGCTCGACATGATCGAGGTCATGAAACGGAACGGCATCCGGGTGATCGTGCCCCACGACCAGGTCTGCTGCGGATCCCCCCTGATCCGGACCGGGCAGACATGGGTGCTCGAGGCCCTGAAGAAAAAGAACATCGCAGCGTTCGAGAGCCGGGGCATCGCGACGGTGATGACCATGTGCGCCGGCTGCGGCTCCACCCTGAAAAACGACTACGACACGCCCTTCGAGGTCAAAGACGTCTCCGAGATCCTCACCGAGTACGGCATCGAGCCCCCGGCGAAGCTCGACCTCCGGGCCACCTACCACGATCCCTGCCACCTGCTGCGCGGCCAGGGGATCTCCGCGCAGCCCCGCGAGCTCCTGCGCATGGCGGTGAAAGAGTTTGTGGAGATGCCCAACCAGTGCTGCGGCGCCGGCGGGGGCGTGCGCTCCGGGCTGCCCGAGGAGGCGGCGGCGCTCGGTAAGCTCCGCGACGAGGAGATCCGGAAGACCGGGGCGGAGATCGTGGTCACCATCTGCCCCTTCTGCGAGTTCCACATCAGCGAAAACACCGACCGGCCCGTGAAGAACATCTGCTCGGTGCTGCTCGAGGGATATAGGGAAAAGGATAGGCGGAAGGGGCACTGAGACCCGCCATACCGTCTCTCCTGAAAGAACCCATCCGCGATTTTTCGATCTTCCGGCAGGAAGTCCGGTGATCCCTGCAATCAGCGGAGCGTTTTCGTTCCACGCTCGCAGGCGCTGGTCTCTGTCCATCGGCGATGATGTTCGGCATGAGCCCGATGCTGTCGCTCCCCAGAGCGGGGAGGCATCTGGAAGACCCTGACACCCGCGCCTTCGCCGAGGAGGATCCGCGCAGCTTTCTCGCACAGTACGAAGGGACCGGGGCGGTTTTTGATGAGGTGCAGAGGGTCCCGGAGCTGTTTTCGTATCTCCAGGGTGTCCTGGACAGGCACACGAAGCCGGGGCGGTTCATCCTCACCGGCTCCCAGAATTTCCTGATGATGGAGCGGATATCCCAGTCCCTTGCCGGCAGGGTCGGGATCGTCAAGCTCCTTCCTCTCTCGATGAGGGAGCTCGGCCATGCCGCAATCGAGACCGGGCGGTACTAGGATCTCCTCTATGCGGGCCGCGGGACGGCTGGTCGGGTACCGGGAGCTGGAACCGATCTACCCGTACCTGGGATGAGGGCCCCGATACGATACCGCAGCACAGCGGATGAGAAGGATACGGGGGATCTATCTTGATTCCCCGTATATACCAATCTGTTCTCCCGATAGCCTCACGAACGCCATGGAGAGAGAAATTCACTTCCCCCGGGCGCGACGGCGAACTCCAGTGGATGTGCGGCTTCAGGCTCTGCGACGAGGAGAACGAAAAGACCGGGTGCGGAGATCGTCGCCACCACCTGCCCCTCCTGCGAGTCCCCTCTCCGCTGGAACACCGGCAGGGAGGGGATCGATCTCGTCTACGAACATGCCCGGGCTCCTGACATGGTGCAGGATCTCGAGCCGGTGCTCACCCCCCCAGAGGTCCGCCTCGGTGATCGAGGCCGAGGGATGAAATACCTCCCCCCTGATCCCTTCCGATGCCATTCTCAGGAGACCGAAGAAGGCCGGCTGTACGATTGACCCCTCGTCGGGGAAAGGGGAGCTATATCGCACTCTACATGCGTAATCCTGCCGGGGAGAGGCTGCCGGCCACCATTCCCCGACATGATCCCGTGCCGCAAAGGCAACCAGAAGACGAAAAAGGCCAGCGTCGAGCAGAGCAACGCGCTCATGGTGAGCAGTGAGAGGAACAGCCCCGGCGTCATCTCCATGTCCGCCTGGTAGATCATCTTTGCGATCTCGGGGTATTCCTTGCGATCGAGACTTCGTCCGTATATATAACAGATCTGCTGATATTTCTCCCAGATTCGTTTCGGTTTGAAGCGCCGGACCTTCTCGAAGAGCCCCTGCAGCCGGAGCTGGAGGAACATTATCCTGCCAGAACGCTGCCCGAAAAACACGGAACCGCTACCCATCCATCTCTCCGCAGACAGTCTTGCGGAAGATGTTCGAGGGCTCAACAAATATTGATTTCTAAAATAAACTATAGGGGACAATAGTTTGTAATAAGGACCGATATTTATTCGTAGGGAATGTGCGATGCATCTGGAGCGCTCATCGGGGGAGGACGAGACGGCGGCACACAGCCGCCGGTCCGTCCCCTGCCCCGCTCCCTATCCGCTCGTCATCCCCGTCGTATTCCCGATCGCGTTCCCCGCCCGCAGCTGCTCCGTGAGGTAGATCGACTGGAGCAGGGATTGGTAGACTGCCTTCTGCTCCGCGTCCACCACCGCCATGCGCTGCTCGATGATCGGCACCGCATCGGCGCCTATCTTGATCAGCGCCACCTGTGCCGACTCCTTCGAGGCCGCCGTCCCGGTCTCCACCTCGCTGATCAGCGGCAGGATCGCAGGCCTGCCGATGCAGGCGAGGGTATTTGCCGCCCACATCCGCTCCTCCGTGCCCGGCGCCCCGAGCCTATCGATCAGAGGAGCGATGGACTCATCGCCGATCTCGCAGAGGGCGACCGCCGCCCACAGGGAGGCGCTCTGGTCGCCGGAGGAGAACACCCCGATGAGGGGCTCGACGGCGGGGGTGCCGATGTCGGCCAGCTGTTCCGCCGCCGCCTTCTGGGTGGCCGCGTCATCCGAAGAGAGGTCGTCGATGAGCGGCTGCACTCCGCCGCCAGCACAGCCGCAGGCAAAGGTTGCCGCCAGCACGCCCAGCACTCCCGCAAGGAGCAGGAGCAGCACCCGATCGGTTGCCATTACCTCTCAGGTGGGCGGGCAGGGCACAAAAAGCATTGCCGGGGAGGGGTGGATTCGGTGCGCTGGTGCAACCCACCCACCGCACCCCGTTTTTCGAGGTTATTCCTGCTTCATCACGTAGGCGTAGGCCTCGAGCGCCGCCTTCGCCCCCTCGCCGCAGGCGATGACCACCTGCTTGCCGTTGATGCTGGTGATGTCACCGGCGGCGAAGACGCCCGGCTCGCTGGTGTGGCAGTTTTGGTCCACCACCACTTCCCCCGCCTCGTTGAGCTCGACCAGCCCGTCCAAAAACCCGGTGTTGGGCTCGTGGCCGATGGAGAGGAAGAGCCCGTCCACCGGCAGTTCGATCTCCTCGCCTGAATCCCGCTCGCGGATGGTGATCGCCTCCAGGAACCGGTCACCGTGGAGCGCGGAGACCACGTAGTTTTGGTAGGTGGTGATGGTGTCCTTCTCCCGGTAGGGCTTGAGGTACACCTCGTCCGCCTTGATCGTGCTGCGCACGATCAGGTAGACCGCTTTCGCGATATCGCTCATCTCGATGGCGGTGGTGAGGGCGTAGTTGCCGCCGCCGACGATGGCCACCACCTTGCCCCGGAAGAGGGGACCGTCGCAGGTGGAGCAGACGCTCTCGCCGTGCCCGATGAACTTCTCCTCGTTTTCGAGGCCGAGCCAGCGGGGGCGCACCCCGGAACAGAGGATGAGGCTTTTGCCGGTGAAGGTCTGCTCGGAGACGGTGTCCACCCGGAAGAGCGTGCCTTCTTTGACGACCGAGGTGACGCTGTCCAGCTCGATGTGCAGGTGGAGCTCCCGCACCTGCTCCTCGAACTTGGCGATCAGTTCCTGCCCGGTGACCATTCGGTAGCCCATGTAGTTCTCGATGGCCCAGGACTCTGTCGCCTGCCCGCCGATGTTCTCGGTGAGGAGAATGCCCCGCATGTTCTTGCGCGCCACGTACATCCCCGCGGTCAGCCCAGCGGGCCCGCCGCCGATGATGATGACATCATACAGGTCGCCCCGTTGTTCGCTGCCGAAGAGTTCATTGAGACGCTTCGCGTCATAGCCCACGATGATCTCGCCGCCCACCGCCGTCACCGGCACGGCGAACTGGCCGGAGAGCTCGATCATCTCTGCAGCTTTCGCAGGGTCCGCTCCGACGTCGATGTCCTCGTATGCGACACCCAGCCTGTCGAGCAAGGCCTTGACCATACGGCAGTACTGGCACCCCCGGGTGGAGTACACCCTCACTTCTGGCATATTTGCGAGGGTATCTGGACGCTGCTATTTATGCGTGTCGGGATGCACCCCGGCGGACAAAGGTGGGGGGCAGAGAGACCGCTGCGTCGTTTACCCGACTTCCCGGAACATCCGGCCCGGCACATTGCAGATCGGGCAGTTTTCCGGCACCTCGTCCAGTTCCACGTTGCCGCAGACAGGACAGAGATAGACTGCACTGAGATCGAGGTCCTTCTCCTGCCTGACCGCCTCGAGCGCCCGGGTATAGCGCTGCGCATGCACCTTTTCCGCACCCATGGCATGCCGGAAGACCTTCGCCGCCTCCGGCTGGTTCTCCGTCTCCGCCTGCTCGATGAAGGCGGGGTACATGGTGGTGAACTCATCGGTCTCGCCCTCGATCGAGGCGGCGAGGTTCTCCTCGGTGGATTTGATCGCCTGGAGGACGAAGAGGAGGCGCTTTGCGTGGATCGCCTCGGCCTCCGAGGCGGCCCGGAACACGCGGGCTACGTTCGGGAAATCCTCCGCGTCTGCTTTTTCCGCGAATACGGCGTATTTCCTGTTCGCCTGCGACTCGCCCGCGAACGCGTCCATGAGGTTCTCCTGTGTATCGCTCATGCACAGAACCTTCACGCCATGCCAGATAAAAGGTGATGTCGATAGCAAAAAGCGCAAATCAACAGCGCTATAGCATCCTGTGGCCAATGGATCATGCGAGACCATGAGACGGATGCGGGATGTCCCGAAAATCGACCGCCCCCGGGAAAAGCTCACCAAGAAAGGGCCGGCAGCACTCTCGGACCGGGAGCTGATCGCGGCGATCATCGGCAAGGGCACGAAGGGGCGCGATGTCTATCAGGTTGCAGGCGATATCATGAACGTCCTGAAGGAACAGGGAAGCGGGCTCGCCGTCGGGGACCTCACCTGCATGGAGGGGATCGGCGAGACCAAGGCCTGCCAGATCATGGCAGGGTTCGAGCTGGCCCGCCGCTATCTCATCGCCGAGGACGCGGCGAAGATCACCGGGCCGCAGGACATCCTCCCCCTCGTCTCAAATCTTCTGGACAAACAGCAGGAGTACTTCCTCTGCCTCACCCTCAACGGGGCAGGCGAACTCATCGAAAAACGGGTAATCACAAAGGGCCTGCTCAACCACAGCCCGGTCCACCCCCGGGAAGTCTACGCCGACGCCATCACCGACCGCGCCGCCTCGGTGATCTTCGTCCACAACCACCCTTCGGGCAACCCAGAGCCGAGCGCCCAGGACCTCGAGATCACCCGGCAGCTGGCGGAGGCGGGATCGATCCTTGGCATCCGGGTCCTCGACCACCTCATCGTGGGAAAGAAGGGCCACGTGAGCCTGAAGGAACGGGGGGTCCTGTAGGCGGGCGGTCACTCCTTTCGCGCCCTATCCTTCCCGATGAGCGTACACATCTCTTGTGCCTTTCCGTACGCCTCCTCCATCACCTCGGGGCGGGTGGTGATGTCCTTGATGGTGTCCATGTCGTTCCTGAGCACGGTGTCCCACAGGGGGCAGTCGATGATCTCGCCGAACGCTTTCACGGTGAGCAGCGCCCCGTCGAAGTCGTTCGGGATGTCCATCCCGCCGATAGAGAGAAACAGCATCCGGCGCACGGCACGGTGGTCGGGGGGGATGAAGGACTGCTTTCGCTCGTACTTGGCCATATAGTAGACCTGGAAGCGGTCCATGAACGATTTCAGGGCCCCGGGAATGCCCATGGTCATGATGGGGGCGGCGATGATCAGCCCGTCCATCTCCCGGAACTTCTCGTAAAAGGGGGTCACATCATCCTGCATCCGGCAGGTCTCGTGCTCCACGCAGTGCAAGATCTCCATACAGGGCCGGAACTTCAGGTGCGGTACGACCACCTTCTCCACCTCGCACCCGGCATCCTCCGCACCCCGTATCGCTTCATTGAGGAGCTTCGCGGTGTTCCCACCGACGAGGGGGCTCCCGAGCAGTGCAATGATCGTTGGCCGCATGGGTGGATATTTGCAGAAGCCCTTCATCAACCTTTTCGTTGCGTTGCCGGCGAAACGAAGCAGCATGGTGGAAACACAGCCGATTCGTGCCGTACACGAGCATACAGCCCATAATTTTATATAACCCTAGGGATTATGACCTGTGTGGTAAAACCATGGCAGAGACATCAGAGAGTCCGAAAAAAGTGAAGGCCGGTGAAAAAGTCGGTCCCGGCAAGTACGTCTGCATCGACTGCGGTCGGGAGCTCCACATCGACGAGGTGGACAAAGACCTGACAAAGTGCCCTTCCTGTGCATGTGAGATCTATAACTGCTTCCCCATGACGCACATGCGCCCCGACATCAAGACGCCGGAAGACGCCAGACATCCACCAGAGCGGAAGAAATAACCCGTGCGGAGAACGGGATATCACCCTGAGCAGTGTTGAATGCGTAAAAACAGGAGAAGGTGAGAAAAATGGTAAATGTATCGGCCGAAGGGCAGGTCTACCGCTGTGAGATCTGCGGCAACGTGGTGGAAGTCAAGGTGGTCGGCGGCGGCGAACTGGTCTGTTGCGGTGAACCGATGATCCTGGAGGAGGAGTGAACAATGATGGACGAACAGCTCAGGACCCTCGAGGACAAGATCGGCAAAGTCCCCAAGATCTTCGAGAACCTCAAGGATCTGGATCCAGAACTCTACAAGGGCGTCATGGGGCTCGACCAGTGGATCTGGTCCGAAGGAGCCCTTTCCAAGCAGACGAAGAAGATCATCGCTGTCTGCATCGCCGCGGCGCTGCGCGACCGCCACGCGGTGCGGGCCCAGATGGCAGGAGCCCCGAACCTGGGGATCTCAATGGAGGAGATGGACGAGGCGCTGCGGGTGACCTTCCTGCTCGCCGGCATGCCGGCG